>JBDTVF010000156.1:0-7287 GCA_040007325.1 Ginsengibacter sp. | reverse complement strand
ATTAAAATGACAAAAATTAAAGTAGCCAATCCGGTTGTAGAACTTGATGGAGATGAAATGACAAGGATCATTTGGAAATTTATAAAAGACAAATTGATACTCCCTTACCTTGATGTTGATATAAAGTATTTTGATCTTGGAATGGAAAGCCGTGATGAAACGGATGACCAGGTAACGGTAGATGCTGCTAACGCAATTAAAAAATACGGAGTAGGAATAAAATGTGCCACGATCACCCCGGACGAGCAAAGAGTAAAAGAGTTCAGCCTTAAGCAAATGTGGAAGAGCCCTAACGGTACAATAAGAAATATTCTTGATGGCACCGTATTTCGCGAACCGATCGTAATTAAAAATATACCACGGTTAGTAACCAACTGGACAGCGCCGATCATTGTAGGCCGTCATGCGTTTGGAGATCAATACAGGGCAACAGACACTGTGATAAAAGGAAAAGGTAAACTTACGATGACGTTCGCGCCGGCTGATGGAAGCGCACCTCAAACATTTGAAGTATACGATTTCAAAGGCGATGGTGTGGCAATGAGTATGTACAATACAGATGAAAGTATCTCCGGCTTTGCAAGAAGTTGCTTTAATATGGCGCTGAGTAAAAAGTGGCCTTTATATCTCTCAACTAAAAACACGATCTTAAAAAAATACGACGGTAGATTTAAAGACATTTTCGAGGATATTTATGAAAAAGAATTCAAGTCAAAATTTGAAGAGGCAGGAATTGTTTACGAACACAGGCTTATTGATGATATGGTGGCTAGTGCGTTAAAATGGAATGGAAATTTTGTTTGGGCGTGTAAGAACTATGATGGCGATGTGCAAAGTGATACAGTCGCACAGGGTTTCGGCTCTCTTGGACTTATGACATCTGTGCTTATAACTCCTGATGGAAAAACGATGGAAGCTGAGGCTGCTCACGGAACAGTGACAAGACATTTTAGAGAGCATCAAAAAGGAAATCCTACATCTACTAATCCTATTGCATCTATTTTTGCGTGGACAAGAGGGCTTGCCTTTCGTGGCAAAATCGATAATAACGAAGAGCTGGTAAAATTTTGCAATACGCTCGAACAAGTGTGTATTGAAACTGTTGAAAGCGGAAAGATGACCAAAGATCTTGCAGTTTGCATAAGTGGCAATAAGGTTTCACACGGCAAAGATTATCTATATACAGAAGAATTTTTAGAAGCTATAAATGAAACGCTGAAGCAAAAGCGTGGTAATTGAATCTGGCATTGTTATAGCGATCATTTTCCGGTCTGAAATTTGTTATTAATCGGCAGCCTTTTTATAAAGATTGCTTTAATGATTTATTACGAAAATGTGATTAATGAAAATTGAATCTCTTTGTTCATTAAATTTGATATACATTTAAAACTATATATCACTAAATTCGATTCGTGAATACGAATCGAACCTTACCAACGTTAAGGTATAAAACCACTTTTAGTTTTCTGTATTATTGAAAAACCGATACCATGTCAAGAATCCTTGTAGTAGATGACGATACTGATATCTTATCAGTAATGGAAATACTTCTTACGATGAAAGGATTTGAAGTAGAAGTGACTGCAAAAGGTGAGAACACATTTCCTAAAATAAATACTTTCAGGCCGGACCTTATCCTTCTTGACGTGCTTATTTCCGGGCATGACGGTCGCACGATATGCAAACAATTAAAATCTAACGAGGAAACAAGGCACATACCTGTAATTATGTTTTCTGCACACCCTGGTGCAGCCGCTACTATAGCTGACTACGGAGCTGATGATTTTATTGCCAAGCCTTTCGACGTTAATAATCTCATACAAAAAGTAAATAGCCAGCTCGCATTTAAGGATAACTAGCTATTACTTTTTTATTCGTTTAATCTTTATTTCCGCCACCGCGAAGCAAGGCAACCAGGAGCAAAATAAATACAGCCCCGCCTACAATCCATACCCATGGCTGCGTATACCATGTTGAGCTTTCTTTAGTGACTTTTATATTTACATCGGCCCCGCCATCCTGTGCCCAAAGAGCGGTAGAAAAAAAACTTAGTAAGATAATGGCGATCAAATTTTGAAAGCCTCTTTTAAACTTTGAAATCTTCATGCGTTTTGTTTTAATGTTTAGAAGTGTGATTTTTATTCGAAGTTTCAATAGGATAAAAATTACTTCGGTTTATAATAGCTAAAGAAATACAAAATATCGTCTGCTGCAAATAATTATATGTATTATTATTAAATCAATTTTTAGCTTTATTGCTTTCCATGGTCAACACTTGTCAATTGCTCATAAATTTATCAGGGTATTAACCCAAATAATTTATTCCACACTTTGTATATTGTATCAGTAATAAGAGGTACAATAATTTTCATAAGCAATCGTAAAGAAACGTAAATAATAACACTAAATGAAATTGTCATTTCCTGGTTTGGTGATAAAACAAAGTCTGTTCCAACTTTTTGTCATCACAATTTTCGCCCTTTTTTTACCCGCCTGTAATAAAGAAAAAAAATGGATTGAAGTAGATCCGTCGTTCAGCCAATATATAGATGCTTACACGACTGGCATCATTTCAAAAACTGCCGCAATAAGAGTTCAATTGGCGGCAGATGCATCCACAACGCATCCCACAGGGGAAGCCGTAGATAAAGACCTTTTTAGTTTCTCCCCTTCTGTAAAAGGAAAGGCTGTTTGGCTTGATGCCCGCACCATAGAATTTCAACCAACTGAAAATCTTGTTCCTGATAAATTGTATAAGGTCACTTTTCAATTGGGAAAAGTCACAAAAGTGCCGTCGAAATATGAGGAGTTTACTTTTAATATTCAGACGGTAAAACCTTCTTTTAAAGTTTATGATTTTGGTCTTAGAAGTAGCGGGCAAAAAGACAAGATGATTCTGCTGGGGGAAATTGAAACTGCAGACGTTGAACAGGATGCAGTTGTGGAAAAATTATTAAATGCCACGCAAAATAACAATGCTCTAAAGATTAGCTGGCAACATAACGGCGCCGCAAAAACGCATGATTTTACTGTTAAGAATATTTCCAGGGGCAATACAGCGGGCAAGGTAGAGCTTACATGGAATGGCAAACCACTAAAGGTTGATATCGCCAATAATAAAGTTTTAGATGTTCCCGCTATTGGAGACTTTAAAGTAATGACCGTAATGGCGATGAATGATGCAGAGCAATACGCTTCCGTTCAGTTTAGTGATCCGATTGCCTTAGGCCAGGAACTTGCAGGGCTTATTACAATCAGTAATCAATCAGACATTACCTATAGCATTAACGGAAGTGAGGTAAAATTATATACCGGAGACAAACTCGATGGTGATTACACAGTCAACATTGCCCCGGGAATAAAAAATGCATGGGGCGACACATTGCAAAAGGGGTATACAGCAAACGTATTTTTTGAAAACAGGATGCCTTCCGTAACTATACAGGGGCGTGGAAACATTTTGCCAAATGCAGGCCATCTTGTGTTGCCTTTTGAGGCAATCAACCTGAATGCCGTCGACATTAGTATTATCAAGATCTACGAGAACAATATCCCTCAATTTCTACAGGGAAACGATCTTGGTGGCGATGACAACTTAAGGCGTGTCGCTATACCTATCGTTCAAAAAACGCTAAGGCTTGATGATGATAAGAATTTAGATCTTCACAAAAAGCAACGCTTTTCGCTGGACATAGATAAATTTCTAAAAACGGAGCAGGGAGCAATTTATCGGGTTACAATTGGGTTCAGGCCAGACTATTCATTATACACTTGCCATGCTTCAGATTCCGCTTCTAATGATGAGGATGATGAAGAAAGGTATTATGACGAAGAATATTATACCCCTTCGCAAAATACAGTTGATGATAACGATGAATTTTGGAAAAGATATGATAACTATTACCCTTATGGCTACAACTGGCGGCAGCAGGATAATCCGTGTAAGAGCTCTTACTACAACAAAGACCGTTGGGCAACACGAAACATAATTGCATCAGGTATTGGACTTACAGCCAAGCGTGGCGGAAATAATACGATTACTATTGCATGCTCTGATATTCTTACCACGCAACCATTGGCAAATATCGAATTGCAGGTGCTCGATTACCAGCAGCAGGTAATTGCGAAAGCAAATAGCGATAATGACGGCTTCGCTTATTTTAATCTTAAGAGTAAACCCTACCTCGTAATTGCAAAGAGAAATAATGAAAAAGGTTATTTAAAAATGGATGATGGCAATAGCCTTCCTCTTAGCCGTTTTGATATTTCGGGGGAAGAAGTGAAGAATGGAATCAAAGGTTTCATTTTCGGGGAAAGAGGTGTGTGGCGGCCGGGAGATTCTCTCTATATAAATTGTATTGTAGAAGATAAAGAGAATAAACTGCCGGAAGATCATCCTGTGGAGCTTGACCTGTTTACACCCCAGGGACAATTGTATAAGAAGCTGGTGCAAACCAACGCCAATGATGGGTTTAATGTTTTTAAAACAAATACTGAGGCCAATGCAGTTACAGGTAATTGGCTGGCGAAAGTAAAAGTAGGTGGCGCCAGTTTTGAAAAAAGAATCAGGATAGAAACGGTAATGCCTAACCGGCTAAAAGTTGACCTCGATTTTGGTGCTGACGCAATGCTGGGAAAAAATGTTTCAAACACCGGTAAGCTTTCAGCCCGCTGGTTGTTCGGCGCTACAGCCAAAAACCTTAAAGCAAAAGTTGATGCTTCGCTATATGCGAAGAAAACATCCTTTCCGAAATTTGCAGCATATGCCTTTGACGATCCTACAACAGATTACACAACCCAGACGAAAACGATTTTCAATGGAGAATTAAATGCAGACGGTGAGGCCACGGTAAAGCCTGATTTTGAAACCGACAATAATGCCCCGGGAATGTTAAGCGCAAATCTTTTTGTAAAAGTATTTGAGCCCGGAGGCAGTTTTAGCATAGACAACGTCTCGATTCCTTATAGCCCTTACACAAGCTATGCCGGTATAAAAGTGCCGGAAGGAGAAAAGCCATGGGGCTTTTTATTGACAGGTAAAACACATACCGCAGACATAGTTGACGTAGACAACCAGGGTCGGCTATTAACCGGGGCACAGGATGTAGAAGTGCAGCTTTATAAAATTCAATGGCGCTGGTGGTGGGATAATAGCGGAGATAACCTAAGCAACTTTACCCAGGATAAATACAATAAGATAGTAAAATCAGAAACTGTCCATCTTACAAACGGAACAGGAAAATGGAGTTTTAACGTAAGCGATAATGAATGGGGAAGATATCTTGTGCTTGTAAAAGATTTGAAGAGTGGCCATAAGACCGGCGATGTTTTTTATGTTGACCAACCGGGATGGCAGAGCCGGGATAATACAGATGACCCTACTGCTGCATCTATGTTGTCATTTACAGCTGATAAGGAAAAGTATAATACAGGTGATGATATTACACTCACCATTCCTAGCAGCCAGGGCGGACGTGCTTTAATAAGTATTGAATCGGGAAGTAAAGTGATAAGAAATTTTTGGCAGACAACTGACCAGGGACAAACGATTGTAAAGTTTAAGGCTGAAAAGGAAATGGCTCCCAACATTTACGTGTATGTAAGTTTGTTGCAGCCACATGCCCAAACTATAAATGACCTTCCGATTAGGATGTATGGAGTGCTCCCCATATTTGTTGAAGATAAAAATACCATACTCAAGCCTGTTATTTCTATGGCAAACAGCATCAGGCCAGAGCAACAGTCAACCATAGCCGTTAGTGAGCAAGACGGTAAAGAAATGACTTATGCTATTGCCATTGTGGATGAGGGATTGTTAGATCTTACAAGATTTAAAACTCCTGATCCACATGATTACTTTTATGCCCGCGAAGCGCTGGGAGTAAAAACATGGGATCTGTATGATTACGTAATAGGAGCCTGGGGTAGCAATCTTGAGCGCATCCTTACTATCGGTGGCGACCAGGACCAGGGCGGCCCGGTACAACCTAAGCAGGCAAACAGGTTCAAGCCTGTTGTAAAATATCTTGGCCCGTTCCATCTTGACAAAGGTCAGAAAGCAACCCACAACTTTATATTGCCACAATATATAGGATCAGTGCGTGCCATGGTAATTGCGGCTAACCAGGGTAGTTACGGAAGCGCTGAAAAAGCTGTGGCTGTTAAGAAACCACTCATGCTGCTGGCGACATTACCCCGCGTGCTTGGCCCTGCGGAAACAATAAAGATTCCGGTAACGGTATTTGCAATGGAAAATAATATAAAGACAGTGAATGTCTCTTTACAGGCAAATCCATATTTGGACATAACAGGTGCAGCATCACAGGTTGTCAGCTTTACGCAGCCCGGAGAGCAAATAATTTATTTTGATGTAAAGGTTAAGCCAGATGTGGGAATTGGTAAAGTAAAGCTCACCGCTTCAAGCGGAAAAGAAAAAGCAGATTACGATGTTGAATTGGACATAAGAAATCCAAATCCTTACGTGACAAATGTAAGCGCACAAACACTTTCCGGCGGACAGCAATGGACAACATCTGCAACTGCTATCGGTGCAGTGTCTACAAGTAAAGCGGTGCTTGAATTGTCCAGCATTCCTTCCATGAATCTTGAGAAGCGGCTGGATTACCTGATTACCTATCCGCATGGCTGCATTGAGCAGACTACTTCCGGGGTCTTTCCGCAACTTGTCTTAAATCAATTAACTGATCTTTCTGAATACAAGAAAGCGCAGATAGAAAAAAATGTGAAGGCGGGAATTGGCGCTATTCAAAATTTTCAAAGAGTCGATGGCGGCTTTAGCTATTGGCCGGGTGGGCCGCAGAGTGATGAGTGGGGTACCAACTATGCCGGGCACTTTTTATTGGAAGCGCAGGATCGCGGATATACAGTGAGCGAACAGTTACTGCAACAATGGAAATTGTTTGAGCGCAGCAAGGCAAATTCATGGATGCCCACCACCACTAATTTTTATGGGGGCGATCTTACGCAGTCTTACCGGCTGTACCTTCTTGCTTTGGCCAAGGCTCCTGAGCTTGGCGCCATGAACCGGCTCAAGGAATTCAAATATATTTCTCCGGAAGCAAAATGGCGACTGGCTGCAGCTTATAAACTGGCAGGCCAGGATAACACGGCGTTGCAATTAATAAGTGGTTTACCTACTACGTTCA
The DNA here is from genome assembly GCA_040007325.1 of Ginsengibacter sp. Taxonomy (GTDB): domain Bacteria; phylum Bacteroidota; class Bacteroidia; order Chitinophagales; family Chitinophagaceae; genus Ginsengibacter. Next base: position 121 of record JBDTVF010000156.1, on the reverse strand, counting down.
ATACGGATCATGCACCAGGCTATACTTATGGTTCCGATACCCGCGATGAAGCCATGGTTCTTGAGACACTCACGTTATTGGGGAGGCGCACTTTGGCCTCAGATCTTGTAAACCGGCTTGC
>JBDTVF010000155.1:0-7336 GCA_040007325.1 Ginsengibacter sp. | reverse complement strand
TGTTACTCGCAATTGTCAGCTTCAGAAGGTATTTCATTTGGTATCTCCGCGTTGCAATTAAATGGATTAATATTTAGAATGCTCGGATACAAGGCAGAGCAATTATTCGATCTGAATAATTTGATTGCGGATATTATTAAAGAGAGAAGGTTTAAATCTTTTAATACATCTAAACAGGCAGCACCGAATCAAATTGTTTAACTCGAATGATTTTTTTTCTACGAGCGCCTCTTACTCCACATCGTAACCTGCCACATTACTTCTGCACTTATCAATGCGCCGACTGCGAACAAAGCCGGTTTCAGCATTTTAGCTTCTTCCGCAAATGCACCGGATAAGGCAATCGCAAATATCCCGATCGGAAGTATTAGCATTACACATAGCCAAAAAGTATTTAGGGGAATTCTAAATGGTCGTTCTGCCGTTGGAGATTTTATTCTTAGTTTGATTAACGTCACAAACTCCAGGAATAGTCCGGCGCCATAAAGAGTCACATCAATTACAATAAGATCCTGGAAACTCCATAAGATCATAAAGCTGACAACAACTGCACAAATGATTATGGATATGTATGGTGTTTTAAACCGGGGATGGATTGCGTGAACTTTGGACGGCAGCAAGCCATCGTCTGACATTACCTGTGGAACACGCGACACAGCCAGGAGCACTGCAGCAAATAAGCCAAGTGCACTTGCCATGCCCCCAATTGCCAAAGCAGCTCCCAGCCATTTGCCGCCTGCGAGCGTTCCAAGAACCGGGTAGCCCCCATCATTCAGCGTAGCGGCATTAATACCGAAATGCAAAGTTGCATAAAGTACCATGGCATAAATAAGTATAACTGTAACAAAGGCGATACTCACAGATTTTAAATATGTCCGGGCGGGTTTGTTGACTTCTTCAGCGTAGGTCGTAGTATTATCCCATCCAAAAAAATTCCACATCACGGTATATAATGCCATTCCTAAGGAGGAAAACGAAATGCCTTTGAGGGATGGAGCTGGCAATGAAAAATGACCGGTATCTTTTATTGCTAATATAAAAAGCCACACGAATGGAGCTATAACCACAAGACTAAGCATCGATGCAGTTTTACCTACGGGAGAAATACCGAGAATATTAAGCAAAGCGCTAATCCATATTATAGTAAGGCATACCGGGATTTTTACTTGCTCAATCTGCGGGAAGAAGAATGATGCGTACTCAACGAATAGCACTGGGTATATGGCAAGGTCGACGAAGGTATACAGCCATGTCCACCACCCTTCATAAAAGCCGAATCGCAAACCTAACGTGCGTTTTACCCATTGGTAATAGCCACCCGTAACGGGCATCATGCTGTTTAACTCGAGCACGGTTAAAATTGCAGGGACATCCCAAATCAACGGTGTAATTATGAGTAGCAAAAAAGCGCCGTGAGCGCCTGCATAGCCGAGTAAAGGCTCAAGACCATATGGCCCGCCGGACACAGTGAAAAAAATTAATGCTGCAAGTTGAATTACATGTAACCTTTTACGGGCCGGGATTGGTGACGCCATCTTGCAGGAAAATAGTTTAAATCAAATGATACCGTTATTTATTTAACGGAGTAGTTTATGATTCAAATATATCGGAATTAAGATGCAGGAAAAAAATGATTATAATCTCACTTAATCATTAAAGGATTTTCTTTCCTGCAAAATTTTGAGGCTTATTAAAATTCATAATTAAATAATTAATTTTAATACATGGAATTTAATGAGGCTGCGCCAAAATATTATCCGCAGATGTCTCCAACAGATTTTCTCGAGTGGGAACGCAAGCAGGAATACAAGCATGAATATGCAGGCGGAAAAATTTTTGCGATGGCGGGAGCTTCTATTAATCACAATAAAATTTGCGCAAATATTATTGGAAGAACCTGGAATTATCTTCAAGATAAGGAATGCAATATATATCCAGGTGATTTGAGAGTTGCTGTTAAATCAAAAGATTCTTTTTTCTACCCCGATGCTACAATTATTTGTGGTGAGCCTGAATTTGATGATGGCCAAATAAAAGACACAATCAAAAATCCGTCAGTAATTTTTGAAATTCTTTCACCTTCTACAGAGGATTATGACATTGGCAAGAAGTTTTTCTTTTATATGCAAATGGAATCACTTAAGCAATACATCACTATAGATTCCCGCAATATGCATTTAAGAATCGCCAATAAGATGGAAGATGGTACATGGAAATTTTCCGAACTAATGGAAAAGGATGATTTACTTTTTATAGATTCAATCGGGCTCAACATCCCATTAACTGATATTTATAATGGAATAAAATTCTAATCGCTATCCCCACCAGAATGCTGCAGCTATTAATAGATAAAGCCCGATCAGCGCTATTCCTTCCAGCCATATCGACTCGCCATCGTATACAATAAATGCACTCACAATTACGCCGAGTGCAAGGCATATCAAAAGCATTGGTGACAATACAAAGGTTAAGATAGATCCTCCTAAGAAAAAAGATAACAATACAAGCAAAGGAAAAAGTCCAAGCGCCACCTGCAAAGTACTATTCATGATTACGCTCATAGCATAATCTGACTGGTTATTGTACGCAAGTTGTATGCCCACAACATTCTCAATCGCGTTACCGGCAATGGCAACTATTACAAGCCCCGCGAAAGTATCATTGATGCCAACGGATTTCATAGCGGGTTGCAATGCATCAACAAACCAATCTGAAACAAAGCCCGCAGCGACGCCGGACGCTGAAAGCACAACGATGGTGACTGGGAGCGACCATTTTGAATGTGCTTTTCCGCCTCCAGGTTTGGGAGATGTGAGTTCGGTTTCGCCTCTTAGTGAGTAGATCACGCTTGCGATGAAAATAATTAATAAGATAATGGCAAGGGTCACATCCAGCATGTTTAAGTGACCTTCAGCCCGGGTATGAAACATTTTTGTAACGGTAGGAATAGCGAGGCCCGCAAAGGCGAGGATCATTAAAGTCGCCATCATCTTTGGCGGCTCAGATGGAAATTTTTGTGTACCGTTTTTTAATCCACCAACGAATATAGCCAGGCCTAAAACTAATAATGAATTTCCTAAAATGGATCCGATCAAGGCTGCCTGTACCACCGTGTCGAGGCCGGCCCGCAAGGCAAAAATGCAAACAAATAATTCCGGAAGATTGCCGAGAGCAGACTGCAATATACCGGTCGCGGCTGGCCCAAAACGGCTGCCCAGTTGTTCCGTGGCATCGCCAACAATTTTTGCCAGCAATGCCAATGCTCCAGCACTTATTATAAAAGATAGTAACTCGTTCGCATTAGAATAATGCAGCCAACCTGCAATTGCCATGACGAGTATGGAAATGCCGATTATTAGTTTTTCTTTTTTCTCCATACTTAACCGGCCTTGCGGCAATTGATAGAATGATTTTTTTGTAATGCCGGAATTAATGTTAGCTATAGTTTCAAACCAACAATAACTTTTTCAAACTATGTTTTTTCCAAAACAAGGCCTTGAAGATTTTCATTGATAAAATCAATTTCCTCTTTTGTAAGTTTTATATTAATTGCTTTGGCATTCATTACTGATTGTTCTTCATTTCTTGCACCTACTAACGCGATGGTAATTCCCGGTTGCTCTATTGTCCACCGAATTACCAGTTGCGGAAGTGTTGCATTTTTCTCACGCGCCATTTTTCTTAAATTATCCAGCATCGCATTGGTGCGCCTGATGTTTTCACCTTTAAAAAAATATAAGTTAGCCCGGTGATCGCCTTCGGCAAATTCATGACCGGGTTTCAGTTTGCCGGTAAGCAATCCACGCTCAAGCGGGCTATATGCAAGAATGGAAATATTATTTTCAATGCAATAGGGAACAACTTCTTTCTCGATATCTCTTTTTACCATACTATATGGAACCTGGTTGGATACGAGATTAATATATTTTCCTGCCTCTTTTACCTGTTCTGCATCGTAATTGCAAACGCCTGCATATCTTACTTTCCCTTGTTCTATTAATTTGGCCACGGCTTCCATTGATTCCGCGATTGGTGTGGTAACATCTGGCCAATGAATTTGGTAGAGATCAATATAATCAGTGCCGAGCCTCCACAAACTGTCTTCGCATTCTTTAATGATGCTGCTCTTAGAAGCATATTTATATATGTCGATATCGTTGCCATTGTTGTCTTTGCTTTTAAAAGCAAAATCACCTTTCTTTTCATCCCAACGCATTCCATATTTTGTAAGAATCTGTACGCGGTCGCGCGGCATTCCTCTTATAGCCTCACCCACAATTTCTTCACTGGCGCCCTGTCCGTAAATAGGCGCTGTATCAATAGAGGTAACGCCCAGTCCATAAGCTTCGACGATTGCCTGTATAGAATCTTTGCGTTCTGTGCCTCCCCACATCCATCCTCCTGCAGCCCACGCCCCAAATGTTACTGCTGAAATTTCAAGGTCGGAGTTTCCTAATTTTCTGTATTCCATATTTTTTATTTCAATTTATAAATAATCTTATTGGCTATTTGAATTTCGAAATTCATCAATCGCAATAAGGCAACAATAACCTGACCAATTAAAATAGGTTTCTTAAAGCTGCCCGATAAACTATACAGACTGAAGCATTAAAATTTCGCCCCTAGTTGCTCTATTCCGTGTTAAACATTTTTTTACCGTTTAAATATAGAAATATCCGTTCATTCCGGATCATGACTTTGATCGAAATGAACTGAATTACTTTTGCCCGCAATTAATTATTAGCCAAAGCTGCACTCTTTATGAAACGGACTACTCTCTTTACCCTTTTTATTATCGCAACATTTTCCACATTTGCTCAAACCCCAACACAGGTAAGTGGAAAGATTATTGATGAAAGCAATAAACCACTTACTGCTGCAACTGTTCTTTTGCTTAATGCAAAAGACTCGTCACTTGCAAAAACAGCAGTAACCGCAGCAGATGGTCTTTTCCGGATGCAATCAATAAAGCCGGGCGCTTATTTGTTGTCAGCAACATCCATTGGTTTTACTAAAAATTATTCTTCCAAATTCGATATACAGGAAGGATTTGATTTTACCACCCCACCTCTAATGCTATCGCACGGCAGCACTTCGCTTACGGCAATTACTGTGCAGGCAAAAAAGCCAATGATAGAAGTGAAAGCAGATAAGACAGTATTTAATGTAGAAAATAGTATCAATGCTACTGGTAGTAATGCTTTTGAGTTGTTACAAAAATCGCCCGGTGTTTCGGTGGATAAAGACGATAATATTTCTATGCAGGGCAAGAATGGAGTAAAAATATATGTGGATGGCAAGCCAACACAAATGGGTGGCGGCGATCTTGCTGCGTACCTGCGTTCCATCAATTCAGCCGACATTGAATCGATTGAAATGGTTACTAATCCGTCCGCGAAGTACGATGCTTCAGGCAACGCCGGTATCATAAATATCAGGCTAAAGAAAAACAAAAATTATGGCGCAAATGGCAACGTTTCTGCTGGCGTGGCATTCGGTCATACGCCGAAGTACAATACATCACTTAGTCTTAATTATCGTAATAAGAAAGTAAACCTGTTTAGTAATTACAGTAACAATTTTGGCAAAACAAGAAACCTGTTTAACCTATATCGTATTCAACAAGACAGCATTTACGATCAGCGTAGTATAAACCATAATGACAATACAAGCCACAACGTAAAGGCCGGCATCGATTACTCTATAAATTCAAAAAATATCATCGGTGCTATGGTCACAGCCAACTTCAATGATAGCAAATCAGCCACCAATAGCACAACGATAATTACACCGCAGAATACCGGTGTCCCCAACAGGATATTATATGCAGGAAATGATCTGCCGGGTTCGAGGAGCAATGTAGATTATAACCTCAACTATCGTTACGCAGATACAAGTGGCAGAGAACTTGATATTGATGCGGACCTTGTAACTTTCACGCGTACCGGCAGCAGTTATCAGCCAAATTACTATCGCACACCTATTACGGACATTTTACTCGACGAGAGAATTTATAGAAATAATACACCGACTGATATCGACATATACACTGCAAAAATTGATTATGAACAACCTTTCAAAAAAGGCAAGCTTGGATTTGGAGGGAAAATCACTGATGTGAAAACAAAGAACACTTTTGATTTCTATAATGTGTATGGCAACAACAATGTGAAAGATCCGGACCGCAGCAATAAGTTTAATTATGATGAAAATGTGAAAGCCCTTTATGTAAATTATAATCGTCCTTTGAGTAAAAAGACGACGATACAGGCTGGCGTAAGAATGGAGAATACTAAAAGCGAAGGCGACCTTATAAGCAATACACCTCAACCGGATGACCAGGTGAAACGCAGCTATATTGATTTCTTTCCGAGTGGCGCTATTACCTACACTCTTAATCCTAAAAACAGCTTTAACCTGAGTTATAGCCGTAGAATAGACAGGCCGAGCTACCAAAATCTTAACCCATTTGAAAATAAGATCGATGAGCTGACTTATCAAAAAGGAAATGCGTTTTTAAATCCCCAGTATACTAACAGTTTCCAGCTTTCGCACACATTCCTTTACAGGTACGTTACATCTATCGGGTACAGCCACATCAAAGATTACTTCGCCCAAATCATTGATACGCTTGGAAACAAAGCCTTCATTACGCAGAAAAATCTGGCAACACAAAATATTTACAGCCTCAACATCAGTGCACCAATTACCATTACAAAGTGGTGGAGCGCTTTCGTAACATTTAATGGTTATCATTCTGCATACATAGCCGACTTTGGTGGTGGCAAAACCATTAATATAAATGTGGATGCTTTTTCAATTTATTCGCAGCAAACTTTCTCTGTAAAGAAGGGGCCAACATTTGAGCTCTCAGGATTTTTCAACTCTCCTACAGTGTGGGGAGGTACTTTTAAAAGCAAGTCACTTGGATTTATTGATGTAGGCGTGCAGCAAAAAGTTTTTAAAGGCGCCGGTAATATTAAGGTAGCCTTTACTGACGTTTTTAAAACCTTGCAATGGAAAGGTATCAGTGATTTTGCGGGAAGCCATCTTGAAGCAAGCGGCCGTTTCGAAAGCCAGCAATTGAAAGTAACGTTCTCATATCGCTTTGGTAACAGCCAGGTGAAAGCTGCAAGACAAAGAAAAGCCTCAGCCGAAGAAGAAAATAAAAGACTGAATGGTGGCAGTGGTGGAATAGGTGGCCAGCAATAGTCAATAACCTCACCCTAAATCCCTCTCCAAAAGAGAGGGACTTGGCACCCAACAATGCAAAAGCAATTAATAAATTTAATTACTTTCTTGGCCTTCTCCCCTTGCTATCTGTAGTATCACAAAA
>JBDTVF010000154.1:0-7461 GCA_040007325.1 Ginsengibacter sp. | reverse complement strand
TCAATCATCCTGCCATCCCAATATAAAAAGGAAATACAGGCACTGGATGTAGTGTAACTTCTATTCACTTCGCTTTTGGCATAAGAATTAGTATGATTAATTAGCACTAACCTTAAATTTTAAATTATGGCGAAGTATTCAAAAGGTGCTTCCAAAAAAGTTGAAAAGTCTATGCATGAAATGCATGAAGGCAAACTTAAAAGTGGTGGAAGCGGTAAAAAGGTCACTAACCCAAAACAGGCAATCGCTATTGCCCTTTCGGAAGCAAGAGCTGAAGGCAAGAAAGTTCCAAAAAAAAAGTAGGCCTTCGGGTTCAACTTCCAAAAGCAGTTCCATCAAATCATCATCACACAAGGCGGGCCCAAAAAATGGATCTTCAAAAAAATAAAAAACTTTTTCTATTTTTTGAATTAGCGTTAGGGGTTTGAAATTAAAGATGTATACGTTACTAAATTATTTTCAGCCCCTTTATGTTTCTCCAGTAATTTTTTCTGAAAGTGACCGTCGCCGTTTACTTCTGAAATCCCATAACTGCCCTTTATGGTATACGGGTACTTCATCACCCAATAATTTCCCCCACGGTTTCAGCTCTTTCACCCTGTCAAAAATTATTTTAAGTACAGCTACAAAAGGTATGGACAAGAACATGCCTGCCACGCCCCATATTGCTGCACCCAATAATACTATAACAATAGATACAAGTGCGTTGATCTTTACTTTAGAAGAAACAATTCGCGGCACCAATATATTATTATCAATAAACTGGATGACCATGTAAGAGATAATGATTCCGAGCTGCGTTGAAAACCCATCCTTAGTAACCGTGGCGATAAGCAATGGTATCGCAATCGCGATGATGCCTCCTATATAAGGGAGTATGTTCAATACAGCCCCGATTACTCCAATAAGAATAGAATATTTTACCCCAAGCAGCAAAAGAGCGGTGGAGTTCATGATTGCAACGATCAACGCTTCCAAAAGAAGACCAACCATATAGCTTTGAATAGCGTTTTTGGTTTCGCTGAGAACGGTTGCCACCTGCGATGAATTTTGTTCCGCAAATATTTCGTAAACGAAGTTTAGAATTAGTGTCTTATAAAAAAGCAGTAAAAAAATATAAATAGGTAAAAGAACAATTACGCTTATCGTACCTAAAACAGTACCTAATGTTTGCCCGATCAGCGGCTTTAAATTGCTACCTGCCTGCGCAAGTAATTCCTTTTGCTTACTAACAGATAAAGAATAATTCTGCTGAAGCCATAGCTGGAAATGATGAAAAAGATTTGAAAATTTTTCCTGCAATGCAGGCATATTTGTTGTAAACCTTGCTACCTGCGACGAAACAAACACCATTATGCCTGCCACGAATAATATGGTGCATAATAAGGAAATGGAAATGGCTACAACATTCGGTATTTTTTTTTGCCGCAGCCAGTTTACAAATGGATTTAAAAGGATAGCAAGCATAGCAGCAAATGCAAGCGGGATCAATATTGACTTCAATACATAAAGCAGGTAAATAAAAAGCATGATGCCAAAAAGGGTTACGGTAGCCCTGAAATAGAAAGGATATTTTTTTTCCATACTATAGGTTAAAAAGTTTGTGTTAAGTGGTGTTTTTTGTTAAAAAGTGTTTATTATTTTTATCAGGCAAACGTATGGGGAAAGTAAACCGGCTCAAAGATAGTTTCCGCATATAATTAATCATATAAATATTTCAACGTGATGAAATACCCAACAACGTTAATACTTTTCCTTCTGACTTGTTCGTGTTTTAGTCAAACTGCGCAGGTTGAAAAGCTCTCTTATGATTCAGTGCTCGCAAAAAAATTGGGCGCAGATGCTTATGGAATGAAACAATATGTAATGGCGTTTTTGGAAGAGGGAGATAATCATAGCATGGACTCGGCAACCAGCGCCAATCTTCAAATAGCTCATTTAAAAAATATCATACGCCTGGCGGACGAAGGTAAATTGATAGTCGCCGGGCCATTCCTCGACGATCAGCCGGTACGTGGCATTTTTATATTTAATGTTAAAAGCATTGATGAGGCGCGGGCGCTTACGGCAACAGATCCTGCTATCAAGGCGGGAGTATTAAAAATGGAACTACGTCCGTGGTATGGTTCTGCCGCTCTCATCGAGGTTGTAAAACTTCACAAATCAATAGAGAAAAGAAGCGTGGTTGATTAGTAATAAGGGTCTCAGATGAATAAACTCATTCCGCAAAAATATTATTTGTCAACCTGTCTATCATTTTTTATCGCCAGCATAAAAATTCTTAATCGGCGTGAAAGGCCCATATTTATGTTGATTCTCTGAAAATTTATCTGAGTATGGACCAAATGGGTAGTCATACGGCTTTTTACTGAGAACAGGCCAGTCTCCAGAAAGATCTTTCGAAGGATGAAATTGAGTATTCACATACGCCGCAACATCCCAGGCTTCTTCATTGCTAAGTTGTGGAAGATCGTGAGTGGCACCAAAGGGCATATTACTTTTTACAAACCCGGCAAATTTTGAAACCCGGTAAATACTCGCCCCAACATTATAACTATCGGCCCCCCACAGAGGTGGATATATTGTTCCCGTGCTATCAGGAAGTTCTTGTCCCTGCCCGTTTTTGCCATGACAAACCATGCATTTATTTTCAAATACAGTTTTGCCTTTCAGCGTGTCTGCAGCCCGATCCATAAATGGAAGTTCCTCCAGCCCGGTGCCTTTCGGTTTTTCGCCTTTCTTTACGGCGGCACCCACCCAGCCGAGGTAAGCAATAAATGCTTTCATCTCGCGGCTGTTGCTGTCAATGATCTTTCCATTGAGACTTCTTTCAAAACAATCTTCCACCTTTTTTACAAGAGATTCCATTAAGCCGCTGCGTTCTTTATATCGTGGGTATCCATTTGCAACCAAGAGAAAATTGTTGCCATATTCTTTCATGCCCGCTGCAAGGTGGCAGTTCTGGCAATTCAGGCGGTTGCTTACATGTTGCAATTCACCATCGGGTCCAAAATAAAAAGCAGTATTTGCAACAAGCGACTTGCCGTAACGTACCAGGTCGCCATAGGATGTCGCCGGAATTTGATTGCTATCAGGAAAGAGTGAAACTGGGGTGGTAGCAATTGGCAAATTGGTTTCGCTCTTAATTTGCTTTCTCTTGATTCTTGACTCAATAAAAACAGATAAAATTATTATTAAAGCTACCAGTGTAAGAATTATTAAAGACCGCTTCATCTAACCTTTTTTGTAAAATGCACACAAAGTTCCACCCACATTTTTGAAACGAAGTTCGGCAAAAATCATCTTTTAAAAGAATCATCCTGCAAAGCAATAGCCGCACCCGTGCTCCTGTGCCCGGCCTACGGCCCACACACCAGATGGAACTATTTGAATGCCGGGTAATATTCCTGATACCCAATCTTTCTTAACGTCCGCTGCTTCTTTATTCATCGACTTGGCAGCTACTGCACTCATAACTGTGAGGGCCATATCACATACGCAAAACATTACACCACTATCCTGCAATTCATTTATGCCGATAGCTACTTGCCCAATACCGGGAATAGTGAAATCTCCCGGTTTAGGTTGCCAGAACATATTGCTTTTTGCTTTGCCTTTACCCTGCCCGGCACTTACATCGAACATCTCGCCGAAATTATATTTCTCCCACAACCTGTTTTCCATGGCATAGGCGATACCGTTATGCCTCAATACTACCACTACATTAGTTTGCTTTTCTGGCGTACCGGTATGCTCATTAGTAAGTAAAAAAACACGAGACCAAGCAAAGGGCATCATGCCCTTTGCTTCAGGTACATCGTACACAATTTTATGTTTACCGTTTAATTTATTGAACCATGCATCCGGATCTTCATCATCCATGGCTAAAGATGAGGGTGAGGCAGATAGTGGAAGAGGCGATAAAAGCGAAGCGATGCTTACTGTCGCTGCGCCGGCGGCGACTTGTCTTAAAAAATCCCGGCGTTTGTTCACTGTTGTTGAATTGTTTTTTTTCATGACTGAAATATTTAAGATGTAGTTTGAGAAAGTTCTATGAAATAGGGGATTTCACCAGGATGGGCAACTTATCAAAAGGCCGGTATCGAGAATTTAATAGCGAAAAATAAATTTACATCAATTTTCAAAAGTCTCCCAAATTTAAAAACGAAGCTTTTTACAGCTTCGTTCTTACAAAATTTTATCGCGTTGCTTTATTACTTTGAGTCATTTGTCTTGGTGCTATCTTCTATTTTTTGAAGGGCAGTTAAGGAGCTATTAGCGAATGGATATTTCTCTAATGACATTTTATAATATTTTTTCGAATTTTCCATGTCCCCGTTATTAAAATAATATTCACCCATGGAATCGTACGGATTGGAACCGTCAGGATAAAGGGCAATATATCTATCCAGGTTCTTCTTTGCCATATCATTATCTTTTTTATTCAGCATATAATAATAAGCTATTGTATTATACATGGCAGGCTCATCAGGGAATTTTTTTATATACTCTTCCGCAGCGGCAAAACGTTCCTCGGGTGTAGCCCGCGTTTGTACATAAAAATCTCCTATCATTTTTCCATCAGGAAACATAGTATGAAGTTTGGTCCAGGTTTCTCTGTTCATTTCTGCCGTATTATTTTTATCGGCAAGAGAAGCAAAGAGCTTTTCTCCTTCAGTTTTGCCGACAGCACTTTTTATAGCCCTTTCAGCATAAGCTTCTCTCGAAGCGCCCCTGCTTAAGTTGGTCATTAAAACGAGTGCCGGTGTGAGATTGGGATCCAGTTTTAGTGCACCTTCAACATCGGAGTAGGCCTGTTCGAATTCGGCATTCATCAAATGATGAGCGCCGCTTTTCGCCAATTCCCTCGCTTCTTTTGATTTGGTTGTCCAGGTCATTTCCTTTTTCTGGGCCATACCCTGATGGGTAAATAAAACAAGCATAGCCAAGCTCATAAAGCCTGTGATCAATTTTCTCATGTGAATTTGTTTTAAATAATGAATAATAAATAAAGGGCGGTGAGAGAGTTAGCGGAGATTGTTGAAACAGAGGCATTGTAATATAGCTCTTATTAATTCAATACGATGAAATTTTGAAAAGCTTGTATTTATTGGCTGCTGAAATATAATCATCGAGATTTTTCTGTAAAAGAATAAACCTACTATTGCAACCCTTTTTAAATATAGACGTATGTTAATGTATAGAAATTAAAAACCAAGCTTTACTGTTTAGGCAGAGGAGAAATAAGATTAATTTTAATTCGCTATTTTCTGGAATAAATTTCTAAACCCTGGTTTACGTTTTGGAAAAAACACTTACAATAATTAATGGTTGCAAAGAGAAGAATCAAAAGCATCAAAAGACGCTTTATGAGCGTTATCGTGCCTTTGCCCTGAAAACTGTTTTCCGGTACATATATAATTATGAAGAAGCGATAGAGGTTACCAATGATGGTTTCGTGAAATTTTTCCTAAGTATTGATAAGTTCCGGTGGGAAAATGATGAAGATGTCGAAAAATTATTAACCGGCTGGCTAAAGAGAATTATGGTGAATACATCCATCGATCTTTTAAGAAAGAAAATGTTGTTACCGGAAATTGGAGGGATCCCGGATTATGTGTGGGACATTAAAGATAAAAGCGCTTCAGCCGACCAGGCGATCATTTACAAAGAGCTGATGATACTTGTAAAAAAATTACCGCCGGCGTACAGGATCGTTTTTAATATGCATGTAATAGATGGGTATACACATATTGAAATCGCCGACCAACTTGGAATTCCCGTTGGCACATCAAAGTCAAATTTATTGAGAGCAAAAGCACTTATGCAAAAATTTTTAAATCAAAAAGAAGAGCTTACAGAATGCAGGATATAGAACACGATATGGATGATTTGTTTCAAAGAGCAGCAGAGAACTATCCCCTCAATCCGGGTAAAAGTGATTGGGAAGGCATTGCCAAAAAGCTGAATGAAGGTGTTGAGCCTGCTCCAGCGTTTGTTTCGGTAAAGAAGACAAGAGACAAACGAATTATAGTTCTGTTTTTAGTATTGACATTTCTTTTTTCGAGCTGGTTAATATATAACAACGTTAATCTTGGAAATACACCAAGGTTCGCAAAAAATGAATCATCAAACGCCGCAGGAATAACTGAGGAAATAAAAGAAAGAAAGAAAACCCCTCAATCAAATTCAACAGATAGGAATAAGGATGCACCGAATCCTAATAGCAGTTTGTTTAGCGTCGGAACGGGGAACTTATCACCTGTAGACATAAACACTATTGGCAGAAATGAAAGTAATAAAGAAAATGAATATAACGAAGACAATAATCGGTTTCAAAATAAAAGATTTGTAGATAACATCTTTGATCCGGCCACTAAATTGTTTATAAGCAATTCCTATCTCAACTCGATAAACACTGACTTTTACATTCCTGATTTATTGGTTAATAATATCGATGGAGGGGGGAAACTACAGATTAACGATTCGTTGTTATTGCAAACAAAAGCCAATACTCATTCAGTAAAAAAGAATGGAATTTATATTGGTGTAGTTGCAGGACCGGATTTTAGTAAAGTACATTCCGGATCATTCGGCAATACAGGTTTCGATGCGGGGCTTCTTCTTGGTTTCAGGTTTAGTCACAGGCTATCTTTTGAAACAGGATTTATCTGGAATAGAAAAAATTACCAGAGCAAAGGTGAAGATTTTAGCATGTCAAAAGTTGAATCGACGATGCCTTCAGGAATGGTGATAAACGATCTGCAAAGCCAGAGCTCGATTATAGAAATTCCAATAAAAATTAAATACGATTTTGCTGTCAAAAATTATCATGACTTTTTTATTACCGGCGGAGTATCTTCTTACATTATGACAAATGAAATGAATATTTACCACGTGACACTTAATGGAAGCAATGATAAGATGCTCGGCATTTATAAAAAAAATAATTACCGGTTGCCAGCGGTTGCAAACTTGAGCATCGGTTATGAAAATAGTATTTCTAAAAATCTTAAGATCAGAGTCGAACCTTTTCTAAAAATCCCACTACAGGGTATGGGTGTGGGTAGTTTGCCGGTAACCAGCGCAGGTCTTCAGCTGGGGATCACCGGCAGGCTGAAATAACGAAAGCATTTATATTAAACCGTTAGTACAAAAAAAATCTCTAAACGGATGCTGGCAGCGCTGTGCCTGGTATTGAAGTAAACCCTTTTGAAACGTGAATTCGAACGTATGTCAAATAATTTTTTAATCATAAAATAAATACAAATGAAAAAGATGAATTTATTAAAAATGTCAGTGGCAATCGCCATCTTGCTAGCTACCGGATGTAACAAGAATGGCGATAAAAATATTACTGAACCTCAGCATCCACAAGTGCTAACAGAAGAGATGATGTCCGAAAGTGGCGCCAATCCTGATGAAACAGCTGTAACAGAAAACTCAGCGGCTTCCTCATCT
>JBDTVF010000153.1:0-7478 GCA_040007325.1 Ginsengibacter sp. | reverse complement strand
ACAAAAATTTTATCACCGATCTTTTTACTGTAGCCCGAAAATTTATCACGTGTTAAGAAATAATCCGCGTTTGACATGTACTGTATAAAACTATAGATCATGCCATCTTCCCTTTGCGCCTGGCGCATAATATCAACCAGTTCTTTTCCATTTGGTAAAAAGTATTTTAATCCTTTCATGGTATGAAAATTATCAAGCACCCACGGCACAAAAACGTGTGAAGTATCTCCATTCCATGTTATCGGAAAAGTGCCTTCCTTCCTATCTGCAAACATGCCGTTATAAAACAGCCCGAACATTTTTTTGTAATAGCCTCCATCATCAATATCAGTGCGTGCCTCAACATCGAATGGAATGGAATCAGTGAGCTTATTTTGCGTGTTATAAAGGCGGATTATATGTTTCCCAAGGGCGCCGGCAACCGTGAACTTAGTTATGTTTTTCACTGGAAGAGCGGCGTATTCTTTTCCTTTTCCGTCAAATACTTTTATCGTCTTTGCCTGTACATTGGCAAGTGCCAGCAGCTCTAATGGTCGTGCCGAAGTTATAGCAGTACTATTTCCCTGTTGAACGAGATCATTGTAAGAAAATAACAAACCTTGCGCATGCAACGCTGCATTCAATAAAAGTAATAGCGATAAGCTGGTCGCTGCTTTTTTAAATAAACTTTGCTTATTTTTTTTTAAATGAACCATTTTATTTTTTGTGATGATCATTTTTTCTGAATGTTAAGAATGAAACCTCCGAAAAGTATATAGAAGCCTTGGATACGCCATGGAATACAGATGACGTTTGGAAGTCGCCAATAAATTTATACCTGCTAACTGCAATTTCTTCCCGCTTTCAAAGATCGTGGAGACCACTCTCATCCCTTCTTATACAAAGTGACCACGGACTTAGCCGGTATTGAAAATGCATCAGATGTGTTTACAGTTCCATAGTCTTTACAATCATCAGTAGCTGAAGTAACGTATAAAGAAAATTGCGGCGGTAAAGACGCTCCATTCAGTTTTATTATATGGCTTTCCGTATTATCATTTATGATAACAATTGTATTCGTAGCGGCTACATTATTTTTAAAAGCAAGTGGAAAAACATTTGTTCCATCGGGTGCGGACGATTTTATTCTTTCATCGCCAGGCCTTACATACCTATAAAAATTTTTCGATACAAAATAACGCTTGCTTTTCTCTCCTGATGAAGACATTAATGAATAAGAATCCAGCGTTTGCTGGCTTAGCTGCCAATGCAACCACGCAGATACATTTCCAAAATTAATAGCAGTGTACATCGCTTTAGCTAAATCCATTGCACCTTTTATATCATTGCTAAAGCCGGATGTTTCCGTCATCCATAAGGGCATGGTGTATTGCGCTCCCCAACTGTACATGGTCTGCCATGTTAACGCGTCAGGTGAATTGGCGGTTACTCCATCAAGAGCATAACCGTGTACCGCAATGATACTGGTATATTGCCGGGCGACAGGATCATTTAATGTTGGCAATACCATTCCTGACACCCCATCAAGGTAGCCGATGTCTTCGGGTAAAAATATCTTTGTGGTTACTGCATCATCTGCAAATCTTTTGCCTACAACTTTTACCAGGTCTCTTAATGCGTTGCCGTCAAACACCGAAGATTCATAAGGCTCTGTAAACCGGGGTTCGTTTTGGAGGCTTATAGCATAAATATCAATTCCGGTTTGCTGCTTAATAATTTTAATATAAGCTACGCAACGCTCGGCGAATTCCTGGTACATATCTGTTCGCAACTGGTTGTCTGCGGCCGTTGGGTTTGGATTATAAGCAGGCGCTCCGGCTGCCTTACCATTTACGTTATTATTAGTTTTCATCCAGGCGGGGGCGCTCCATATACTCACAATCAATTTATCTAACCCGGCGGCTTTCATATCTTTTAAATACTGAAAGTGATCTTTTATAGAAGTGGTCAAATCAAATTTACTTAAGTCGGTTACATTGGGGTCACTGTTATCATTTACCGCTTCAAAATCTGTTGGTACATTGTCGCGTAAAATTGTTAGCCCCAAATCGGTGATTAAGGTATTCGCAAAGTCTGTACTGGTGAATGGCCCGCCGCCCCAGTAAACGTCCTTTGCTCCAAAGCCACCGAAGCCATCCATAGACTGGTATTTTACAGAAGCATCTACCGTTACAATAGTAACTGTGGTATTAAGGGTTGTTGTAACTGTTACCGGGCTTGCCTTACCATCGCTTACATCAACTTTTATTGTGTAAGCTTTGTCGGCGGCATAGGTATGACTTTCTTTATTGGTTCCATTCTTTTTTGCGCCATCACCAAAGTCCCAATTGTAGGTGAGTGCATCACCATCCACATCTGATGCTGTTACAGTAAAGTCAACAATTAAGGGAGCGTGCGGTGAGCCGTTTGAAGAAAGTATCGCTAATGGGGCATGATTAGTGTTTCCGGCAGGGCCGGTTGATTTTTTGGAACAAGCATTAAAACAAGAAATTATAAAAGCAAGGAAGAGAAAAGACTTGTTTTTCATTGCAGTCTAATAAGTGTAAGCAGCATTAAAAAAGATCACACTTTAAGGGCAATATTGTATCCCTTAAAGTGTGAAGATTAATTGATCAATACCCGGTATTTTGTTTTACGTTCGGATTAATATCTAATTCACTGCTAGGAATTGGAAAATATAAATGCTTTGGAAGTTGGAAAGACATATTTGTATTTGAACTGAAGAAGGCATTATCTAAAGAGATAATTCCCTGCATCTGCCATCTGCGAAGATCGAACCATCTTTGCCCTTCTCCTCCAAGTTCTATAAATCGTTCATTCATTATCCAGTTCATTATTACCGTTTTATCAGTTTCCGTAGCAGAATAATTTGCCGGAGCCGTTCCACCCGGTTTCATATTGCGAGCACGGGTTCTTACCTGATTTATCAAGTCAATGGTTTCGGTTGCCAGGCCACCTGATTGTAGTATGGCTTCTGCTTTAAGCAATAGCACATCAGCATATCGCAATATGCGGTAATTGTTTACAGAAGATGCGCCTGCTTGGTCAAGTTTTGTTCTTATCACATATTTATTAATAGTGCGATTAGAAGAATCCATTGTAGAAAGTAGTCTGGGATCCGAAGGATTGAAGGCGTTTTTTAATTTAGTTGTAGCATAAAATCGAGAAGCCCCAAACAATGGATAACTGTTTTCGTAATATCCCCAAAAAATAGACAGAGCTCCTACGCCGTTATCAAAATCATTTGAAAGCCATACGTTATCTCCACCAAAAGCCTGCGAAGCCTGGAATTCAAACAATGATTCTGGATTGTTCTCTGTATCGAAAGCAAAATTATCATCAAAATTATCAACCAATGATACCCCGGAGATTTTATTGAATGCATTTATTGCGGCTGTGTAGTCGGCGGCATTCTTATTCGCAGATGCCCTGAAGACTAAACATTTTCCTAACATGCCATTCGCAGAATTTGCAGTGGCCCTGCCTTTATTTGCTGCATCCCATGTTGCAGGCAATAACCCGGCTGCGGCAGTGAAGTCGGCAATAGCCTGATCAAGTAATTGTGTACCCGTTGTACCCGGTGGAGTAAACTGGCTTGTGGTAGTAACTCTTACTGTGTCTAAGGGGGAGGTGCCGAAAAAATTCCATAAATTGTAATAAGCATATCCGCGCAAAAACAAAGCTTCTCCTTCATTGTAATTTTTTAAATTGGGAGTTGTATAAACTTTTGATCCCAATTCTTTAATTTTTTGCAGCACCGTATTTGCACGCGCAACCATTTGGTAATGCGCTCCATACAGGTAACTCAATCTGCCACTGCTTGGCTGAATAGAGCCAAACTGTTCAAATTCTTCATTGCCGTTATTCGTTGTAATATCATCACCAGGTAATAAAAAAGCAGTAATAGTGGTGCTTCCTGCCCCACCATTATACCAAAAGAAATCAGTCATCTTTGCGTAGATGCCCAGAACTGCCTTATTGAAATCATCTTCTTTGGTAAAATAAGATTGTTCGGTAGGGCCGTGCGGGAATAGATCAAGTTTTGACTTGTTACAACTATATATTATTATGCCGCCAAACAAACCAATCAAAGCCACAATAAATATTTTAAAAGCAAACGTTTTCATATACTATTAATTAATTTTTAAATTAAAATGATGCATTAATACCGATAAGAAATTGACGCGTTGGAGGTATAAAATCATTCTCCGGATCAAGACCGGTCCATTTTGTTACGGTAAATAAATTGATTGCGCTGCCATAAATCCGAATGTTATCAATAAACCCTGATTTATTTAAAAGGCTTTTTGGAAGACTATAGCCAATCTGCAAATTTTTCAACCTTAGATACGCTGCACTTTCAACAAACCGGCTTGACAACCTGTTAGGATTTGAAGGATTATTGTAAACAGCCCGTGGTATAGTTGTGGAGTGGTTTTGCTCTGTCCACCGGTCTAAGACTGTAGCCCACTGGTTAGCAAGACCGCCCATTGATTCACCGCCTGAGCGTGCGTAATTGTATTTTTTAACATCACCCGTTCCCTGGAAAAATACACTTATATCTATCCCTTTATAGTTTGCATTTAACGTAAAACCATAATAATAACCAGGTATGGTTTTTCCTAAAAAGGTTCTGTCGTTACTGTTAATAAGGCTATCTGGATTTTTGCTATATCTATCTTTGGGGTTTACAGGATTACCATAAACATCCTGAAAATACATATCACCCGGTTTATAAGTATATCCGGCAGTTGGATTGGTTAGACTCTGACCGATGCTTACGTCAGCATGCGACTTTCTCCATGCATCAATCTCAGCCTGTGATTGAAAAATTCCACCTTCTTTATATCCCCATAGGTAAAACATGGAATATCCTTCCTCAATTCTGCCACCTTCACCTCCTAACGGGGTTCCCTCATTTAGTTTCAAAACTTTGTTATCGACAGTAGTAAGGTTTGTTGAAATATTAAGGTTTACACGGCCTACTCTTTGGTTGTAACTAACCTGAAATTCGAAGCCCCTGTTTCTTACTTGTGCAATGTTTAAAGCTGCAGGCGCTTCTATTCCGGTATTAGGTGGTAAGCTTACAATTTGAATTATGTTATACGTGATCTTATTATAATATTCGGCAGTAAACGATACCTTATTATTAAATAATTGAGCATCTAAGCCAATGTTAGTAGTTTTTAGTTTTTCCCAAGAAAGTGATGTGTTTGCAAAATTTGGCAATGCTGCGCCTTGTGTTTGCGTGCCAAACCCATTACCATTTCCGGAGCCTAACGGATAATCCGGGCTGGTTGAAACGCCAGAAAGATACGCGTAGAAAGGGGCGGATTGGAAGTTTCCTAATTTACCCCACCCGCCTCTTATCTTCAGATCGTTTATAAAAGAAACTTTTGGAAAAAATTTTTCGCCACTTATACGCCATGCCGCAGCAAAAGAGGGAAATTGATCCCACCTGTGACCGGGTGCTAACCTTGATGAACCGTCATATCGTAATGTGCCATCGAGGTAATACTTGTCTTTATACTTATAGCTTATTCTACCTACATAACCTATCAATGCATCTTCCTGCAAAATACCTGCAAAGCCTTGTGTATAGGGTGGTTTATTGGCTATGCCCCTGTAAAGAGGATCAGCATAGTCCACATTACCACTCAGGTCGTTTACATACCAGCGTGCAAATTGATCCGAAGCGCTCAATACTATATCAATATTATGGTCAGTTGCAAAAGTATGGTTGTAGTTAAGAGTCAGTTCCTTATTAAGGTTATAAGTTTTACCCTGTCTTTCTCCATATCTGCCTGCTGCTTTACCATCCTGGCCCGAGTAAGGATTGCCTGGAGTTTGTGAAAATCGCCAGTTATCCACGTCCGCCCATTCTCTTTTTAGATTAATAAAGTAATCTCCGCCCAGTGTTCCTTTTATTCGAAAGCCTTTAACGGGTTCTATCTGGACGAAGGCGCTTCCTAACACTCTTAAAAGATCATACTTTGTATTGTTTAGTGCCTGGAAAGCAAATACATTAAATCTCGACTGCGGGCCCCATAATGACTTTGGGTCGTCTGGTGCAAAAACGAGTGGTGCACCTGCATTCAGCAGATCAGGATTGTAATCTGGATTGGCTACAAAACTACCAGACGTAACAGGTGCAAATCCCGTTGGATCATTTGGATCAAAGAATGGCTGAAACGGAATAGTGGCAGCCATCGTTCCCAAATCTGACTGCGTGTTTACTAAAGAATTCTCCTGTACCAAACGTATGGTTAAACCAGTTTGTATGATCTTTGATACCTTCGATTCAATGTTAGCTGCAATTGAATATCTTTCTAAAAAATTAGATTTAAGCGGGCTCTCCTGTTTTGCATATCCTCCGGAAAAATAGTAGTTAAACGCATCATTTCCACCACTAACTCTTACACTGTAATCCTGTATTGGTGCATCCTTGTTTAGTAATTGCTTTTGCCAATCGTATGTACGGCTATTCCCTGCATATTGACTACTGGCAGGATCATAAAAAGAACCAAATTTTACCCCGGCAGGCACAGGCACTCCGTTATCAATATCAGGATTATTATTGTATGCTTCATTCACCAGGGAAAAATATTGCTTTGTATTTAAAAATGAAAATGTTTTTGGAATATTTTGTACGCCGTAAGATGTGGTAAATTCGACTTTCGGCCGTCCGGATTTTCCTCTTTTTGTAGTGATGAGCACTACCCCATTGGATGCTCGTACTCCATATATAGCGGCAGCAGAAGCGTCTTTCAAAACGGTTATAGATTCGATGTCCTGTGGATTGATCATTGAAAAAATATTTACAGGAGAACGAATATCTCCTATTGCGCCGTCAGTAGCACCCGCGCCACCTTCATAAATAGGTATTCCATCTACTACATAAAGTGGCTCAGCATACCCGAATGTATTTACACCCCTGATGCGTACCAGAGGCCTGGCTTGGGGATCGCCACCGCCGGACTCCACAAAAACACCTGCAGCTTTGCCCTGCAGGGCCATCTCAGGAGAAATTGCTGTACTTTTTTCAATGTCTTTTGAGCTTACTGTGGATATAGCGCCCGTTACATCCTTTTTCTTCCTTTCACCATAACCTATCACCACCACTTCATTTAATTCTGAAGATCTTTGACTTAATAAAATATTCAGGAACGATCGGTTTTGCACCGGTATTTCCTTAGCTGCATAGTTGAGAGAACTAATTACAAGCACCGCATTATTCGGCACCGTAATTTTGAAATTTCCATTAGCATCGGTAGTGGTGCCTGCTTTGCTATTACCTTTCAAAGTAATACTGGCCACCGCAAGGCCGCTTTTACTCAGTGAATCTGAAATCTTTCCGGTTACAGTGAGATTTTGCTGCGCAAAAATGGATGAACACAAGAGCACTATTAAAGTGGTCAGTGAAGTTCTAATCGTAAATCTTTTTTGTTTACACATAAGCAATCGTTTTTAATTTCTGA
>JBDTVF010000152.1:0-7554 GCA_040007325.1 Ginsengibacter sp. | reverse complement strand
GAATTGGCCTGGTAATATATGCAATGAAAAGTGGTATTGTGAATCTAAGCAATAATCATTAATGCATAAAAAGTCGCACTTGGAAAGCCCGGCAGAAACAAATCTTAAAATCGCATTATTGTATTTGTGACATCGCGTCGCCGCCGATGTTATCTAACATTATTTCACTGAAAAATTTATAGTGACAGGGGTGTAATCCTGGCCGTGACGGCAATGACTATTCCTAACGTTTCACAAAAAGCCTTCTAGGTGTACTTAATAAAATATTTATAAATCGAAATAGAAATTAATTGGGTTGGTTTTAAAAAAAGTTGACACAAACTACAGAGCGCTACTTATAACTATTTAAAAACAAAAGCCACCCCTGAAAGGGTGGCAATATGCGGAGATTAAAACTAAACTTAGAAATATAATAAAGACCCAGCTGCAGGAACGTTTTTGAAATGCTACTCTCCAAGCACCGTTCTTAATGCAATGTATTTTTCGAGGCTTTGCATGTTATGGCCTTTATCGCGCATCGCCTTTATAAAGGACGGAGAGGTGCCTGTTGCCTTTGCGCCGATTACATCGTCGATACTTAAATTTTTAAAGCCAAGATCTTTATACTCTTTGATCAATGATGGCGATATGCTTTGTGCTTTTAATGATACTATTTCATCAGTTTTCAAATTGGTATAACCTGCGCTGGTAAAACTCTTTACATAATTCGCTGTAACGCCGAGTGACTTCATGGCAATAAGATCTTCATTTGAAATATGGCTGTATCCCACTGCCTTAAATGAATTGACAAAATTATCATCTATTTTCAGCGCTTTAAAAGCGATGAGATCATCGTCATCTATATTGCCGTTCATGTTCATATTCTTATCATCTTGCTTTGCTTTGTCTTCGCTCTGCTGCTTTTCTTTATTGTAGTCATTACTTCTTTTTTCATCATTTTCAGCTTTATTCTTTAGGTCATCGCTCTTCCTGCTATCCACGGAAGCGCGATATTCGGCTATGTCTTTGCCGCTAATGCCTTGTGATTTCATGCTGATAACTTTGTCGGCTGATACATTCGTATAACCGGCACTTTTTATCTCGTCGATATAGGCTTTGTCAATATTCAATGCTTTAAATGGTATAAGATTATTGATACCTATATTTTTAAAGCCCGCATCTTTTATTGACTTTATATAGGACTCATTTATGTCCAGCGCTACCATTGGAATTACTTTGTCTTTGTCAAGATCTGCATAGCCCTGTTGTTTCAGCATCTGCACATAAGAACGCTTTACGTTTATAAAATAAAACACCATGGCATCATCACCTTTCGAAATATCGATGCCTTCTTTTTGCATGAAATCGTTATAAGCCTGGTCGGGCGTGAATTTGTAAGTGCCCATCCCCATGTCTCCATCGAACCTGCCGGTAAATGCAATATTACCTGCCTCACGGGTAAGGTTAAATGTTCCCTCTTTGCCTCTCGGAAGATCTTTGAAATCAATAAGTGTAAAAGTGCTGTTATTGGAGTTGTGTTCATTTTCTTCATCATTCCGCCTGAATTCCATCTTTACCTGGTCGCCCTTAATTGTAGCAAACCATTTTCCTTCAGCGGCCATACCTTTGTTCGCCTGCACATTTACTTCCTTTTTTTGCTTTACAATATCCTGGCTCTGCACTGCAGGCTCATTGAAGAGGCAAACAAAAAGTACCATCAGCGGGAGCAGGAAAAAATATTTCCAGATGGTATGTACATTAGATTTTTTTGAGTTCATCATGAGTAATCTTTTTTTAAGAGTTGATTGATTGTAATTAGTAGTAAGGCTCAGTGGATAGTGAGGCGCAGCCACTTTAAGCAGGTTTACCTGGTAGCTTTGTTTCTCAACTTTTTCCTGTTCCAATAATTTGTTATCAGTGAAGAATTCAAGATTGTTTTCAAGTTCCTTTCTCCACATCCACGCAAAGGGGTTAAACCATTGAAAGATCAATACGATCTCAGCCAGTAACAGGTCAAGAGTATGTTTTTGGTCTATATGAATCTTTTCATGAAGCAACACCTGGTTGTAGGTGTCCCAGTCATATTTTTCCGGGTTAATGAAAATGTTATTACCAAAAGAACAAGGCGCTTTATCCCCGGCGATCTCTACTATCCGAAATTTTCCATCGATAATTACCGGCCGTGAATATGCTTTATACAGAAGTACAATTGCCTGCATTAAAAAGTTTAGTGCAAAAATGGCAACACCAAACCAGTACAAGTATATCAGCCAATGAATAACCTGTTGCATATTAATATAAGATTGCGTATCGGCTACACTGGTAGTTCGTGGCCTTGTAAGAGTGCTTGAGGGATCAGGAATATTAAATTGGCTACTGTTACTTTCGGTTTGTGTAATCTTTAGTTCCGCCGGAGCTTTTCTAAAAGACATCTGTTGCGGAACGTGAAGTACAGGCAACACGAATGCGAGCATCATACAGGCAAGTAATACAAAACGATTTAGCCGAAAGAAAGTTTCCTGTTGCAAAAGCAGCTTATAGAAAATAAGGCATGCAGTAAGGATGAGTGATGCATACAATATATATGGTATCATTTTTTTCCTTTTTTAATGATGTCAACTATTTCTGTCAACTCCTTTGCGGAAAGTTTTTGCTCTTTCGCAAAAAAGGCCAGCATGCGCGGATATGAATTATCGAAATATTGGCTTACGATATCTTTAAGGGCAAATTTTTGATAGTCTTCCCTGCTTACTACCGGGAAGTAAGCGTGCATGTTTCCATGCGTTTCATGATCAAGAAAACCCTTCTCTTCCAATATTTTTACTATCGTAGCAACGCTGTTGTAATGAGGTTTCGGATCGGGAAGGAGCGGAATTAAATCACGTATGTAGGCATTGCCAAGATCCCAGAATACCTGCATGATTTGCTCTTCACGTTTGGCAAGTTTCACCATAAATAAATAATTTACACAAACATACTACTAATTATTTAGTAGTACTACTAATTAATTAGGAATGGAGAAAAATTAATGTGAATGGTTAGTGGTAGTGCCGAAGAATTTCTAGCTCTGCTTAAAAGAATTTAAAATAAATGACAGTTTGCGTGGCTTCTTTTTTTGCATGAGGAATGGAGCTATATTGCTTTCGAAACGAGGCCTGATGATCTCAATGGCAGCCGTATAAACCGGAAGCGGACGATTAATTATCTAATACGCCCAATCTGCAAATCCACTTTGCATTTTAAGAGAAGTTCAATATGTACAGGATCAATATTGCCTTGTTGCCGGGCAGCCTACGCGTTTATCTTTTCTCATTGAGGGGATACCGGCAATCTGCTTATACTTGTCGAAGAAATAGCGTACAGTATAAGTGATGGCGAAATAATAATAGGCGTCTTTATTACCAGGATTACCACGGTTAACGCCGGCAGTAGGGTAGGAGCCTTGCTGAACTTCATTTCCGCGATATGCTAATTCTACTGCTTTAGGTCCGCTTGCGGACTGGAGGCTTGCCTGGTCTACATATACGTTGCTAACATCATCGAGGTAATCGGTGAATATTTTACGGTAGCCAAATTCAAACCCGATACGCATGTCTTGATTAAGAGAATATTCAGCGCCGAGACCAATAGGAATGCTTATCTGGGTTAGTTTATAGTTCTTAATGCCAGGGGCAAAACCTTCACCTTCCGTTCTAAGCGCTGGCAGAAAATATTTTGTACCGGCAGTATCTTTTGTATATGGGTTGAAATGATATATGCCCACTCCGGCAAATATATAAGGTGTCCACCAATGGTCATTGAGGCTAAAAAGGCTATACTGTCCCGTTAGTTCCCAATCCAGGATCTTTGAACTGAAGTTGAGATTTCTCTGCTGCATAGCGGATGTTCCATTTTTATCGTCAGCATTCAGCGAAGTAAGTGTGATGTAACTTCTCGCACAAACGTGCTCTGACAAGTCATAACGTACGCCAAGAGATCCCATCAGTTTAGAATGCGCTAGTGAGATATTTTTCGCTTTAAGATCTCCCTGGTAATTTGCAAGTCCGAGCCGGCCGGCGAAATGAAAGTTTTGAGCCGATGCTAAAACGGGAACGAGAAAAAGAATTGATAATATTTTTTTCATAAAATAGGAAAAGGATGATTTACCGGACTAACGTTTTTCCAACGTATTTATTTCAGGTATGATAGCAGAAAACGGCACATTGATATTTAATAAAATGCCTGGATTCGAAACTCTATTTTGAAGAAAACATTAATTTTCTCAAATTGCGTTAATAAGCACCAGGTGTGTTGCTTGTAAAAGCCAACTTAGCTCAGCTGGTAGAGCATTTCATTCGTAATGAAGAGGTCGTCGGTTCGACTCCGATAGTTGGCTCATCTTATTGAGAGGTCAGGGTAATATAAAATAAAAACGAACCAATTATTTTAGTACATAATTGGTTCGGATGAATTTGAACCCGGAAACTAATGATTAGTATTTGTCTCTCAAGGCAGCGGTTAGGCAAACGGCCCGGCTTATCTGTATTTCTTTCCAACTGCCCCATTAGCAGCCTTAGATTGATTTACAATTAATCTAAAATATGAAATCGAGCGGTTTATAAGAGGGTGAAAACACCCTTTTTTGAAGAAAATAAAAAAATTCTGAATTATCGGTGCTAAAAACGATATGATGAATTAATCCTGAGAATTGAAAGGTGAAAGTAATGGCTGCCAAAGACACAGCTATCTTATTTGAACGGAACATTAAAAATTCCATTAGTAATTACTATGCTATCGGTGCCTGTGCCTTGCATACTTTTTATAGTTCCGCTAAAAGTTCCGCTTGTTGAAATTGTATTCACACTATTTACATTAATAATAAAAGAAGGTTGAGGCGAATTTTGTACCGACCAGGTTGCCGCGGTATCATCAACATATTTAAAATATGCCTGCGAAAGGCTGGTGTCAGCATAAGTACCGGGAGCCACACTCATTGCATCACTTACTCCAAAGTCAATTGTGGAAAGAGAGTTTACAACTGTATCAATGCCGCGAATATCCAGGCCGGGAAATCCTGATGTTCCCGGAAAGCTGCCATTGGTTGCAGCGGCACTATCGCTAAAATTTCTATAAATGCCGTTTAGAAAACAGGTGACATAATAATGCGGAAGTGTACCACGAATAGTTCTTACTGAAAATGTGCAGCTTCCTCCTGTACCATTGAGAGGAGTAAGGGTAAAATTAACTGCGCCGGTATCGACTGGTGTACCCGATCCCGTTAGTACTGCAGTTTGAGCACCAATCGCGTCAAAGGAGCTAACCTGGCTAAAAGATATTCCGTTCACAGTATTAGTGGTAATCCAGTAAGGCCCCGGAACAGTGACATCCACTTTAATAGTAACCGTGTTTTCAGCAGTAAGAGAAGTATCCTGGACAATTCTCCCGGCAATTACTGCGCCGGTACAACTGTCTCCGTTTCCTAAATTATATTCGGCTAAAATGGTAGGGGGAATTTCAGGTGTTTTTGTACATGAGTAAAAAATAAAGCCAATTACAATTGATACTACTACCAGGATTTTCATAGGAAATAAATGTTGCTTATTATGAAGATCATACTTACTCATACAGGGTGCTTCAAAGTTAGGTTTTAGTTTTGCAACCATATTCATCCCCAAAGCTATTTGTATGTGCCTTCACTGAATGCGCTCTTTGAGCAGGATAGTAACGTTGTCCCCTTCACTTTTATTGATGGCATTTCGGATATCAGCCTTTACCGGAAGTTTGTGAGTCCCGTCGCCCATTGCCATAAATGAACTTTGGAAGGGATGGCCGTCAATGGTATCTTTTACTTTTACAAGCCCTTTTGTTTGAAAAAATTCAACTGATTTTGGCCAAATCACAAATGTCCATCTACCTCTACTCTGACTCTTTTGAAGAGTTGCTGTAAATTTTTTATTCAGCTTATTCATAATGGAAAGTGTTTACTAATTGTCACTTTCAAAATTACTTTCTATCAAAGAAGTCATCGCGGAGAATCCGTCAAATGCAGGACTAATTGCGGATGCCGGTCCAATAGGCGAATAAATTATAAACAAAGGGTATCCGCGGAATTATATCAATGTGATCATTTGGTTGTATCATGCAAAAGTGTTGTGTGCACGGTTTCGTAACCGAAGTCAATATCCACCCCGCAAGAATCATCATAAAGTGTGCCTTTGTGAGGATAATCATTACCGTCAACTGTTACTTTAAATGAAAAATTATTTCCCATTATTTTGCCGCTATCAATTGTAACGACACCAGCCGCCGATTCGGCTGTTCCGGTTAATTGAACTCCATCAACTTTAAAATTATATGTCGCTTGCAGTTCCTGGCCGTCAGGAGTTTTGATAATCCCACACCATTTTCCGCTGAGGTCTGCAAGAGTTGCGAAGCAGAATATAAAGCTGCAGCAAAGAACGATAGGATTTAAAAGAGCCTTCTTCATGTTTTTGTTTATTTGTAATAAATGTATAACTCTTCTGCAAAATAAATGAGGTTGGAAAAAATATTTGAGCTTAAGAATGAAAGCCCCCGCTAAGCTTAATTAGTCATGTGCTGGCATGTTAATTGTAACATTTTGTAAGAAATCTTATTTATTAATTAATAAAACCTTTGCTATGTCTAGTGAAAATCAAAGTTTAGGAACAAAATTAAAAAACGCAGCCGATGATGCAGGAACTGCTGTAGAGAATGCAGGTAAAGATGTAAAGACCGGCGTACAGAATGCAGCAAACAATGCGGATAATGAGGCTAAAAAAGCTTCTAATGATGCAAAAGCAGAAGGCGGAAACATTTTCGATAAGGCCGGTGCTGCTATAAAAAACACGGTTAATGACGCAAAGACATCATCCGAAAACGCGGCTAATTCGGCAAAAAATGAATCAGAGAAAGCTGCGAACGAACTTGACAGCGAGGCACGGAAAGCTGCGAGAGATAATTAGTGGTTATCGATAATTTTTTTCCAAACCGGGGCATTTGTTCCCGGTTTTTGCTTTGAATGGGTTTAGGAAATAAATTATGATCTTCTGAGTCTGGCTTGTGTTTTTGAAAATTTAATTACAAATTTGTAAACCATCTCATCGGGTAGTAGAATGGCCAGGTAGCGCATCATGTTCGGGACATGGGGCAGACGTTTAGAATCTACTCTGCCCGAGAAGAAAACACAACAAGGATATATGTCCAGGCAGAAATTTCGAAAATTAGAGATAGAATTACCTAAACAGAAGCTGTTTAACCAAAAGCCATGGCTTATCGGAGGTTTAGTGCTGGCGTTTCTTATGTTACTTTTTACAGCGATAGCTTTCTTCAGGAAATAAGACAAGTCTATACTACAACATTTACATTGCTAATCGTATTAATGCAATCATTTTTTCGTAATTCTACGATTTGTGACAGTAAATTCATAACCAAATAATTGAGTAGTGGTTCTATTGTACCACTTTGCGATCTGTATATCTTTGTACCAGAAGTTGATTGATGTTACAAGCATTAATCAAATGTCCAAAATCCATTGAAAAGTTCATTTATCCAATTATCCAATAGAAAAGTCCGAAT
>JBDTVF010000151.1:0-7571 GCA_040007325.1 Ginsengibacter sp. | reverse complement strand
GATGCAGGCATGTTAACCGATCAGGATAAGCAAAAAGAAAATATTCCTACAAGTGCGGACGGTATTTACATAACTGATCTCTCGAAGACAGGTGCAGCTGTTGAGGCAGGAATTAAGAAGGGAGATATCATCAGGAAAATAAATGACAGGGTGATCAATTCAGGTTCTGAATTACAAGAACAATTGAGCAATTTCAAGCCAGGTGATAAAGTAAATGTTACCGTCGAAAGAAATGGCTCACCAATAACTTATGGTGTTACTTTAAAGAATAGCTCAGGCAATTACGACATCGTGAAAGTAGATGCGATGCTTGATAAGCTTGGCGCAGATCTTATCACGCTCGATCCAAAAAAGGCTAAGGAGTATGGCATACCCGGAGGCGTAATAGTGAAAAAAATAAACGAGGGTGCCATAAACGACCAAACGAGAATGAGGGATGGATTTATAATCACGAAAGCTGATGGTAAAGAAATAAAATCTGTTGATCAACTTAAAGCAGCAGTTGGAAATTCAAAGCAGGTTACTATCTCAGGATATTATCCGGGGTATAGCGAACCATATGATTATCCTTTAGTGTTGGATGATTCAGGCCAATAATCATTTACTTGATTTTAATTAATGTTGACCACGGCCTTCGCCGTGGTTTTTTTATTATCAAACATTATAAATTCCTCAGATAATAATTTGGATCATTCAGAAAAGTTGTGGTGATTCTATAATGATCAGTATCTCTATAATTTACACGCTCCATGCCTTCTTCTTTGATTTCATAAATCAATGCTTCCGGAATTCCCATTAACATAGGCGAATGTGTAGAAATAATAAACTGGGTATTCTTAGTCTTCAGTACTTCAGTGATAAAGAAAATTAATGATAGCTGCCTCAACGGAGAAAGGGCTGCTTCCGGTTCATCAAGAATATAAATTCCTTTGTCGCCAATTCTTGTTTGTAAGATTTTTAAATAAGCTTCACCATGTGAAAAGGCCTGCATATTTTCCCCATACTCCTTTCGCATTCTGTTTAGTGAATAATTCATACTCTCACTCATTTGCTTGATGATCTGATCATCGACTACACCTTTCAATTCTCTCAGATCATCCCTTATTTTTCGGTTTTCATTCTCCACTGAATTTATAAAATCACTAAAATCTTCAGCTCTGAAAAAAAAGCCGGAGTTAACCTGCCGTCTCCATTCTATCTCAACGTAAGGCTGAAGCGCCCTCGCAGCCTCGAAACCTGCGTGGTCTTGTATGTGGCCGCCTATAAGCGGAAGGGTAAGATTAAGGGCTATCGTTTCTAACAATGTTGATTTGCCACAACCGTTATCTCCTATAAAGATGGTGACCTTATTATTGAAATTTATTTGCTTTGCAAATTTTACAGCGGCAACATTGAATGGAAAAGGGTTTGTCTTTTTTGTATTAATTGAAAGGGATTTCAAAAATGGCATAATTACACTTAGTAAAAATTGAAAAGAAAATCCTGATTGGAGTAATCAATGAACACAAATTTGCCATCTCATTTAAGTATCAATTATGCAGCAAAAAAAATTGACTTTTTATGCTTCCTTGCCTACATCTTCTAATTCAGAAAGCATCGTAATTTTTTCAAAAACAAGATAACCCCACCGATTCAGGTCAACATAATGCTCTTCATCAAAATTTAAATCGTAGCCACCAAATACATTTCTGAATACACCGCGAACACCTCTTACCTGGAAAGATTTAGGATTTGAAGAACAATTCAAAACTACCAATACCTGGTGATTGCCATTTTTACGCAGGTAAGAAAAGATCTCGTGATCATCAGGGTGAGAAATAATTTTTGTAAGAACCTCAGGATCGCCGGCACGTAAAGCATCATTGGAACTGTGGAGCAGCAGCAATGTTTTGTAAAAGTTGTGGCGTTCAAATTTGCCATCCCATTCAATCACATCTTTGTCAAAAAATTTCAGCCTTTTTTTATTGGGCATTTCCTGGCCGCTATAGATCATGGGCATTCCATTCCAGGTGCAGGTAAATACAGTCATTAGCGAAGCAGCATCACCATATTTTTCAAACTGCGTGCCGTTCCAGCTATTCTCATCATGATTGCTTGTAAAATAAACCCGGAACGCAGTTGCCGGAAACTCAGTAACTGATTTATATAAAACTGTAAGAAAGCTTTGCAGGTTCATGCGCCCATGATAAAATTCTTCGGAAGCGTGCATCCATCGCCACGTATAAGTTGCATCAAAAACTACATGATATTCCGGTACTTCACATTCCGCCAGCCAGAATAAATGATCTTTGGCTTTAGATAATTTCTTCTTAGCCGCTATCCAAAAATCGAGGGTAACAAGGTGAGCCATGTCGCAGCGAAATCCATCGATATCACACTCCTTTATCCAGAATTTCATTGAGCTTATCATAGCTTCCCACAAATCGTGATTTTTATAATTCAATTCGCTTACATCTGCCCAGCCGTGTGGATGAATCAGTTCGTTACTTTCATTATAGGTATAATACTCAGGGTGATCAACGATCCAATGATGATCGTTACCAGTATGGTTAGCAACCCAATCGATGATCACTTTAAAGCCAAACTCATGTGCGTAACTCACAAGTTGTTTAAAGTCATTGATCGTCCCATACTCCGGGTTGGTTTCAACATAATTTTTAGCTGCGTAGTAACTTCCTAATGTACCAAGCCTCCCCACTTCGCTGATGGGAGTGACAGGCATGAACCAGAGAATTTGAACGCCCATATCTTTTAATCTCGGCAAGTGTTTTCCAAACGCTTCGAAAGATCCTTCCGGGGTATATTGACGCAGGTTAACTTCGTAGATGTTGGATGAATAACTCCATTTTGGGTGCGGATGCTCTTTGCTCTTTCCAGCCATAATATCTTTTTCTTGAAAATTTAAAAATACTTATTATTAATCTTTTATTGGCGCAACGATC
Source organism: Ginsengibacter sp. (assembly GCA_040007325.1). Lineage (GTDB taxonomy): Bacteria > Bacteroidota > Bacteroidia > Chitinophagales > Chitinophagaceae > Ginsengibacter. The sequence continues at coordinate 4,629 of JBDTVF010000151.1, read as the reverse complement.
ATTACGTCTTTGTAACTTTGGCCGCTCAGGCATATGAAAAAATTTAATGTACCTCTTATTTACCGCAGCCCGCTCATTAGCGCTATCAAGAATAAACGCAGGCAGGATGATAAATTAAAAAAGGATTTTACTCCCAGTTTTATTGATTTCGGTGAAGTACATATTTATCTTTCCCGACACTTCGGCTTTTGTTATGGTGTAGAGAATGCGATTGAAATTGCTTTCAAAACAATCGAGGAAAATCCCGGTAAACAAATTTATTTCTTAAGTGAAATGATTCACAATCCGCAGGTCAACCAAGACCTATTAACTAAGGGTGTTCAATTTCTAATGGATACAAAAGGCAATACACTTATACCTTTTGATAATCTATCTGCGGCTGATATTGTAGTTGTTCCGGCATTTGGAACTACTCTTGAGATAGAAGAAGATTTAAGAAAAAGAGGAATTGAAATTCACCAGTATGACACGACATGTCCTTTCGTGGAAAAAGTATGGAATCGTGCAGCAGCGATTGCAAAAAATAATTACTCGATTGTGGTGCATGGTAAGCCCCAGCATGAAGAAACACGCGCAACATTTAGCCATAGCGCGGTTAATACTCCAACCGTAGTAGTGAATGATATGAATGAAACGATCGAGTTGGCAAAATATATTAAAGGCGAAAAGGCTCCCAATGATTTTTACTTAGAATTTGCGGGGCAGTTCTCCAAAGGATTTAATGTAGAAAGCGATTTTGAAAGAATCGGAGTAGTAAACCAGACTACCATGCTTGCAAGCGATACGCAAGCCATCGCTGATTATCTCAAAAATATAATGATCGAAAAATATCAGCTGAATGACGACACTGTAGCCGACCACTTTGCAGATACACGTGATACCTTATGTTATGCAACTTATGAAAATCAAACGGCCGCTTATGGCTTACTTGAAACACAAGCCGACCTTGCGATTGTAGTTGGCGGCTACAATAGTTCAAACACATCGCATCTCGTAGAACTCTGCGAAGAGAAGTTGCCGACTTTCTTTGTACGATCACAGGATGATATTATTTCTGAAAAAGAAATAAAGCACTTCGACCTGCACAAAAAACTTGAAACAACGACACTTGCTTTTCTTCCTGAAAAAAACCCTGTAAAAATTCTTGTAACCAGCGGCGCAAGTTGCCCTGATGCAATGGTTGAAGAAGTGATTAATAAAATCGTTTCTTTTTACAGGAATACGAAGCCAGTTGAAGAGGTGTTGGAAGCTTTTAATTCCTAAACATTATTTATAATGCCAGCTTTCTTTTCTTTACTAATTTAATAGCAAAATCAAGTTGCTCTTTTTCTGACAAATGAGTATTGTCTAATTCTATCGCATCAGGCGCTTTTCGAAGCGGGCTTACCTCGCGATGTGAATCGATATAGTCACGCATCGCGATATTTGTTTTTACTTCTTCCAAACTAACATTCGGATTTTTATCAAACATTTCTGCGAACCTGCGTTCTACTCTTATGGCTTCATCCGCAGTCATAAATATTTTTATCTCCGCATCAGGAAAAACGGTTGTTCCAATATCGCGGCCATCCATTATTATTCCTTTATCAATACCCATCTTTTGTTGAACGGCAACTGCAAACTTTCTCACGTCTTTCAGTGCAGCAACTTCACTTACCTTCTCCGCTACTACCATGTCACGAATAATGTACTCTACATTTTCACCATTCAAATATATTTCCGACTGCCCTGACTGTTGATTATAGATAAACTCTAACGTAATATTTTTTAATGCATCTTTTATTGCTTTTTCATTTGCACGATTCACATTATTACGTAAAAAATACAAGGTGATGGCCCGATACATGGCACCGCTGTCGATATACAAGTATCCAAGCTTTTTCGCAAGTTGCCTTGCCAAGGTACTCTTGCCGCAAGAGGACCATCCATCAATCGTAATAATTATTTTGTCTTCCATCCATACAAAAGTGGTTTAAAAATTAAGAAGAAAAAAATTAAGGGCATAAAAAAATGCCATCATTGTTGACGGCATTCTATTAGATAAAAACACTAAATTTTATGCTTTTGACTTTTCTTCTTTCTTAACTCCACCTTTCACTTCGAAAATGATTTTCGAATTTTCTTTATCAAGGTCAGCAATCAAAACGTCGCCATCCTTTATCGTGAGGTTGAGTATCTCTTCAGCCAGGGGATCTTCAAGATATTTTTGAATCGCCCTGTGTAACGGCCTCGCGCCAAAATTAGCATCAAAACCTTTCTCTGAGATGAACGTTTTTGCTTCTGGCGTAAGTTCAAGAGCCAGTCCCAGATTCTGTAATCTCTTTGTAACACCTTTCATCAATATATCAATAATAGAGAAAATGTCTTCCTGCGTAAGATTATTGAATATTACTACGTCATCAATCCTGTTCAGGAATTCGGGGCTGAAGGTCCGTTTCAATGCTTTTTCAATAACGGCTTTTGTATTCTCCTCAGAATTCATTTGTCTTGAAGCGGTGCTGAAACCAACTCCATCGCCAAAGTCTTTCAGTTGTCTTGCGCCAATGTTAGAAGTCATGATAATCATGGTATTCTTAAAATCAATTTTTCTACCAAGACCATCGGTTAACTGGCCATCATCGAGTACCTGTAAAAGAATGTTATAGATATCAGGGTGAGCCTTTTCAATTTCATCCAAAAGAATCACCGAATATGGCTTACGTCTAACCTTCTCAGTGAGCTGACCACCTTCTTCGTAGCCTACATATCCGGGAGGCGCACCAATCAATCTTGATACGGTGAATTTTTCCATGTATTCACTCATATCAATTCTTATCAATGCATCGTCGCTGTCAAACATATATCTTGCTAATGCTCTTGCAAGTTCCGTTTTACCAACACCTGTAGGACCAAGAAATATAAATGTTCCGATTGGCTTTTTCGGATCTTTCAAGCCTACTCTATTTCTCTGAATCGCTTTTACCACCTTCTGAATCGCTTCATCCTGGCCAACCACAGCACCTGTAAGATCAACAGCCATTCTACGAAGTTTCTCAGTCTCAGCCTGAACCATTCTCTTAACAGGAATGCCCGTCATCATACTTACCACTTCAGCAATCGCTTCCTCGTCGATCGGGAAACGCCTGTTCTTACTTTCTTCTTCCCAATCTGCTTTTGCTTTTTCTAAATCTTCCTGTAACCTCTTTTCTGTATCGCGCAGCGAAGCAGCTTCTTCAAATCTTTGGCTCTTTACTACCTTATTCTTTTCATGCTTGATGTCATCGATCTTCTTTTCAAGTTCTACCACTTCCTGTGGTACGTTGATATTCTTAAGATGAACTCTTGCTCCTACTTCATCAAGTACATCGATCGCTTTATCAGGGAGTAACCTGTCGGTCATGTAACGATCGCTCAACTTCACGCAAGCATCTATTGCTTCAGCGTTATAAGTTACATTATGATAGTCTTCATATTTACTTTTGATGTTTGTGAGAATTTCAATTGTCTCTTCGACACTTGGTTGTTCAACCATTACCTTTTGAAATCTCCTGTCAAGCGCGCCATCTTTTTCGATATACATCCTGTACTCATCGAGGGTACTGGCACCAATACATTGTAATTCTCCACGGGCCAGTGCAGGTTTAAAAATGTTAGAAGCGTCCAATGAGCCACTTGCACCACCTGCACCAACGATCGTGTGGATCTCATCTATAAACAATATCACATCGCGATTTTTTTCGAGTTCGTTCATGATTGCCTTCATTCTCTCTTCAAACTGGCCACGATACTTGGTACCTGCAACGAGTGCGGCAAGATCGAGTGATACCACTCTTTTATCAAATAAAACCCTGCTTACTTTTCTTTGAATAATGCGCAATGCAAGCCCTTCGACAATTGCTGTTTTACCAACACCTGGTTCACCGATCAAAATAGGGTTGTTTTTCTTTCTGCGACTTAAGATTTGAGATACCCTTTCAATTTCTGTTTCACGACCTACGATCGGATCAAGCGTTCCCAATTCCGCAAGCCTTGTAATGTCGCGACCAAAATTATCGAGAACGGGTGTTTTTGATTTAACCTGTGCTGCAGATCCCTTTGATGCCCGCTGTTGTGAATATGATTTTCTCTCTTCATCAAACTCTTCACCTTCATCATCCTGGAATTCCGCTTTAGGATCCGTCTTTACATATCCAAGTTCATTCTTAAACATGTCATAATCTACATCAAACTGGTTAAGGATTTGGGTGGCTATGTTCTCTTTATTTTTTAAGATGGAAAGCATGAGATGCTCACTTTCTACCAAAGGACTTTTGTTGGCCTTAGCTTCGAGGACGGTTATTCTTATAACTTTCTCTGCCTGCTTCGTAAGAGGTAAAGAGTTAATATTTGCTATGTTCTTACCCGTTTTATCTTTTACGGCAAGTTCAATTTCTTTTCGCAGTTCGTATAAGTCAACATTGAAAGCTTTTAATATCTTGATAGCAGTATTCTCACCATCTCTTATAAGGCCCAGAACAAGGTGCTCAGTCCCTATAAAATCATTGCCCAACCGCAAAGCTTCCTCCCTGCTATAGGAGATAATTTCTTTAACCTGGGCTGAAAAATTGTTGTCCATATAATTCAATTTAATACTATACAATAATAACGAAT
>JBDTVF010000150.1:0-7626 GCA_040007325.1 Ginsengibacter sp. | reverse complement strand
GCCAGTGACGCGTATAATACTTACATGATCAATATGTACGACAAGGGCAAATTGATTGCCGCTGGTTTTTTTGATATTGGGCAAAAAAGTACTGCTGGTATTTGCTCCATCTATGATCCGGCTTATAGAAAATATAGCCTGGGTAAATACATGATCTATGAAAAAATGTTTTACTCAAAAAGGGAGGGTTTCGATTATTTCTATCCCGGCTATGTAGTGCCTGGTTATAGCATGTTCGATTATAAACTGGATATTGGCAGCACTGCGTTAGAATATTTGAACAGGAGCAATGGCGAATGGATTAAAATGGTGACCGGCAATTAAGAAAGAAGTAGCTCATTTATCATGGCATGACAGTTGTTTAAATTAGGTCATATTGCAACTCGACAATTTTGTAGAGTTAGCTTAACTTTTTTAACTAAAAAATTATTTAATTATGGAAATCATACCCAATCACGAAACGGTAAAGAAAATTGATATATGCGTGGCTGCTTGCAATTTTTGCGCTGCTGCATGTCTTAAAGAAGAAGATGTAAAAATGATGGCGAAATGTATTAGCCTTGATATGGATTGTGCTGAAGTTTGCAGAACCACAGGCATCCTGCTTGCCAGGGATTCAGCGCACGGAAAACACATGCTGAAAGAATGCATAGAATTATGTGAAGCTTGTGCCGCCGAATGTGGTAAGCACAAATTTGATCATTGCCAGGCATGTGCGAAAGCATGCAGGGAATGCGCGGAAGCTTGTAAAATGGTTGCCTAAACTATTCCTGTCTACAAATTATTTTTTTGACGTATTAATTTCCTGGTGAATTGCATCAAGTAAAGATTTGTCTCCTAAGGCATCTCCAGATAATTGCCAGATCATAACACCCGATGCTTTTTTCATTGCCAGTGCTGTTTTCTTCTTTATAGTTTCTACGCCATTGTAGTACATGGTTGCCCCGGTTGGCATTAATAAAGAATCGCTTGAACTGGCATTTGGGAATTGTATAATTATGTCACTATAACTGAGACTCGATGGAGTTGAGGACAATTGGGGTCCAAATCCGTACCCGTAAAATGGTACGCCCAGGTTCATTTTTTCTTTCGGGATTTTTCTAATCACTGCAAAGTAATTTAAGTCTTCAACCGCTTGCTCGTAAGTTGAATGCGGCCCTGGTTTCTTGGGGGTCCACGGGCCCGTGTGATCGTAGCTCATAATATTTACAAAATCATATTGCGCCAGCGCATTATCGCTCAACACATCTTTGTAAAACACAGCAATGGCTGAAGTGACAAGTTTGTTATGTGCATGAAATACTTTCTTTAAATCAATTGCGAAGTTTTCATAATTCTCATCAATGTCGCTGCCTTCAATATCAACATCAATGCCGTCGAAATTATATTGCAGAACAATTTGAAGAAGATCGCTCACGAGTTTTGATCGCTTTCCGGCCTTAAGTAATTCATGATAATAAGGATGTGGACTGCCACCGGCCATAGATGGCAATACTTGTACATGATGCTTGTGAGCTTCATTGATGAATGGAGTAAGTGAAGAGAAATCCTGGCTAAAGTTTCCTGCTGAATCAGGATTTAAAAAATACAAATTGATATGAGTAAGCTTATCGAAGGGACCTGAGGTGAAGTCATTTTGCATTGCTGCTTTTAATGAATAATACCCAACAATTCTGAATGATTGATTTTCTGTCGAGGCTTGCCCGAATAGTTTTAAGAGGCAACAATTAGTTATAATGATGAAGTAACATATCTTTTTAAACATCTTATTTTTTCAGCAAAATTTAGGATGGGTGAATAGTGTCAATACTCATTCAAATTAAGCTTATATATGCAAACGGATTTTTCTTTTTTCGAATAACCCTGCTATCCATATTACGAACAATGCTATAAACAAAGAACGAAGAATGCCGCCGATACCCTGGTTGAAAAATTCAGGATACCGAAATCCGATCAACGAATAAACTGAGTATAATAAATATGGAATGAGATATGTTGTAAGTGTGCTCGTACCCGCAGGTCGAATGCCTTTGAACCAATTTTGTTTGCCTTTTACATCCACAAGATATATCAACAGTTCAAACACTAATACACCTATTCCTGAGCAAATTAAAACCCATGCCGGTGTAGCACGTATTTTTGAAATACCAGCTGCGTATGGCCTTATGAATAGCCCGAAGGCTATCATTGCAATTCCTATTGCCGCAAATAACCACCAGAGCAATTGATCTTTTCCCTTGCCTGTAAGACGCCTGTATAAAAGGGAAATGACAACACCCGCCATCGTTAAAGCTACCGATGCAGCATTCCCAATCACTAATATAGAATACGTCAAAAAACCAGTATGATAAGCGATGTTAATAATCATAAAGACGACGAATGCAGCTAACTGCACCCAAAGATTACCTTTTGAAATAAGATAAATGGAAGCACACACAAGGTAGGACCAGCCTATTATTCCAAGGATGCCCCACCAATACGGTCTGAGCCAAACTGGTTCTCCCGGCTCACCCCCTTTAAAAAAGTATGACATCACGAGAAGCACTACCAAACCCAGGCATTGCAATAAATATTTTTTTGACTTTTTCATGGTTGCGGGGTAGTCAAGCCATATAAGGAAGAAGGCAACAGTTATTAAAATTTCCCATACAGCTTCGGGGAGCACGGCAAGCTTGCTATAATTTTCAAGGTTAACATGGAAGAAACCCATTACAAGTAATGCGACTGAGCGGGCCAAAATATAGAAAGCCAATTTAGAAAATGAGTCGCCGCTATTCATGCGTTTCATTAGTGCGAATGGCAGAGACAAGCCTAATATGAAAAGAAAGATTGGGAAAATGGTGTCTGCGAAACCAAGCCCGTCGGCTTTTGCACTCACATGCTCAATCCATGCAGGTATATTTGTTACCCCGCTCACATCATTTACAAAGATCATGAAGAACATAGTGACCGCCCTGAAAACGTCGATTGATACAAGGCGCCTGGGAAGTTGCCGGCCTTTACCCGGCGGTACACTTTCCTCTATTGCTGCAGGTGTCTCAATTAAATCCCCGGATCTTTCCATAATTCAATTTTATTATATTGGAAATACAAACTTATACATCAAGGACGATATTTTTTGAAATCGGTTTCGCGGAATTTTCTGTTTCTGAAAAATCTTATCACAGACTTTTTTCCGCTACATTAAGTCGTTAGCTATCTTTATTCTGAACTACTAGTAAATTATTTTGGGCAGTCAAGTTTAGCGGCATATTGGCTGTCCGCATCATACACATCAATTCTAATGGCTGTATTTCCTTTTATTGAAAGCCAGCTTAGCTTAATATAAGCGAGATCTTTTTTAGGAAGCTTTAATTCATAATAATAATATCCTGTCAGGGTTCTTGAGTCGCAGCTTTTTAGAAGTTTTGCAGTAAAGGGCTTTTTGCCAAAAATACTATCGAGTGTGAGTTTAACGGGAAGCTCCGCACCTGGACTGCTGATAATACCAAACGATGTGTAACCCATACGCGGGCCCTTAAGCATTACATTCCATTTTACAGGCTGGCCATTCTGCATAAATGATTTATTCCTGATTGTTACATTAGCTGAGCCAAGGCGGAAAAAATTAATGCTCGTGTCTTCACTCATTTCAATTCGGTCAGCTTTCCATTCCACCGGAAATTTTTTAGGTTCGCCTACCGCCCAATCTCCCACATTGGAGTAGCCGGTGCTGTCGTAAAGAAATTTCCTTATGAGATCATATAATTCAGTCTTGGGGGATTGCGCAAACGTAGTCGCACTCACAACCACCAGAATAAGCACTATAAGCTTTTTCATTGTTTGAAGTTTTGGTAAATAATTAAATGGAGATAAGCAGACAGTTGCCGGATAAAAACAATATTGAAATTATAAAACTTTACGGGAATCCGAGCTTACCAATTTTGGTTTTTGCTGGTATACGACTATTGCATAAAAAAATCCGATCTTCTATATTTGAATATTGATAACATTGTCTTTCTTTTAGGTGATTAAAAAATCCGTATGGCTAAATGCTCTTTCATGGTATTTTTTATTTTTATTTCAACCGGCTTATGGGCACAGAACCTTGCGCAGATCACTATCGACAACAGGGGAGATAAGGACATTATAACTTTTTTGGTAGACGGCACAGTCGCTGTAAACTTATCAAAGGATGGAAACATCATTGAGTGGGGACTTGAATATACCATTCCACAAACGGGCATGTACCCCCGATTGGAAAAGTATATGGGAAAGGAAGAATATTATCCGTCTACTGACAATGAAGCTTATGCAGGCAAGGTGAAATACATTGGACGCACACTCCTCACTTATTATACATCAAATGATAATGATGCATTAAAAGGAAAGGTGAAAACTATAGGAATAACAATGTTGGATTATTATCGCGACTATGATAATGCTGCTTTCAAAGGTAGCCTGAAAAGTGCCGGTTCTGTCACATTTACCTATTACAGCTCTTTTGATGATCAATTTTATAAGGGTAAAATTAAATCAATTGGTGGCACTCAATTATCATATTATGGCTCACTTGACGATAAGGCCTTCCGGGGCAAAGTGAAAAATATTGATCGTAATGTTTTCACCTACTACTCTTCATACGACCGGAAAGAATATGGTGGTATGATGAAAAGCGGCTCGCAGATGTTGTCGAGCGGAGGCCTTAAGTACATAATAAAAAATTACTAATTATTTTTTGAGATTTGTCGCTTTCAGCCTTTCAAAATGTCACAAACAGACCTTAGGCATAGAATAATTGAGATGTATTTTTAAGAACATTTTAAAACTGTTTACTTAAAACATATTCTCATCGCAACATCCAAACCAGGCAGCATCGATGAATACATTTCAACTTTTCCTGAAGAGACACAAAAGATATTGCAACAAGTAAGATCAGCCGTAAAAAAATCTGCTCCGGTCGCGGAAGAAAAAATCAGTTACGCCATGGCTGCATTTGCTTTGAATGGCAGAGACCTGGTTTATTTTGCAGGTTACAAAAATCACATCGGGTTTTATCCGGCGCCGGTAAAGAATGAAGCTTTTAAAAAAGAATTATCGAATTATAAAACAGGCAGGGGTTCTGTTTAATTTCCTTTAGATAAGCCAATTCCTTTTGGCCTCATAACTAAGATCGTAAAATTCAGGATCAGGCAAAATCAGGAGAAAGAAATGAAAAAGTAATAACCAGTGGTTTTTTTAAGACTTTATTTATTAGTACATTATCATGGTTCTAAGATTGGATAATAATTTGATACTAAAAATAAGATATGATCATCGACGTACACACACACCTCAACAACTACCACGAAGAAAAGATCTTACCACTCCAGGATAGTCTCGATAAATTATTGGCTACCATGACGGAGAATAAAGTTGATTATTCATTGATACTTACTTCTTATAAGGTTAATGAACATCGGCCTTCGATAAAAGCTGTGGTAGAAGCCACACAGCACCTCAGGCATCTTTCTGTTATTGCGGGCATCAGCTATCTTAATTATCGTGAAAGAGACTTAAGGGAAATAGCTGACTTCCTGAAAGACGGTTCAATAAAGGGTTTAAAGTTGTATCCCGGATACGAGCCATTTTATCCGCACGACAAAAGATTGCAAGTAGTTTACGAGCTCGCTATTGAATTTGATGTGCCGGTAATGTTTCACTCCGGAGATACGTACACACCGAAAGCTAAAGTACGCTATGCGCACCCGTTGCATATTGATGATGTAGCGGTAGATTTTCCTGATATGAAAATTGTTATCTGTCATGTCGGTAATCCGTGGATACGTGATTGCATGGAAGTGGTGTACAAGAATGACAATGTGTTTGCAGATTTTTCAGGCCTTGTGTTGGGAGATTTCTCTGACAAGTTTGAAAAGTATATGAAATCGCAATTGGAGGAAATGATCCTGTATGCGGGCGAGCCGGAGTACTTGCTTTATGGTACCGATTGGCCTATTTCTACAATGAAATCCTATTTGTCTTTTATGAAGCAACTTGACCTTCCCGACGATAAGAAAGAACTGATCTATTGGAAAAACGCCGCAAAGCTTTTTAAAATCGACGTTGATAAAATAAAGAACTAATCAGTCACAGTTACTCACGTTGGATGTCGCATCGTAAAGATTATTACAGAAAAATTGAAGAGTATTTTAATCATTCATTTCAAACGCGTCAACCGTTTTTCTGTAATGATTCGCCTTCAGGAGTGGTAGTCTTTGTAGGAACACCTAATATTTTATCGAATGCGGACCGCATAATCCAGGCCTTTTCCGTATCTGAAAAATCTCCATGCGATTTATCAATGGCTGTTTTCAAAACAGCTTCTACATTTTTACATGTTTTCCCATACACATAAATTATTTTATACGATGCCCATTCATATATTCTATAACATGCAAGATGTAGACCTTCATTGTAGATAGGAGCGCCTAATGAAATAGCGTCATCGATAATTCTTTCAATTTCTATACTATTTGAACAAGTGATTGGTAAACTATCAGTCTGCGAATTCGAAAATACCATTGAGTATACTTCTGCATGCGGTGTCGCCTTACTATAAACAGAACATAGCGTGAAAAGGGAAATGATGATTATAGTGCGGGTTTTCATAAAGCAGTATTTATTGTTTTAAAATAGTCAGAATAAAATTATGAAACAACTTATGCGTGATGAAGGTTCAAAAATTTCATTTGGAAATTTGTTGTGTAAATTGCCGCATCTTCAATCAAATCAAAAAAACCGAGATGAAAAAAATTACGTTTGCTCTTATGATTTCAATGTGCATTCTTGCTTTTTCAAGATGCAATAACAGTTCCACTGAAAGTACTTCCGAATCGGATTCTTCTGTAGTAAAAGTTGGTGATTCAGTCAATGTAACAGATGACTGGAAAATTGGCGTACAAATGTGGACTTTCAGAATGTTTTCTTTTGCCGATGCTCTTAATAAAGTAGATAGTGCCGGTGTAAAATATATTGAAGCCTTCTGGGGACAGCCTCTCGGTGCTGATATGAAAGACAGTTTTGGTATCAACATGTCTGACGACAGCAAAAGCAAATTGAAGCAATTGCTGCAGTCGAAAGGGATAAGCATAGTGGCGATGGGTGTTATTTCTCCCGGCACTGCAGGTGATTGGAAAAAGGCTTTTGATCTTGCAAAAGAATTCGGGCTGAGTTACATCACTGCAGAACCAAAGCGGGAATTTTGGAACCTTAGCGATAGCCTTGCCGGTGCTTATGGAATAAAGATTGCCATTCATGATCATCCAAGACCGAACGACTATTGGACACCTGATTCGGTGATTGTCGCCATGCAGGGCCATCCGAATATAGGCTCATGTGCTGATGTGGGACATTGGGCACGCAACGGTTTGGACCCTGTTGAATGCCTTAAAAAATTAGAAGGCCATGTATATGGTGTGCATTTAAAAGACATCACCAAGTTTAACGATACCAAGGCTCCTGATACTGTTGTAAGCAAGGGAGTGATAGATTTTCCAGCGATCTTTAAAGAATTAAAGCGTCAGAATTTTAAAGGAATGTTGTCAATAGAGCATGAATCGAACTGGTATCATAGCCTGCCCGATGTAATTGAAACCGTTCAATATT
>JBDTVF010000149.1:0-7721 GCA_040007325.1 Ginsengibacter sp. | reverse complement strand
AAAAGCCGTCAAAAACTGGCAGAAGATTTAGAAGCTGAAGTAATAGAAATAGATTCAACTGAGATTAATGAAGAATCATCGGAGAGGCTTCAACTAAATATTAAGCCGGGTAGTTTGGCGTACGTAATTTACACCTCCGGCTCCACCGGTAAGCCAAAGGGCGTAATGATAGAGCATAGTTCATTAGTCAATTACCTAACAAATAGCAAGGCAAATTATATTAAGAATGAAACTACCGGCGCTGGAAGCTTTTTGCATTTGTCGTTCACCTTTGATGGATCATTAACGGCTCTTTTTATGCCGTTAATTACAGCTAAAGCAATAGTAATTGCATCGGGCCAGTCAATTAATGTATTTGAAGATGAAAACCTTCAAAAATATTCACCATTTGATTTTATAAAAATAACCCCTTCTCATCTTGAGCTATTAGGCGATATCGGCAATAGCGAAAAGTGGCTGACGCATACATTAGTTATTGGAGGAGAGGCTTTATATCCAGGCCACTTCAAGCCCTTTGTAACCCGCGGCATAGATGTGGAGATTGTAAACGAGTATGGCCCTACAGAAGCCACGGTTGGTTGCAGTACTTATCGCTTCAGCACATTGGAGAGCAATAGAAATATACAGGAAGGAGTTCCGATAGGAAAGCCTATGGATAATGTGAAGATGTATATATTAAATGAAGGGCACGAATTGCAGCCTTTAGGTGCACAAGGTGAAATATATATAGGAGGCGCAGGCATAGCAAGAGGATATCTAAATCGTGAAGAACTAACAAAAGAAAGATTTGTTGAAAATCCCTTTGGGATAAAAAATCCTTTCAGTTCAATAGAAGCACCGGTATTGTACAAAACCGGCGACTTGGGAAGATGGTTAGCCAATGGAGATATAGAATACGCCGGGCGTACAGATGACCAGGTTAAAATAAGAGGCTATCGCATAGAATTAGGTGAGATAGAAAATGAAATTTTACAAAGCGGGTTAGTACAGCAGGCAGTAGTATTAGCTGTTGCAGGTACACAAGGCGAAAAACACCTGGCTGGATATTTTGTTCCCGAAGGGAGCTTTACCAAAGAAAAACTTACCGGTTATCTTCAAAGCAAGCTACCGGCTTACATGATACCAGCTATATGGATGGAGTTGGCGGAAATGCCAATAACAACTAACGGTAAAATAGATAAGAAAGCATTGCCTCAGGCAGGAATTGGTGTTACCGGAAATGAATACGAAGCGCCGGGCAATGAATTGGAGCGCAAGCTTGTTGATATATGGCAGGCGATGTTGCAGGTGGAAAGAGTAGGCATACATGATAATTTCTTTGAGTTAGGTGGTCACTCGCTGCTTGCCATGCGCATGGTATCAGCAGTGAGAAAGCAACTTGCTATAGAAATGCCAATAAAAAATCTGTTTCTATACCCTACCGTCGCAAAATTAGCCTTGCAACTCCAGGGCAACCATACCTCCCCGGTTCTTCCTGCTATTGTAGCCGGAGAAAGACCGGCCCAAATTCCCTTATCCTATAGCCAGGAACGGTTGTGGTTTATAGATCAGATGGAGGGGAGTGTGCAATATCACATACCAATGGTACTGCATCTAACAGGAATATTAGACAAAAAAGCATTAGAGAAATCATTACAGGAAATTGTAAACCGGCACGAAATCCTCAGAACCGCATACCTGGAAGGAAGTGATAAGGTTTATCAATATATTCAGAGCAAAAATCTTTGGAGGCTAACAGAAGAAGGAGGGGAAATTTTCAAAATTGATAAGGAGGGATTACAGGAATATATACAGCAAAAGATCAAAGAGCCTTTTGATTTGGAGAAAGATCACATGCTACGGGCTACATTATTGAAGTTTGATGAGAATGAGTATTTATTAATAGTAAGCATACATCACATTGCGACTGACGGCTGGTCTATGCCTATAATAATAAAAGAAGTAACCGCCTTATATAAAAGCTATTCCGAAGATAAGCCTTCCAGCTTATCCCCATTGGAAATTCAATATGCTGACTATGCGATTTGGCAACGTAATTATTTACAAGGTGAAGTGTTCGAAAGAAAAGTGAAGTATTGGAAAGAAAAGCTTGAAGGAGTAGCCCCGTTACTCTTACCAACCGATTACCCGAGACCTGCTAAACAAAGTCAACGGGGATCTGTCAAAAAATTTAATATACCAAAAGAGCTAAGTGATCAGCTACACCAATTAAGCCACAAGGAAGGAGCAACTATATTCATGACCTTAATGGCCGGCTTAAATATTTTACTTCAAAAATATAGCGGCCAGGAAGATATATGCATAGGAACCCCAATAGCAAATCGTACACAGCATGAAGCCGAAGATATTGTTGGATTTTTTATTAATACATTGGCCCTGCGCAGTGAGGTAAAAGAGGAATTGACTTTTAAAGAATTATTGCAACAGGTGCGAACCACAACGATGGAAGCGTACGAGCACCAGGATCTTCCTTTTGAAAAAGTGGTGGAAGCAGTTGTGAAAGAGAGAGATCAAAGCCGAAGCCCATTATTCCAGGTGATGCTGGTTTTGCAAAATATTCCTGAGGTTCCCAGGGTTAAAGTTGGAGAGTTAACCTTATCAAAACAAGAGCATGAACATACTACCTCTAAATTTGATCTGACTTTCACTTTTACTGAAACTGAAGACGGGCTTAGGGTCGTGGTTTTTTACTGTACTGATTTATTCAGGGAAAAGACTATAGAACGAATTATAAGCCATTTTGGAGAATTACTTAGTTCCATCGTAAGCTCGCCCGATGAAACAATAGCAAAATTGCAGATGCTAACTTCGGCAGAGAGGCAGCAAATACTTGGGGATTTTAATAACACCTACGAGCCATATCCAAATGATAAAAGTATAGTAGATCTATTTGAAGAGCAGGTGTTAAGAACCCCTGATAACATTGCAGTAATTTTTGAAAACGAGTCAATTACCTATAGTGAATTAAATAAACGGGCTAACAAACTGGCTTATTATTTAAGAAAAAAAGGTGTTAACGAAGAAACACTCGTGCCCCTTTGTGTTGAGCGAAGCACTGAAATGATGATTGGAATATTAGGGATATTAAAAGCAGGCGGAGCTTACGTACCAATAGATTCACAATATCCTGAAGATCGCATCAGGTTTATGTTAGAAGATACAGCAGCCGATATAATGGTAAGTAGTACTTCTATGATTGCAAAACTGCCCAAATTAAATGGAGTAGATATTTTAGAATTAGATAACGATGATCCTAAAATAGGCAATAACTCTGCAGAAAACCTTAAAAGCAACATTAATGGGAAAAACCTTGCTTATATAATTTATACATCGGGCTCAACAGGTAAGCCCAAGGGTGTGATGGTAACTCATAATAATGTGGTGAGTTTAGTAAAAGGTACAAATTATGTAAGCCTGCATAACGATGATGTTTTGCTTTCCACGGGCTCTTCCTCATTCGATGCCACTACATTTGAATATTGGGGAATGCTGTTAAACGGGGGGCAATTAATATTGTGCGGGGAAGCCCGTTTATTAAATAGCGAATTGCTTAAACAAGAAATAAATCAAAGAGGAGTAACCAAGATGTGGTTCACATCCAGTTGGTTCAATCAGTTGGTGGATACTGATGTCAGCATATTTCAAGGACTTAAAACGATTTTGGTAGGTGGAGAAAAATTATCACAAAGACACATCGAAAAACTACGACTAAATAATTCCAAAGTCGAAATTATAAATGGTTATGGCCCGACAGAAAATACAACTTTCTCATTAACTTATAAAATCAAAAATATAGGAGAGCGTCCCTCAATTCCTATTGGGCGGCCTTTAAGCAATCGTACAACCTATGTACTTGACAAGTTGCAACAGTTAGTTCCGATTGGTGTTGCCGGGGAAATTTATTTGGGTGGCGCCGGATTAGCAAGAGGCTATCTAAATCAAAGCGGCCTAACACAGGAGAAGTTTATGGAGGTGGCCTTAGATAAAAACGAGGTCGTGAGATTATACAAAACCGGCGACATGGGAAGGTGGCTATCGGATGGCAATGTTGAATATCTTGGAAGAATAGATGACCAGGTTAAAATAAGAGGATATCGTATTGAACTGGGTGAAATAGAAACCGTTCTGTTGCAAAGCGGTTTAGTAACAGATGCTGTAGTGCTTGCGAGGTTAAATAAAGATGAAACAAGGCAACTCGTAGGGTATATTATTTCGGATGATATATTTGATAAGGAAGAAATTACATCTTATCTCCATACTAAGCTGCCCGACCACATGGTGCCGGCCTTATGGGTATCTTTGGAGCAATTTCCTTTAACCTCAAATGGTAAAATCAATAAAAAAGCACTGCCGGAGCCGGATGCAACAGAATATTCAGATAAAGAAAATGTCGGTCCAAGAAATGAAATAGAAGCAAGCTTAGTTGAAATTTGGAAAGAATTACTTGACCTTGAAAGTGTAGGAATACATGATAACTTCTTTGAGCTGGGTGGTCATTCATTACTTGCAATCAATTTAGTTTCTACTATTCGTAAAAAGCTAAATATTGAATTTGCTATTAATGATGTTTTCATTTATCCCACAATAGCAGGTATTGCAGAGAATGTTGCACAAAAAATAAAGCCTCCTGCATCGCCTGTAGTTAATGTAAAATATCTTGTTACTTTAAACAAAGGCCGCAACAGTGTTCCTCTCTATATAGTTTGCGGGCCTGGCGGGACAGCTCTCCGGTTTAAAAATTTTGCAAAGCTCATGGACCGGGAACAGACCGTATATTCCTTGCAAGCCCCGGTAGATAATAAAAACCCTAAAGATTTTCCTGATACTGTTGAAGATATTGCCCGCATATTTATTAAGGAAATTGAAATTGAAAATCCTGATGGGCCTTATGCTTTATCAGGACATTGCCAGGGCGGGTTTGTAGCGTTGGAAATGGCGAGGCAATTACAGGAGCGTGGCAAAAAAATCCATTTGGTTGCTTTATTTGATACAGTATTGAGGAATGCTGAAAACACAAAAACCGCATCCATAAAAAAGATTCACTATTTACCTTTAATTATAAAAAAATCTTTTTCAAAACTATTACTGAAGATCAATTTTGAGTTTTTCTTATTTAGAAAACACACGAAGCATGCTATACGTTATAAAGCGAATTCCATGAAGCTATTTTTATATAAAATGAAATATAGAAAAAAACTTAAATCAGGAGATCTTGATTATGCCGGATTGGGAATATTTGAAAAACCTACTGTTTATTCAAATGCATTTAAAAATTATAAATTAACTTCTATTGATCATGAACTAATATTATTTTATGCAAAAGAGCGTTATTATTTTACCGATTCGGAAAAGCAAGTTGCCTTCAAAAAATTATATTTAAATGACAGGACTAAGAATCTGTGGAACCAATATGCAACTTCCATTAAAGTTCATGAAATCCAGGGAGATCATTCAACCATGTTTGAAACAAAACACGCTCATGAATTTGCGAAAATTCTTCAAAACTATTTGAATACAGAATTACAATAAGATTTTTTTATGAGTACGCATAAGATTTACCCGGTGCGTACGTTTGTTAACAACATTGAAAATTTAGAATACTTAGGTGATGATAACGAAGTCTCGGAAGAATGTTACGGATGGTGCGAATGCGAAATCTAATATTCAACAGCTTACGCTTAAACAGCGCTTAGGTGCTTTAACTAATGTTCCCAGGTTTTTAAAACTTGTTTATCAGACCAATCCGTGGTTAACGATATTCAATGCAATCTTTAGGATTATTCTGGCTGTTATGCCTTTGGTTATGTTATATGTAGGCAAGTTAATAATTGACCAAATAATTCATCTTTTAAGAAGCGGCGGTTTGGCAAATGGCTCCCATTCATATTTATGGAAGTTGGTTATTATCGAATTTGCCCTGGTGATAATAATGAATGCAATGAATAAAATCGTTAATCTCTTCGATACATTGCTGGGAGATCTTTTTTCCAATCATACGTCGTTAAAGATAATGGGGCACGCAGCCACCCTTGATCTTGATCAATTCGAAGATTCAGTATTTTACGATAAACTGGAAAGAGCCCGCGTCCAGGCTGCCGGAAGAGCATCACTCTTAACGCAGGTACTTACTCAAATGCAGGATGTAATTACTATGAGTTTTCTTGGTGTTGGATTGATTTTTTTTAATCCATGGTTCACCTTCATCTTACTATTTTCAACTATTCCATCATTTATCGGTGAGTATTATTTCAATAGTAAAACGTATGCCCTTGCGCGGAGTCAAATGGCACGGCGCAGGGAACTCGATTATATCAGCTATGTAGGCGCAAGTGATCAAACCGCCAAAGAAGTCCGTGTGTTTGATCTTTCAGCCTTCTTTATGAACCGGTATCGTTCTATTTTTTCAAGGCTTTACAAAGACACAAGCAGTTTAGCGAAAAGACGTACAGCTTGGGGAATCGGCCTAACGATGCTTGGCACTGTCGGATATTACATCGCATTTATTTTTATAATTAAACAGGTAGTGGCAGGCCTCTTAACTATTGGCAGCCTAACCTTTCTATTAGGGTCTATTCGGCAGTTGGGTAGCAGTTTACAGAGTGTGATAAAAAGATTTAGTACAGTATCACAAGGCGCTCTTTATCTTACAGATTTCTTTGATTTTTTCACACTTAAATCCAGGATGAAGGTCCCGGCGAATCCACGTCCTTTTCCTAAGCCAATCCAGCATGGCTTTACTTTTGAGAATGTTGGATTTAGATATATTAATACAACAAGATGGGCAAATCGTAATTTGAACTTTACACTTCACGCCAGGGAAAAATTGGCATTAGTTGGAGAAAATGGCGCAGGCAAAACAACTTTAGTAAAGCTTTTGGTACGATTGTATGATCCCACAGAAGGACGGATCTTACTTGATGGTTACGATTTACGTGAATACAATTTGACAGAGGTTAGAGCAGAGATGGGGATTATTTTTCAGGATTTTCTACGTTACCAAATGACTACAAATGAGAATATCGCTGTTGGCAATATCAAAGAGTTAGATAATAAAGATTTGATTATAAAATCTGCCAAACAAAGTTTAGCAAGTTCTATTATCGAGCGATTACCAAATAAATATGATCAAATGCTTGGCCGTCATTTTGCGCAGGGTGTAGAGCTCTCCGGTGGTGAGTGGCAAAAAGTTGCCTTAGCAAGGGCATATATGCGAGATGCTCAATTAATGATTTTAGATGAACCGACAGCTGCTCTTGACGCAAGATCAGAATATGAAGTATTCCAGCGTTTTTCTGAACTTACTGAAAACAAATCGGCCTTGCTGATCTCTCACCGTTTTTCAACTGTTCGTATGGCCAACCGGATACTTGTGCTCGACAAAGGTGAAATCTTAGAGATAGGAAGCCATGAGGAATTATTGGAAAAGGGCGGTCAATACGCTGAACTATTCCAGTTACAGGCTATGGGTTACAGATAGTGTAGTCGTTGTCCACATTACAGCTTAATAAATTTTACGACGGCGTGTGATGCGCCAGCCGTAACCTCTACATAGTCAGCCCTTAAAAAGGGTTTTTAGTTTGAGTTAAAAAGATAGCTTGAGAAAAAGCATTTTTGCAGCATCCAAAAAATGCGCTGCAAAAAAAACAAAAATATCTGCTTCCAGATATTTTTCCTGTTTTCCGCACTTTTTAAAAACGTCGTCTGAAAGTATTGATTTTACT
>JBDTVF010000148.1:0-7743 GCA_040007325.1 Ginsengibacter sp. | reverse complement strand
ATAAAAATCCACCCCTGTTATAATCCAATATCCTATGAAAAACCGAGTTTAGAACTGTTATTGCAGCTCCATAATATTTTGATGACTTTTACCACCTTGACTTAAAAGTTGACTTGAAAACGACAAAACTCTGAGTTTTATAGGCTCCATCCCCAAAATATTTAAGTATTGGTTCTATTTCTTTGGGCTCTAAAAAACCGGGTATCGAAACAGGCTCAGAATGCTCGTCGGGTATTATTATTGTCGCCGGAAATCCCACTTGTCCTGAAGTCGCGTACAAGGCAAAGTCATTAATTTTATAAGTATCGTTATAGCTATATGATTTATCCTTCCAGTAAACAGTATCTTTTGATTCGGCATTTAATTTAACCGGGTAAAAATGCTCGCTTATGTATTGGATAACTTTTTCGTTGTCGTAAGTTTTCTTATCCATCACTTTACACCAATAGCACCAATTAGTGTATAAATCAATTAACACCGGCTTTACTTCCGCTGCCATTTGCGACCGTAATTCATTCACATCCATCCAATCTAGTTTTTCCCGGTGAGTTGGGTTAACTTTGGAAGAGGTGAGAATCAAAAAGCAAGCAGCTAAAGCAATTTTCATTTTCATTCTATATTAAAACATTAACGTACGAAAAAGGATAATATTGGGTTCATCATGCTAAAACTGCAATTATTTTTTGCAACAAATTTTTATAATTTTAATCAACAGTAACCTTCTTAATAATGCATAAAATTATTGTAGCAATAACCGGAGCCAGTGGCTCAATTTATTCGCATGTACTATTAAAAAAATTGTCTGAAATCAAGGACCAATGGGCTTATCTTGGAATTGTGATCACAGATAATGCCAAAACTGTTTGGAAAACAGAATTACAAAATGAAGCTTATAGCGCCTACGAGGCAGATTATTATACAGTAACCGATTTTACCGCCCCTTTTGCATCTGGCTCGGGCGATTATGATACGATGATTATTATTCCTTGCAGTATGGGCGTTTTAGGAAGAATTGCATCTGGCATCTCGAATGATTTAATCACCAGGGCGGCAGACGTGGTGCTAAAAGAACGACGCAAATTAATTTGTGTGGTACGCGATACACCTTATAATCTCATTCACATCCGTAATATGGAAACTGTTACGATGGCAGGAGGAATCATTTGTCCGGCAACTCCATCGTTTTATAGCAAGCCGAAAGACTTTGAGGAATTGGCGTCAACAGTAGTTGACCGTGTTCTTGATTTGGCTGGTCTGGAAATTAATACCTTTAGATGGGGCGGCGCACAGTTGTAATTTGTTTTAATAACGATTCCAGGTGTTTTAAAGATTCCGCTCCAATTAGAATATATTGAAAGCGACAATTCAATTGTTGTTTAAGCGTTTTAGCATTATAACCCCCTTAGAAGTGCTTTTTAAAAAGACCATATTGTTCTTTGCACGGAAGCTATTTGCTCTTTCGTGTGTTCTCATCACACTCAACTGTGCTGCACAAAACATCTCTAACAATTTTCAAAACAAGACTGATGCAATCACTGTAACTACTTTGCAAGATATCCAATTTGGATATTTTACACAGGGGTCGGCAGGAGGAACAGTAAGTATTTCTGCAGATGGCACACGCTCGGTTACCGGTGGTGTGATTCCATTAAATTTTGGTAATAACTATTTTCAGGCAATATTTGAAATAGAAGCGCCGTTAGGATCAATAATTTCCATGGCAAGTGGGCAAAACGCAATTCTAAACGGTAGCAATGGGGGTAGCTTATCGCTGCAGCTTGATAATTCAATTCCGGCAAGTCCCTTTCACACCGCTGTAACACCGCCAGCCAAAACGCAAGTAAACGTTGGTGCAACCTTAGTGGTTGGGAATTCTTCAGCCTCACCGCCGGGTAATTATACCGGTAATGTTTATGTTTTATTCATTGTAGAATAGTCTAAGGCATGCCGGGACAATTTTGAATCCCTAAATGACCTTACATTGAATATCCTAAGTCATCCTGTAAAGCCTCGTGGTGCGAGGTCATTTTATTGCAAGCTGCTTTTCATTTTATTTTATTTTTCCAGTATTTCATTGGTAAGTAACGCCCAAATTGATAGCAGTTATGAGCAGCTTTCAGTTACTCTTATAACCCGCGATCTTGGTAATATAGAGATTCCAGCAGTTATTCATGAAGTCCGGTTGTGGCTGCCAGTTAAAGATCTCTTCGACTTTTTAGGCATCAACAATACCGAGGCACCAGGACTTGGCAATATCAATGGAACATTTATTACTCCCGATGGGCAATTTATCATGGACAGGGCCAATAACAGCATTACGTACAAATCGCGACAATTTTCATTAGCCCGTGCCGGTCTGATTTATTTCGATAATGAGCTCTATCTTAGAACTGATTATTTTTCGTTGATTTTTGGGCTGACATGCAATTTCAATTTTCGTGCTCTCTCTGTTAATCTTCAATCAGAATTTGAATTGCCTGCAGTGCGGGAAAAACGGCAGGCACTCATGAGGCAAAATTTATCCAAAGTGAAGGCTGAGAAAAAAGCTGATACCACGATACAGAAACGCTTCCAGTCATTTCACTTTGGAGCCCTGGACTGGCAAATAAATTCACTGCAGCAGCTGGGGGGTAAATCAAATACCAGGATTAATCTCGACATCGGCGCAATGGCAGCTGGTGGAGAGTTGGACGCATATTTGAACTACAATAGCCAGGTTCCCTTTTCATTCAAAGATCAAATTTATATATGGCGATATGTAAATAATGAAAATGATGTCTTTAAGCAATTGAATGTTGGAAGAGTATTTACCCAATCTACGTCTTCACTTTTAGCTCCTTTGAATGGTATTCAAATTACCAATCGTCCAACCACTTATAAAAAGTCATTTGGCTCTTACATCATCAGTAATACAACAGAGCCTGACTGGACAGTGGAACTATATGTGAACAATATACTGATAGATTACACAAAGGCGGATGGCTCAGGCTTTTTTTCATTTGACGTACCGTTAGTATATGGAAGTTCTGCAATAACTTTTAAATATTATGGCCCTCTTGGAGAAGAACGATCAACTGAAGAAACAATAAATATCCCTTACGTCTTTTTACCCAAAAATCAATTTGAATATTCACTCACCGCAGGTATCGTATCTGATAACTATGACAGCAAATTTACAAGAGCAAGCTTAAATTATGGGTTAAATAGCCGTGTTACTGTTGGTTCAGGAATTGAATATTTGTCTTCCGTCGAGTCCGGTAGGCCGATGCCGTTCATAAACGCATCAATAAGATTGCAGCAGGGAGTAATTCTTTCCGCAGAACATACTTATAATGTAAGAACAAAAGCAAACTTAAGCTACCGTTTTGCGAAAAAGCTACAATTTGAGGCCAGCTATGTAAAATATCAACCGGGACAAGATGCTGTTAAAGTAAACTACAAGGAAGAAAAAAAGGCAATTATTTCTATGCCATTTCAGGCTAAAAACTTTAACGGATTTTCTCGTTTCACATTTAACCGGATAACTCTTGGGGATGGAAAATTAACTAACACAGAACTGCTATTGGGCGGTATTGCCGCCGGTATTAATTGCAATCTTACTACTACCGCCTTTTTTACAAAAACCTCTCTTTTCTACAGCAAACTCTCTGTCACTTTTCGATTACCTAAAGGAATAAGGCTTACTCCACAGGCGCAATATGCCTATCACCTTCAACGATTTGATGTAATACGAACCGAAGCCGAAAAGCAAATTTTAAACAGAGGTTTTCTTAATGTTTCTTATGAAAGAAATATGATTCTTAAAACTAATTTTTATTTATTGGGGGCGAGATACAATTTTTCTTTTGCGCAAGCATCGTTCTATGCAAAACAAAACAACCAATCATTAAGTATCCTGCAATCGGCGACAGGAGGATTTCTTTATAATGAACACAACGCGGATATTACCGCTAATAACATAAAAAATGTAGGAAGAGGCGCAATATTATTACTCCCTTTTCTTGACTATAATTGCAATGGTAAACGTGATAACAATGAGCCAGACGAGCCAAGCCTCAACGCACGAATTGTAGGTGGACGTATTAGCAGAAGTCCCAAGCAGCCTGGAATAAAAATCACCGGACTTGAAGCCTACAATAAATATTTCATCGATCTCGATGAAAGCAGTTTCGAAAATACTTCGTGGAAAATTAAAAACAAAGTGATTGCGGTTACAGCGCAACCAAACCACCTGACAGCCATTGAGATTCCAATAGAAGTTGTTGGTGAAGTTTCGGGGTATATGACTTTACAGCAAGGCAATGCAAAAAAGGGAATTGGGCGAATTATTGTGAATATATATAATGAAGAAAATACAGTTGTTGCCAAAACACTTACCGAATTCGATGGCTATTTCAATTACTTAGGATTGCCTCCCGGAAATTATACAGCCTCGCCAGATCGCGAACAACTATCAAAAATTAATATGAAAATTAAAGGCGAGTCAATTCCTTTTACCATACACAGCAATAAGGAGGGCGATATAGTGGACGGGATAGAACTTACATTGATTCCGGTGGAAAATAAATGAGTTGCTGGGGACCGAAAATATTTTTTTTAGATACTTAAGAAGAACAAATACTAATGACTCTGGATATTAATTCTTATCATGTTTACAATAACTTTCACAGCTTTCCGTTTTTGCTAAATAACTTAAAATCTATACCAAAAATGAAATCAATTAAAAAAATCCTTTCCGCTGCGTTCGCAATCATCGTAGCGTCGACGAGCGTTAACGCACAAAGTGGTGCATCTGCTACAGCAACGGCTACAATTATCAGCCCAATCTCAATCGTTAAAGATGTGGATATGGACTTCGGTAACGTCGCAGTAAGTACTCTTGCTGGCGGTATCGTTACTTTGGATCCTTCTCCAGCTGGCACACGTACTCCCAACGGCGGTGGCGGTGTAACATTACCGGCTGTTACAGGTACTGTTTCAGCAGCACAGTTCACAGTGAGTGGCCAGGCAAGTTTCACTTACGATATTTCTTTGCCTGTTTCTGCTACTTTGAGCAATGGTGGTAACAGCATGGTGGCTGATAATTTTACCAGCAGCGTTGCTACAGGCACCCTCGATGCCTCAGGTATCGAAACTTTTTATGTTGGAGCTGACCTAAATGTAAATGCCGCACAAGCACCTGGTGTTTATACAACTTCTTCTCCGTTTTTTGTAATTGTAAGCTATAACTAAACCATTTAAAAAAAATATAAAATGAATGCTGCTATATTTACAGCATTCATTTTATATTTTTAACCCTTACTAAAGTTTCATTTTTTGATATGAAACATATTACAGCAGCAATGCGCAACGCTCTTCTTCCACTTTCAGTTTTAATATTCCTAAATCTTTTTGCTTGCGGCTCTTTTTGCCAGGGAAACTTGTTGATCACCCCTAAACGTGTAGTATTTGACGGCGAAAAAAGAACGGAAGAGATCAACCTTGCCAACATTGGAAAGGATACCGCAACATATACCATCTCGTTAATGGAATTAAAAATGGATGACGAAGGCAAGTTTCAACCAGCCAATGCGTCCGATTCTTCTCAGCATTCTGCTGAAAGGAACATTCGTTTTTTTCCTCGCCGGGTTACATTAGGCCCTAACGAAGCTCAGTCAGTAAAGATTCAGGTGATAAGGAAAAACGAGCTCGCCACAGGTGAATACAGATCACATTTGTTCTTCCGTGCCATGGAAAATTCTACTCCCTTGGGAGAAGAACAAGGAAAAGATAAAAAAGATTCTGTTATTTCAATTCGCATTACTCCACTTTTCGGGATAACCATTCCTGTTATTATACGTGTCGGTGAATCTTCTTCTAAGATAAATATTACAAATACTTCCTTACATATAGAAAAAGACAGCATTCCTGTTTTAAAAATGACTTTCATCAGGTCTGGAAATATTTCCACCTACGGTGATATTAAAGTAGATTTTATCTCAGATGAAGGCAAGGTAACGGAAGTTGGATTTGTGAAGGGTCTGGCGGTGTATACTCCAAATTCAAGAAGAAATATTTCTTTAGTACTTAATACAGTACCGGGCGTGTCATATAAAAGCGGTAAACTCAATATTCAATATTCTGATGAATCACCACGACCGGTGAAACTTGCAGAAGACGAAATTGTATTGTGAGATATCTAACTATCTTAAATCAACAATCTCCACATTCGGATAACTTTTAGCATCAAAAACAAATATAGAATCTGGTAATGGTGTATTTGTTTTCATACTAGTAACATTGTAAGTATATTTATTACCGTTTTTCTCAAACACTTTTGTACTCACTATTGCTTGCGAAGCTTGATCAATTCCTACTAGCACTTTGAAAAATGTTTTTGATTTATCAACCGGCGTTAATTCAATTTCCTGGATGACTTTTTTACCGACTTTGGATTCGCCATTTAATTTGTACAAGAAATCTTTATCATAGAAGTTTGTAAACATTTTTTGCGGAGTAATCATATTTGCCGAGCCATCAAACTTTGTTATTTGAACCTCGTTAGCTGATTTATCATATGTCCATATAATATTTCCATTGCTAAAAATTTCCTGCCCCGAAACACTTATTCTGTATTTTGATCCCTTCATGTTTACTACTCCAGACTTGGTACCTAATACCTTTCCTTCAGAATTCTCAATTTTTAAAGAAAAGTGTGCAACAACTGATTTATAAGTTTTAAATTTTGAGCTTACATTATCCAAAATCTTTTTTGCATCAGGATCACTTTTGCCTAACGAAGATGATTGAGAAAAAGCATGTATACCAGATAATAACAGAAAACTAAGTAGCATTTTTTTTACCATGATCTTTATTTAAATGACTTCTATTTTGGTGACGACAAATATACAGCATAGACAAGGTCTGAAGGCCGAGGGTTTAACTCTAAGATTGTATGATAGTGTTAATATTATCTAAATGATAATCAAGCAAAAATTAATTAGTCATTTCCCCTTGCATGTTCACCTGGTTTATGATTTTATCGGCATCGGCATAGCCTTTTGCAGCCTTTACAAAGTGCACAAACAATGGCTGAGGATTTTCGACGGTGCTTTTCAATTCAGGATGATATTGCACGCCAATAAAGAATGGATGATTTGACAATTCGATGATTTCAACAAGACCGGTTTGTGGATTTATTCCACTTGCTGTCATTCCCGCTTCTTCAAATTGTTGAAGATATTTATTATTAAATTCCCAACGGTGGCGGTGGCGCTCGTTTATTAGTGTAGATCCGTAGATGCTGTGAGCAAGAGTGTTCTCTTTAATTTCGCATGGATATGATCCAAGGCGCATAGTTCCACCCTTCATGGTTATCTGCTTTTGCTCTTCCATCATATCGATTACCGGGTTGAATGTATCCTCATTCATTTCAGTAGAATCTGCGTCCTTAATTCCCAGGACATTTCTCGCAAACTCTATAGCGGCCATTTGCATACCTAAACAAATTCCAAAAAATGGCAAGCTATTCTCGCGTGCGTATTTTACTGCAATTATTTTTCCTTCAACTCCTCTAAAGCCAAATCCCGGAGCTACAAGCAAACCATCCAGGCCATTTAATTTCTCATCTACATTTTCTTCAGAAATGTATTCGCTATGCACGTTTACTACTTGCACTTTACAATCATTCATGGCACCAGCATGAATAAATGATTCAAGAATCGATTTGTAAGCATCCTGTAATTCTATATATTTCCCAATAAG
>JBDTVF010000147.1:0-7771 GCA_040007325.1 Ginsengibacter sp. | reverse complement strand
CCGCCACGGGCACCCATTTCAATGCTCATATTACAAACAGTCATTCTGCCTTCCATGCTCATGTTTTCAAATACATCTCCGGCAAACTCCACAAAATAGCCGGTAGCACCTGCAGCAGTTAGCTTTGCTATAATATATAGAACCACATCTTTAGGAAGAACACCTTTGCCCAATTTCCCATTCACATTAATGCGCATCTTTTTAGCCTTTGGCTGCATGATGCATTGCGATGCCAGAACCATTTCTACTTCTGATGTGCCAATGCCAAAAGCGATAGCGCCAAATGCACCATGGGTAGAGGTATGGGAATCACCGCATACTATCGTCATGCCTGGTTGAGTAATGCCATTTTCCGGACCAACAACATGTACAATGCCATTTTTTGGATTGTTAAGTCCCCAGTGAGAGATCCCATATTTTGCTGAATTATCTTCCAACGCTTTTAGCTGGTTGGCGGATAATGGATCGGTTACAGGAAGATGTTGGTTGATAGTTGGCGTATTGTGATCGGCTGTCGCAAAAGTTTTATCGGCAAACAATACATCCATGTGCCTGCTTTGCAGGCCCCCGAACGCTACCGGGCTTGTTACTTCATGAATAAAATGGCGATCGATAAAAAGAATGTCTGGACCGTCCTCGATTTTACGAACAACGTGCGAATCCCAAACTTTATCGAATAAGGTATTGGCGGTAGTACTCATTTTATTTCTTTTTGGAGAACCGCAAATTTCTTAAAAATCCTGCAAATAGCGTGTATTTAATTAATCTTAATTTAAATGTTTAACTATTAATTGAAATTTTAGTTTACTATCCTCATTCGTATGGGGGAACATATTCTCCTCAAACAGTAACCGCCAATTGTAAATTCCGGCGAGAGTAATCATTTATGATAAAAGAATAAAAATACTTTTTTGATTTTAAAAATTCCTGAAATAAAATTTCCTTACCTTAACAAAGAATTTACCGATACGATTGCGATGTAAGTTCCAAACTTCACTTTCAAGCCGATAATTCTTTTTCTATGCAACTTACCGGCAAGCATATATTAAATGCACCGTCCCCTAAAATTTGGGGGATGCTTATGGATACCGACATACTGGCAAAGGTAGTACCCGGTATTTCAAGGCTGGAGAAAACAGGAGACAACTCTTTTAAATCGATTATTGAAATAAAACTTGGCCCTGTAAGCAGTGCTTTTACCGGCAATCTTCAAATGGAAGATATCATTGAAAAAAAAAGTTTTGTGCTGAAATTATTGCAAAACAGTAAAATCGGCAATGCAAACGGTGTAATAAAAATAAACCTGTTATCCATCGATGACGAAAACACCGAAGTTGCGTTTGATGGCGATGTTAAACTATCCGGTATGCTGGCAGGTATGGGACAAAGAGTAATGGGAAGCGTGGCAAACACACTCTCTAAACAATTTTTTGCAAACCTGGAAAAGGAATTAAAAGCTGCTTAACAACCGAAGCAAGCCGGCGGAAATACCAAAGGCTTTGAATAACACCAATTATATTTTTACAGAGATTCTTTATAAAACTTAAAAATAAAGTTCTATGGCTACACAAATTCGTGTTAAGGTTAACGGTATTGATTACAATAACCAGGTTGAGCCGCGGTTACTTTTAGTGCATTACCTGCGTGATGTGCTTAGGCTAACGGGTACGCATGTTGGCTGCGATACGAGCAGTTGTGGTGCATGCACTATACACATAAATGGTAAAGCCACAAAGTCCTGCACTATACTTGCTGTACAAGCCAATGGTTGTGAAATCAAAACTATTGAAGGAATGGCTGATAATGGAAAGTTGCATCCGCTCCAGGAGGCTTTCAAAGAGTGTCATGGATTGCAATGCGGATTTTGTACGCCGGGCATGATCATGACGGCAGCCGATCTGTTAGAACATAATCCCGAGCCTAACGAAGAAGAAATCCGCTACGCACTTGAAGGCAATTTTTGCCGGTGCACGGGCTATCAAAATATTGTAAAATCAGTGCAGTTCGCTGCCAATAAAATGAAAGAGGGGGTAAATGTATGAGCACAACAAATGGGTTGATCGGAAGATCCGTTAAACGGGTAGAAGATAAAAGATTTATTTCCGGTAAAGGCCGGTACACTGATGATATCATTTTGCCAAATCAAACGTATGCATCGTTTGTGAGAAGTCCGTATGCACACGCAAAAATTCTAAGTGTTGACCTAGCTGAGGCCAAAGGAATGCCCGGCGTAGTAGCCATTTTTACCGGGGCAGACGTAGCAGATGTAAATGGCGTGCCTTGCGGCTGGCAGGTAAATTTTAAAAATGGCGATTTAATGAAGGAGCCCAAGCATCCATTGCTGGTGGCAGACAAAGCAAGACATGTTGGCGATGCCGTCGCTATTGTAATTGCTGAATCAAAGGCGCAGGCTGACGATGCCGCCCGGGCAATAGATGTGGAGTATGAAGAATTACCCTGCGTAATAGATGCTTTCAAAGGAGCACAGCCTGGGGCATCTCTCGTGCATGATGATGTACCCAATAATATGTGCTTTGACTGGGCACTGGGTAACCCGATTGCTGAGGTAGATGAGGCGATCGCCAGCTCCGCACACGTTACTACTTTGGAATTTGTAAACCAGCGGGTGATACCAAATGCCATTGAGCCACGTGCCTGCAATAGTTCTTTCGATGCAGGAAATGATAGCTATGTTTTATACACCAGCAGTCAAAATCCACATCTCATCCGTTTGTTGATGTGTGCATTTGTACTGGGACTTCCGGAGCATAAAGTAAGAGTTGTAAGCCCTGATGTAGGTGGCGGTTTTGGTAGTAAAATATTTCATTATACTGAAGAAGCTTTGCTGACGTGGGCCACTAAAAAAATTGGCCGCCCGGTTAAGTGGACAGCAACCCGAAGCGAAAGTTTTTTAACAGATGCGCATGGCCGCGATCATGTTACCAAAGCGGAAATGGGTTTTGATAAAGATGGAAAGATGACCGCATTACGTATAAAGACATTTGCCAACCTCGGCGCCTATCTTTCTACTTTCGGTAGTTGTGTACCTACTTATCTCCATGGAACGTTAGTGCAGGGTTTATACACTACGCCAAAAATTAACGTGGATGTAACCGGTGTATTTACACACACCACACCTGTTGACGCCTATCGTGGCGCAGGCAGGCCTGAAGCGACTTACCTGTTGGAGCGCCTGGTTGATTTGGCTGCGCATGAAATGAATGTAGATCCTGCGGAATTACGATTCAAAAATTTTATACCTCCTTTTGATGGTATCGGGCAACCCGGTTATCAAACACAGGTGGCTTTGCAATATGACAGCGGAAATTATGAGGGTGTATTAAAGAAAGGTCTTGAAATGCTTGGATACGATGCTTTGCGTAAAGAACAAAAAGATGCATCAAAAAATGGTAAACTTTTAGGCATTGGCTTTTCCACTTATATCGAAGCATGTGGTATCGCACCATCCGCTGTGGTAGGTTCGCTTGGTGCAAGGGCAGGTCTGTATGAAGTTGGCCAGGTGCGTGTACAGCCTACCGGTAAAGTGAGTGTTTACACAGGTTCTCACTCACACGGGCAGGGGCATGAAACTACTTTTGCACAGATTGTTGCTGATAAGTTAGGCATCCCAATGGAAGACGTTGAGATCGTTCATGGCGATAGCGAAAGTGTGGCATTTGGAATGGGAACTTATGGGTCAAGAAGTCTTGCAGTTGGCGGAAGTGCCATCATGAAGAGTGTTTATAAAATAATTGAAAAAGGGAAGCTGATTGCAGCGCACAAACTTGAAGTAAGTGCCGATGATATAGAATTTGAAAGCGGCAAATTCACCGTAAAAGGCACAGATAAATCTGTTGGCTTCGTGGATGTGGCACTAACGGCCTATGTACCTCATGTGTTTCCGCCAGACCTGGAGCCCGGTCTTGACTTCAGCAGCTTTTATGATCCTACAAATTTTACTTATCCATTTGGATGCCATATTGCTGTGGTGGAAGTGGACAAAGAAACCGGCAAGGTTGTTTTAAAAAGATTTGTTGCAGTGGATGATGTCGGCAATATTATTAATCCCATGATTGTGGATGGACAAATTCATGGAGGGGTAGCACAAGGTATCGGGCAGGCATTGTTCGAAGGTGCAGAGTATGATGAAAATGGCCAGCTTACTAATGGTTCTTATATGGATTACTGTATGCCACGTGCTGATGACTTTCCTATGTTTGAACTGGGCGGCCAGGTTACACCTTGTCCGCACAACCCGCTTGGGGTGAAAGGTGCAGGCGAAGCAGGTACAATTGGCTCAACGCCCGCGGTGGTAAACGCGGTGTTAGATGCATTATGGAGTGGAGGACATGAAGTAAAAGATATCCGGATGCCGCTTACCGCGGAAAGAGTGTGGAGAGCTATGCAGTAAGCAAGAACTTATAAATCGGAATTGAGTATAATAAAGTAGAAACCTTATTTTCAAATTATTACATTACAATTATAAATTATGATACCTGCCGAATTTGATTATGAAAAGGTGGCCACAATTGATGAAGCCATTAACGCTATAGCAGATGGTGGAAAAATATTAGCCGGTGGCCATAGCTTAATACCGGCAATAAAACTTCGCCTGAACCAACCTTCTAAACTCGTGGATATAACGGGCATACCAACACTGAAAGGCATTAAAGAAGAAGATGGCGAGATCGTTATTGGCGCAGGAAGCACCCATGGCGAAATTGCCACAGATACTCTTATCAAAAAGCATCTTCCTTTTTTTGCAGAAGGAGCAGCAATGATAGGCGATTTGCAGGTTCGTAACTACGGCACGATCGGGGGGAGTCTTGCACATGCTGATCCCGGTGCAGACTGGCCGGCGCTTGTACTGGCAGCCGATGCTGCCATTGAGGTACAGGGCAACGGAGGAAAAAGAAGAATAAAAGCGACCGACTTTTTTACAGGCCTTTTTTCAACAGATGTAAAGGAAGATGAAATAATTATTGCTGTACGCATTCCAATACCTGCTGCCGGCGCTACAACAACCTACCAAAAATTTGTGCAGCCTGCGTCCCGGTTTGCAATCGTAGGTTGCGCCGTTATGCGTTTTGCCGACGGCAAAATTAATATTGCTTTTACCGGCGTGTCAGATAACGCATTCCGCGAAAGCAACGCTGAAAACGCCCTTTCCGGAAAACCTTTAAACGATCCGGCCATAGATGAAGCGGTAAATGCTTCGCTTCAAAATGCAGATATTATGGGAGATCATTATGCTTCGGGCGAATACAGGAAACACCTGGCAAAAGTATATTTGAAAAAAGCTTTAAAGGCGGTAATGTAATTATTTTATTGCTGCAGAGCTAAAGCAATGTTAAGCCTGACAAGTTTTAATTTTCTAAAATTTTGAATTTATTAATTTACGCAAGTTCGGGATAACAGATTGGTTATATTTTCTGTGATCACCTGTCATCTCTTAGGCAATGTTATTAAGTCAATAAAAGTGAAGACAAATTATTTCACCCTTTCAGGGTTTGGTTATTGCTTATCTCAATTTTATCTATAATCATGACGTCTCCTTGGGATTTTATAAAAGCCTGAAAGGCTGACAGGATTGTAGAAATAATCACATAAAAATTCCTTAAAACCCCGACGGGGTGATACTATTTCTTACTTAATGACATTGCCCGAAGGGATTAAATTATTATAGATAGAATGGATTAGCAGGATGAAAACTCAGACGGAGTGATATTATTTCTCGTCCTATTTACACTTCAAATTTTATATCTGGAGAATCAAAAATCACTATTTATAATTGCCGGTAAGTCATACCTTTTTTTGCAATAGAAATACAAAGAATAAATTTGTTTTTAAATGATACAACTCGGCGACATAAAAAAGATGCTGGAGGAGAATGGTTACATTACCAGTGATGCTGTGGCCATGTCAGTTTTTCTTTCTTTGCAACTGAATAAGCCTTTGTTGGTGGAAGGCCCTGCAGGAGTGGGTAAAACAGAAATTGCAAAGGTGATGGCCAGTGCATTGCAGACCGACTTATTACGATTGCAATGTTATGAAGGCCTTGATGCAAGCCATGCATTATATGAATGGAATTACCAGCGGCAATTGCTTCACCTGAAAATGGTTGAACATAACTCCCAATCAATAGAAGAAAAAGAGAAAACAATTTTTAGTGATGCCTTCCTGATGAAACGGCCGTTGCTGCAGGCGATAACGCACCATAAGAGACCTGTGCTGCTGATAGATGAAATAGACCGTTCTGATGAAGAGTTCGAAAGTTTTTTACTGGAAGTATTAAGTGACTGGCAAATAACCATTCCCGAAGTAGGCACAATTAAGGCAACTCACATCCCTCATGTAATACTCACAGGAAACCGTACCCGTGAATTGAGTGAAGCATTAAGAAGGCGCTGCCTGTACATCTATATTGACTATCCGGATTTTGAAAAAGAATGGTTGATCGTTAAAAATAAAGTGCCGGGAATAGATGCAAAGCTTGCGAAACAAATCACCTTGTTCATGCAGGAATTGCGTTCCATCAATTTGGAGAAAAAGCCGGGGATTGCTGAAACACTTGACTGGGCAATGGCGCTATCTGCATTACATATAGATCACCTTGATAAAAATATTATTGAACAAACATTGGGAGTTGTGTTGAAAGACTGGAGTGATACAAGAGAGGTTCAATTATCGTTGAGCGAACTCCTCGAAAAAACCGGGATTTATTCCAAGATAGATATGCTATGATCACAAGACAAACTTCTTTGTCAAAAAACATTGTCCGGTTCTGTATATTCCTGCGCCAAAGAAATTTCAATGTAGGCGTGGAAGAGCAGGCGGCAGCACTGAGCGCATTGGAGTATGTGAATTATAACGATCCAATAATTTTCCTGTTAGCACTTAAAAGCATCCTTTGCAGAAGCAAAACGCAGCTTGATGAATTCGACAAATTATTTTATGAATATTGGAGAGAACTTGAAAATGCAGTAAATGCAAAAGTGAAAGATGATATTCGCAGCAAAAATAACCATCGGCAGGAACCATCATTTAAGTCATTAAAATCATGGCTGCATGGCAACAAGAGCGATGAAATAGAAGAAACAGCAACATACAGTTTACAAGAGAGCCTTTCGCAAAAAGATTTTTCTTTAGTACCTGGAGATGAAGTAAACGAGCTGTTACAAATAGTTAAAGCCTTATCAAAAAGACTTGCGGCAAAAGCTAAAAGGCGATATAAATTTTCAAACAAAATTGATTTGCCTGATTTACGACATACACTTCGAAAAAACATGCGTTATGGCGGTGAATTGCTTCACATCGTTCACCGGCGGCCAAAAAGAAACAGGGTAAAGCTGGTTGTACTTTGTGATGTAAGCAAATCAATGGAATTGTACGCTGTTTTCCTCTTACAATTTATGTATGCTTTTCAGCAAGTGTATAAGCGAATGGAGACCTTTATATTCAGTACATCACTTAAAAGGATTTCGCCATTATTAAATCATAAAGATTTTCGTGAAGCGCTTCATTCACTTAGTTCTGAAAAGAGCGGATGGGCAGGCGGCACAAGAATAGGAGAGTCGCTAACTTCCTTTGTGAAAGACTACTCAAAAAAAATAATTGATTCAAAAACTATTGTCATCATCCTTAGCGATGGTTGGGATACCGGGAATATTGACTCGGTTAAAAAAAGCATGGAAGCTATTCATAAAAGTGCGAGGAAAGTTATATGGTTGAATCCATCTGCAGGTTATAAATTGTATCGTCCTGAAGTTGC
>JBDTVF010000146.1:0-7777 GCA_040007325.1 Ginsengibacter sp. | reverse complement strand
GCAAGTGTAGATGACAATGCACGCAAACGCTCAACCCTGACAGATACACTTGGCAATTTTGTTTTGCCATCTCCTGACAGTAACCTCGTCGCAACAGTAAATGCAGTTGGCTATGATTCAAAAAAAGCAACGTTGCAAAAAAATAAAGAGCAAACTATTGCAATGGATAAAGCTGATGCAAGTTTAACTGAAGTAGTGGTCGTAACAGGGTATGACAAAAGAAACAAAAAAAGCGATGCGCTGAAACGATCAGAACCACTGAGCGGCAAGGTTGCCGGGGTTGGGATTGACAACTCATCTGTCCAACCATTTCCTCCAAACGATGATTTTGAAAAATACCTTTCACAAAATATGCAGCCAGTTTTAAATGATAATGGCCAACAACAAAGAGGCGAAGTCACCTTATTATTTTCCATCAATAAAAAGGAAAGGCCAATAAATATCAAAGTTCAAAAATCAACATGCAAGGCATGTGAAGAGCAGGCTATATCGCTATTGGGAAATGGGCCAGCGTGGAAGAACAACATTCAAAAGATGGGAACAGTGACAATAAAATTCTGACACATCTCATTTTTAAAAATTAGAATTTGGCTTAGTCAACATTCGAATTTTTATTGCTCGTTATTTGAGCTTTTCTTATTCACTTCTCCCAACATTTTAAAAGTAAAATAAGATAGGGCAGCAAGAACAACAGCTATGATGACCCAGAGAAACAGTTTACTGCTTTTACCGGCGGCTGGGTTGGCCGTTACCATGTCTATATTTTTTTCAAAATTACTTACGAATCTCTCTGAAGGACTTTTGCCCGCACTATCTGAAAAAAAAGAAAGATCATATTTCGGTGCGGACGCCATAGAGTCTCCAAAATATAAAGAATAATATTTAGCGTTGGAGAGATGGGTAAGTAAATAGGTGTTGAGCTGAAAAGCCTTTACTGTATTTAATTTCAGCGGGCTATTATCTTCATTATCGATCCTCAGCAAAAACTCATTACCCTTTGTATTAATGATAAATTCATCTGCTACCTGCGAAGAAAGAAAGCCTTCCAGGATAAGATCGTTTACATCATGTTTTTTGAAAAGAGAAAACTTACGCTTAAAAAATTTCGCTCCAGCCGCATCAATAATTATTTTGTTTATAAGATAATTTTCATCGAAATCAATATTGATATAACTCATTTTATCCGAGCTATCTTTTTGAGTAATGATTGGTGCTGGCAGTTCCAAATAGCTACCGTAGCTCAAATCTTCCGTATAAATACCTGCTCTTAAAATATTGAAGGGAAGTACGTCCTTTCCCAATATGGTAAGCTGAAAATATTTATAACTGCTTGCCGGAAACGACAGCGCCTGTATAATGGCCTCATCATCCTTTTGCAGAGAGCTCTCAAGATGGATATTTTCCTTTATCACAAACCATTGAAGTCCATCATCGCTGCCACTTATATTAAAAGTGCGGGAAGCATCGGTATTTTTTACAAAAAGCAATAAGCTATTTACTGATCTGTTCGCATTGTTTTGGATGGTAACATGAGTTTGCTTATCCGCTCCTTTTACGGTTGCAATAAGGGGAAATTCGGTAAAATTTTCTTTTCTAAAAATGGGGAGATCATTCTTTAATATATAAGAAACCTGCTTTTGCTCATCATCAAAAATGCGAATGTCTTCGAGCCCGGGTTTACATTTCGCTATAATTTTTGGAGCAAGGTTTAATTTGTAAAACCCCGTGTCTCTTATCGTATCTATCGAAGCCTTGTATGCAAAATTATTTTGAGCAGTTACCTGCTGCAATCCATTTAAAGTAATAAAAACAGATAAGAAAATTTTATACAGGCTTTTTATCTTCATCCTTTATAATAAGATTTTTCAATCGCTGATACATGAAAGAAACGATAAGCAATAATACGCCGAGACAAAAGAATGCAGCAATTTTTCCGGCAGCCGGAATATTGCTGATGTCGAACATGAATAATTTCAATAAGGTTACCAGGAAGAGTACCAGTGAAATGATACGAAGTGTTTTGAATTTGTATTTCATGCCGAGCCACATAAAAGCGAAGGAGCAAACTCCCCATAAAATGGGCAGACAGGTTTTGATGAATACTCTTTGAATTTTTTCTAATGGATTTTGATTGTTATAGAAAATCCTGTTGGCTGTCCAAAAGGTTTCATAGCTTAAAAAAATAACGATCGCGGTACATATTATCCATGCAAAGGCGGCTGGCCTCAGGGGATAGATGGCGAACTCCTTTACCGAAGTTTTTATAAGCCTGTAAAATACTATTCCCAACAGTATTGCGGTGATCCACAAAGCGTAGAAATGCAAAACAAACTTTTTTTCTGTAAGCCAACCTGCCTGCAAATTTGTAATAGTACCAAGGCTAAACAGAAAAAATAAAATGCAAGCCGAAAGCAAAAGTACCTGGAGCCTTGATGAAATTTTTTCAGTGGCGAGTTTACTATTTAAGAAAAGAAGAGCCAGCACAAAAACAAAACTATACAACTGCAGGTAAAGAGCATTCATATCAGTTTGCGGATAAAAATGCTTACACTGAAAATTAATTTCCAACGCACCTGTCACAAATAGTAAAGCGATTGCAGCAATGTGAAATACATTCTTCGAAAATATTTTCTCTATAAAGAGGTGTTTACCTGCTTCACCTTTTCTAAGAAGAAATAAAATATATGTGGCAACTGCAGCGTACAGGCCTGTAATAAATCCTTTATTGGCAATAATGACGAGGTTGTTTCCTGCATCGCTATAAGTATTATTCCAATCCATAAGAAGGCTCAGC
The DNA here is from genome assembly GCA_040007325.1 of Ginsengibacter sp. Classification (GTDB taxonomy): domain Bacteria; phylum Bacteroidota; class Bacteroidia; order Chitinophagales; family Chitinophagaceae; genus Ginsengibacter. Next base: position 4,983 of record JBDTVF010000146.1, on the reverse strand, counting down.
AACATAGCAATCCATACCATAAGAGACGCATATTCAATAATGCTGATGCTGGATTTTTTAAATAGCCAGTATAATAGAACCGCTTCCGATGCCCAAAATAAAGTGATATAGTTACCGTGCAACTGAATAGGTGCAGTAAGGGAAATAAAGGTGAGAGTAATGCCGATAAATAAATACAGTATGTTCTTATCAACCTGGGTTTTCCTGAATAGAAAAAATGATGCAATTAGATTAAGCACACCGAGCAGAATAGTAAATAATCCCTGGTATTCCAATTTATTCATTTCAGCAAGACAATACAAACCGGCCGCAAAAAATAACCCGGTATTTACAAGCAGAATACTAAAATCTGTTGCGACAAACTTCTTATTGGCTTTAATATTATTGGCAATATTGATAAGAAAAAATAAGAGATAGAAAACAGTCGCAAAGATTAATGCATCACTATATATAGTTGGAGTTGTATCGCGCGGCAACAATGTAAGCCAGCCTGCAAAAAGAATGATTGTAAAAATAAATGCCAGGAAATTCATCAATCGCCATGCCTTGTTGTAAGCAATGATCAACAGCCCGGTATTTAGAACTACCAGGTAAGTAAATAATGCTTTATAATTTCCGCTTCCGTCGCTTACGAGGAACGGCGCTGTGAAGCCACCCACAAGCGCTATGATTGCTAACTCCTGCCGGTTGTATAAAATAGAAAGCAACACGGCAAAAATTGTGATCACGACCATTATGATAAACGCTATCGTTTGGCTGAATAAGTGAAACTGCTGATAAGCTAATGTGATAGTAAAATAAAAAACTGCAAGACCACCACCCACGAGCACCGAGCTAAATGCTTTGTAATTTGTACGAAGCCTGTGCGCCAGGAAAACTAAAATGCCGCCTGCTAATAATCCTATTCCAACGCGGCCGACGGGCCCTATCCAGTCGCTGTCAATAGCAAACTTCACAAAGAAGCCTATAGCTAAAACTAAAATGGCAATGCCAATTTTGCTTACCAGGTTTTCGCCTATGAATTTCTCGAGATCAGGATTTCTTTCAAAGAAGGAAGGTTTCGGAGCACGAATATTTGCCGGTGGAACGCTCGTTTTTGATATAGGAGTGTAGTCTGCACTTTCCAGTGCCCTTATCGGATCAGTGCTTATTTTTTCTGGTTGAGTTTTTAGATCTTTTTCAACAGCCATTTGCGGTTCATCCATTCTTTTGAAAGAAGATTGCCAGGCTTCGTCTTCCTTATTTACCGGCTTACTTTTAATCTCAGGCTTCACAACTGGGGCAGGTGGTGGGTTGGAATCTGTTATCTTTTTTCTGAGAAGCTGCAGTTCAAATTCAATTTTTTTGAATTTGTCTGTAACATAATTTTTGAGCGTTATCAATACAATTAAGATAACTATCAAAAGCAGAATTACTATTCCTTCCACGATAGAGCGTTTTGGGTGCTGATAAAGGTATGCAAGTCTTAATTTCTTTTGCTATGAACAACAAGGTATGATGTAATATTTTACCCCTGATAGCTTTATTAAATTATCATCATACAAAGCTTGCGTTGTCCTATAGCAGTTTAAAAGTTATTTATATTTGACACCAGTCACCCGGAATGGGAATGCCCTACTTTTCAAATTCAAAACGAAAAATGAATAAAATCTACCGCTGGGGAATATTAGGCGCAGGGCGAATTGCAGCCAAATTTTGCGAAGCGCTTTGCTTTGTAGAAGGTTCGGAAGTATATGCTGTGGCTTCGCGTGATATGGAGAACGCAAAAGCTTATGCAGAAAAATATAAAGCCACCAGGTTTTATTCAACCTATGAAGAATTGATGAATGACCAGGAAGTTGACATAATCTATATCGCGACCCCACATCCTTTTCACTTTGAACAAACGATGAATTGCCTGCGACATAACAAGCCTGTGCTATGCGAAAAGCCTATGTCGTTGTCTTATAGCGATACTGCTGAAATGATCGCTTTCGCTGAAGAAAAAAAATTGTTTCTAATGGAAGGCATGTGGACATCATGCATGCCTTTTATTAATAAAATACAATCTTTAATTAAAGATGGCGCTATTGGCAAAGTGCAATACCTCTCCGCTGATTTTTGCTTTAATGCCCCGGTTGATATTAATGGAAGACTTTACAACAAATCACTTGGTGGCGGCTCTTTGCTCGATGTAGGCATTTATCCGGTTTTCCTGGCAACACTTCTTTTCGGTGAACCTTCAGCAATAAAGTCTGTAACTAAAAAAACGGTTACGGATGTTGATGAATATGCCAGTGTAATCTTACAATATCCCAATGGTGCAACTGCGCATCTCCTTTCGGGAATTACATTTAATTCACCCATTGAAGCCGAAATTATAGGAACTGATGGATCAATAAAAATTAAGAATCCATGGTTTAAAGCAACGGAATTCTCATTGCGTAGAAATGATGGGACCGAAGAAAACATATCTATACCTCATCTATCAAATGGATTTGAACATGAAATAAATGAAGTGATGAATTGTTTAAACAATAATTTTTTAGAAAGCACAAAAATGCCGCATAGGCTTTCATTGAGGATCAGTAAAATTCTGGATGAATTATTAATGCAGGCTGACGTAGGCTATTAAGGCAAAACCAGGTGATGTCTCAAATAAATTTCAATTCTTCTTTCGCAAGTTTTTTATACTTGCTGTGATCAAAGGTATAATAGAAAGCGCCTTTTTTGGAAAGCGACTTTTCCTTCTCGTCCAGTTTTTTCAGAATATGAAGCGATAAGATTTTCCTGGAGAAATTACGCTTATCAAAAGTACTTTCATAAATCGCCTCGTATAGATTTTGCAATTGAGGAAGTGTAAATTTCCTGGGCAACAATTCAAAGCCGACAGGATGATTGGCCACTTTTTGCCTTAAATGTTCCTTAGCCATCAGGATCATTTTTTTGTGATCAAAAATCACACGAGGCATACGTTTTATATCAAACCATTTTGCATTGTGTTCACGCATCAGCTCTTCAGAATAGTGATCAATTTTTATAAGTGCGGAATATGCAACAGATATCACGTGGCCACCAGGATCACGGTTAACGTCACCAAAAGTATGCAGTTGCTCAAGATAAATATCCTTCATGCCCGTACGTAACTCCAGCACCCGGAAGGCCGCCTCATCTACCGACTCGGTATCTTTTACAAAACCGCCCATTAAAGACCAGTTGCCTGTGTCCGGATCAAAAGTTCTCTTCACCAGCAATGCCTTTAACGATTTACCATCGAAACCGAAGATGATACAATCCACAGCAATTAATATTTTGTCGTGGACCTTGTATTCACTTATTACATTCATATTATTTTATGATTGACAAAGTTTCTATTAACCGAGCCAGTTAGTTTTACCAGAATTTAACGTATAAAGCAGAAATTATCAAAAGGGTAAGAATTACCATTATGAGCGTTTGGGGTTTCAAACGGAACATTGTTTTGTCCAGTTCGAAAGCCTTCGGATTTATCTTAGGGCCACCCAGGCTAATCGCAATCATAATGATCATAGTGAAAACAAATGAAAGACCCATGCAAATGTGAAAAGGAATTTCATAACCACCTTTGCCATTAGCATATGCGGTGTATAAAAATGTTTCATTACCTAACATTCCTGGTGCCAGTTCGTTGAAGAAAATTGACAAAACAAAGCCAGCGATAACTCCTACAATTGCCGCAAGCCCGGTAGTGCGTTTCCAAAACATTCCCAGGAAAAACATGGCAAAAACACCAGGGCTTATGAAGCCGGTGTACTTCTGTATATAAGTAAAGCCGCCTACGCCACCGATACCCAAAAGATCGTTCCAGGTAAAAAGCACAGCAAGTATCATGGCAACAAATACAGTGATACGGCCAATATTCACTTGCTTTTTTTCATCGGCCAATTTGCTAAGGTATTTCTTATGAATGTCCAACGTGTAGATTGTTGATATACTATTCACTTTACCCGCAAGTGATGCAACTATAGCAGCGGTAAGTGCAGCTACCGAAAGGCCCTTAAGCCCTGTTGGCAAAAATGTAAGAACAGCAGAATAAGCGCCATCTTTACCACCAACAAGCTGCGGTAGATATCCTTTGCTATATAACACAAAAGCGGCAATACCCGGAAGCATAACGATCAACGGCATCAACAATTTTAAAAACCCTGCGAATAAAATTCCGGTACGGGCCGTCTGCAAATCTGCTCCCAGCGCCCTTTGTGTAATATATTGGTTACAACCCCAATAATTAAGATTGATAATCCATATACCAGCGAGGTAAGACATAAACCCAGGAAACGTAATGTATTTGTCAATTTCAGTTTGGGTAGAGGTTGCAGTTGGCCGTGGTATTATCATCTTAAAATGCTCGGGTGCATTGTGAAGGAGTGCTTTAAAACCTGCTATAGCATTGCTTCCTACACCAAATTTTTCTCCCACTACGGTAAGCGCAATGTAAGTGGTAACGAGACCGCCAATAATAAGCACGGCAACCTGTATCACATCAGTATAGCCGATAACCTTCATACCGCCCAGCGAAATCACCAATGCAAATATTGCCAGGCCAATCATAATCACATGAAGATAGTCTCCTCCCACAAGCCCGTTGATGGCTACAGCGCCCAGGTATAATATTGATGTAAGATTCACAAAAACATATAGGAACAACCAAAACACAGCCATGATCAACGCAACGGTTTCATTGTACCGCGTTTTTAAAAACTGCGGCATGGTATAAATTTTATTCTTTAAATAAACCGGTATGAACCAGATTGCAACAACGATCAATGCTATGGCAGCGATCCATTCGTAGGCAGCAACAGCAATACCTAAAAAGAATCCTTCACCACTCATGCCGATAAATTGCTCTGCCGAAATATTTGACGCTATGAGAGATGCGCCAATTGCCCACCACGTAAGCGTTCCTTCGGCGAGAAAAAATGCTTTTGCATCATGTTCATTTCTTTTACGCCTGTGGTAAATAGT
>JBDTVF010000145.1:0-7816 GCA_040007325.1 Ginsengibacter sp. | reverse complement strand
CGCCTGTTAACCATAATTAATAAGTTGAAAGAATTATCAAGATACAATTAACCCGCTATGCGACGAACATCGGGCCAGTCCTTTTTAATTGATTGATCTACCGCCAATAAAATTCCGTCAAAAGATATGAGTAAATATGAAATTGATTTTGTAAAAAATACTAACTAAACTTGCTGTGTAACGGGGTGTGTAATTATAAACCAGTCACGCCCATTGCCGCATCAATATTACCAGCATGAAAAAAATACATAAACTATCATTGTTGCTGTCGCTGCTGTTTTGTTCAGTAGTCGTCCGCGCACAATCTGTTGATTCTATCCAGCAAAAAGTAATGGAAAAGATAAGAGGTGAATTAGGGAAAAAAGGATTGGGAGAGGGTTACCTTGATTCTAATTTCCTCAGCGATCAACTGAAAACAACATTTGAAAGTATAAATAAAGGCCTGCAAATGGCTAAAAAAATGGGCAATATTAAAGAGTTACAAGGTGGTTATCTTGACCTTACAAAACTCGACAGCGCTCAAGGCAACTATAAGAATGCATATGAGCATTACAAATTATTCACCATCTACCGGGACAGTTTGGCGAAGCAAGAAGCAGAGAAAAAAACATTGCAGGCTAAGATGCAATTCGAGTTTGACAAAAAGCAAGCCGTTGCAAAGGCAGAACAGGACAAAAAGGACGCAGAGCAAAAACGAATAAAGAACATACAATACTTCACTATTGCAGGGCTTGTAGTGCTGGTGTTGGTTATTCTATTGATCGTTTTTATACAATGGAGAAATAATAACGAGAAGAAAAAAGCGAATGTGCTGTTGCAACAACAAAAAGAGAAGGCCGAAGAAACATTAGTAGAACTTAAATCTACTCAATCGCAACTTATTTATTCAGAAAAAATGGCGTCGCTTGGTGAGCTTACTGCCGGCATTGCACATGAAATTCAGAACCCACTAAACTTTGTAAATAATTTCTCGGAAGTTAACAGAGAGCTGCTTGCCGAAATGCGGGAAGAAATTGTAAAAGGAAATTACAACAGTGTAACTATTCTGGCAAAAGATGTGGAAGAAAATGAAGATAAAATTAATCATCATGGAAAGCGTGCTGATTCAATAGTAAAGGGCATGTTGCAGCATTCAAGAGCAGGCACGGGGCAAAAAGAGCCCACCGATTTTAATGCGCTGGCCGATGAATATTTAAGATTAAGCTATCATGGCCTTCGGGCAAAAGATAAAAATTTCAACGCAGAAATTAAGACGCATTTTGATGATCGCATTGATAAAATAAATATTGTTCCGCAGGATATTGGAAGGGTGTTGCTTAATCTTTATAACAATGCATTTTACGCCTGTGCTGAGCGAAGCCGAGGTGCAGTAAATGACGCTTTGCAAAAAAAGGCGCCGGGGTATAAACCAACTGTAACGGTTCGGACGAAAAAACTGGCAAGTGGTGTTGAACTATCTGTAACGGATAATGGCAGCGGCATTCCGCAGAAAGCAGTTGATAAAATATTTCAACCATTCTTCACCACGAAACCCACGGGCCAGGGAACCGGCTTAGGTCTAAGCCTGAGCTATGATATAGTGAAAGCGCACGTCGGCGAAATAAAGGTTGATACAAAAGAAGGCGAGGGCAGTGAATTTATAGTAACCTTGCCAGTGTAAATGATCTTCTTATCCTAAGGGAAAACGAACAAAAAGTTATCTGCTATTCTTTTTTAACTTAGCAATCATGTGGACGTGCACTCAATGCCAGCAACAATTTAAGCATACCAACCAGGTTCATTCCTGCAATGATAAAACGCTTGCGGATTTTTTTAACGGCAAATCACCTTTGACTATAGAACTGTTCTGGCATTTTGCAGAAAGCTTTCAGCAATTTGGGGTGGTGACTATTCATCCCACAAAAACTATGATAGCCCTGGCGGGGAATAAGCGCATGGCTTATGCAACAAGGCTGGGTAAAAATTTTGTAGACATCACTTTTCCTTTCACTGAGCCCTATCATGATAATCTTTGTTTTATTAAAATAGCGCAGGTACCGGGTCAGCAGCAATTCAATCATCACTTTCGCATGTATAGTAAAGAAGATGTGAATGAAGAGGTGCTGGGTTTTATGAAACTTGCGTATTCAGCGGCATTATGATTTTGATAAAGACAATGCAGGATAGTCAATATTTTTAATAATAAAACTGGTAAATAAAAAAACCGGCTCATAGGTGAACCGGCCATTTGCCTATCTATTTTCTAAGAAATAAATTATTTCTCAATAGTTTCTACTTCTTCTACCTGGTTGCCTTCCACTCTTGCCCTGATGTCATTGTATTGACCGGCAGCAGTGATCACCCATATCTGGCGATTCTTTTTTGTAACCTTTGCAACCTGGGTTATTATGTGTTCCGGGTACGCTGCAGCAACTAATGTTTTTACGTTCGCAGGCAGGTCCCTCTGTGACAGGTAAGCAATCGAGTATAAAATCTTACCATGCTTATTAAGTAAGGTTTCCATTTTCAAGTTACCAGTATTAAATTTAGCGAGGTAATTCTTATTCACTTGTGACCACTCCACTTTTTCAGCGTTGCCATACTGCGTTTTGAAGCTTTTTAAAACTTCTTCATTTACTTTACTGTCTTCTTCAGGCAGGTTGATACCTCCGGTTGCAGATAGCTCGTTCATGAATTTACTTGCCGGAAAAATGAATGCTGATTCATTAGAAAAATCTGTTCTCTGGGCCATGGCTCCAGATACTGTCAAAATGGAAAATAAAATAAGGGCAAATTGTTTCATTGGTACTTTTTTCATAATTGGGTTTTAAATTGGTTTAAAAAATTCTCGCCTATAACGAGTTGCTGATTAGTTTATTACAAACATTTTAAATAAAATAAATGTCTTCAATAGTTTGGAAATTCCAGGATTGCGACAAGTAGTTGTTCCCGCTGTTTTATTATCAGGAGAAGAAGCCGAACCGGTTTTCTTACCGCTGAGGAGTGTTCCGTTGATGATGGGCTGCGGGATAGAAGCGGCAGCCCGCATGCCGCAATGCGGCAGAGGACTAAAGCGGATAGCCCGTGCTGTTGCTGATGTATATTCTGTAGCTAATAGCCCCGATATTTTTTTAATTATTGATCCCGGAATAATCTTTAAAAAAAAACTGCCCCAAATATTATGGGGCGGCTCTGTTTTATGATAACAAAAATGATGGCGGTCTAACTTTCCTGCAATTGTTCTTCAAGCACCGGGTAGTCTGTATAACCTTTTTCTCCGGGCGTATAGAAAGTAGAGGCGTCAGGTAGTGCAAGCCCGGCACCCGTAACAATTCGCTTAACAAAATCAGGATTAGAAATAAAAGGCCGGCCGAATGCAACGAGCTCGCCTTTGCCCGCTTCCAGATCAGCTTCCGCACGTTCAGCATCATAACCTCCGGAGAGTATAATCGTACCTCCAAAACTATTACGAATTGCATCTTTTACGCTTTGCGCCACATCAGGCGCACCCATAGATGAATGGTCGACTGTGTGGATGTAGGCAATACCAATCGCCTTAAGCCCTTTGGCGAGAGCGCTATATTGAGCCTCGGTATCATCTCCCGGAACTATGTCGTTGAACACACCGTGGGGTGATAAACGGATAGCAAGCTTTTCTTTACCGATTGCTTCGGCAATAGCGGCTGCCACTTCCAGCACGAAGCGGTTACGGTTTTCAAACGATCCGCCATATTGGTCAGTACGCTGATTAGATGAGGAATTCAAAAATTGCTCAAGAAGATAACCATTGGCGCCGTGCAATTCTATTCCATCAAAGCCTGCTTCTATTGCATTTTTTGCTGCATCTACAAATTCCCGGATCAGTGCAGGAATTTCTTCGGTAGGTACTTCTTCCGGAACAGGCAATGCCTGCATGCCCTGGCTATCAGTATACATTTGTGTGCTGCTGGCAGGGATCGGTGATGGTGCAACCACTGTTGCGTCTTCGGGCAAATTGTCCGGATGCGAAATGCGGCCTGTATGCATAAGCTGCGCAAAAATATGCCCACCGTTTGCATGCACTGCATCAGTTACTTTTTTCCAGCCTGCTACCTGTTCTTTACTATATATACCTGGAATACGGGCATAGCCGAGGCCGTTAGGTGATGGCGATACACCTTCAGTAATTATGAGGCCTGCTTCTGCACGGCCGCTGTAATATTCTGCCATCAGTTCGTTGGGCACATTATCAATAGCACGACTGCGGGTCATGGGCGACATTACGATCCTGTTCTTTAATGTGATTGTTCCCAACTTGAAACTGCTGAAGAGCTTTGGATAAGAATTGTTCATCTTTAGATTTTTTATTGTTTAGTTTTTTGTTTTACCTTAAGACAGCTTTTATCTTTTACGAGGAGCTGCAGCAAAGTCATTTTTTAAATAAAGGAAAAGAAAATTGTACCTTTACTTGCATTTTGCAAGTGCAAACATAAGACATTACTTGCAAAATGCAAGTGTTTATGAAAAATAATAACGAAGACATATGCAGGCGCTCACAGTGTGCCATTAATATCGCCCTGGAAACGGTTGGTGATAAGTGGTCGTTGCTGATACTTCGTGATCTTATGTTTACAGATAAACGCTCCTATGGCGAGTTGCAGTCTTCTGATGAGAAGATCGCCACTAATATTCTTGCCTCAAGACTGCTGTCTCTAGAAGCAAAAGGCCTTATACGTAAAACAACTGACCCGGAGAATGGTCGGCGCAGCCTATATTATCTCACAGAAAAAGGAATAGACTTGCTGCCTGTAATAATTGACCTGAGGCAATGGGCAGAAAAACATGACCCTCACGCTGAAGGTTGCGCGCAGGCGATTAAGATTACCGAGAAAAATCGCGCAGAGGTTTTATGCGGATTTATGAAAAAGCTTAAAGGGGTGCATGGGGTGAAGGAATTATCTGCGAAAACCAAATAAAAGTTAACAGCGAGAGGTTTTATAAACTATCCCTAGTGTAACAACATTGGTATCGTATCCGATGCGTTTATTTTCGAGGTTGAATCTTTGATCACCCTAAATAATAATGAATCATTTGCCAGATATTCACTATTTATATTTGAAGGGCGGAAATTTTGATAATCATCCTTACTATTATTGCAACTGCCCGATGCCACTGCCCTTACTACCATTATGACAATCCATATGATCCAAAATGGCGATCGGCCTGAAAATGAGAATCCGCGTGAACGGGTATAAACAGCATGATTTGAAAGTATCGTACTCCTGAGATTTTCCGGGGCATCGTATAATTGCACCAATTGTTCACTCATTTTACGGCAATCACGGCGATGAGTTTTCTGGACAGCAACACCAATATTGATCAGCTGATTTATTATTGCATTCTTCACTTCATAAAATTCATTCGGCAATGAATTGAAAAATGGATACCATTCCGTATCAATCCAATCGGCGATTTTTGGCCGCATAATTTTATAATTATCGCGATTGACATTTCGCAATAGTCTTGCCTTATCATCAAGAAAAATACGAACAGGACGAAATGCTTCCTCTCTTTCGGCCGGCGCAAGAAAATCTTCAAGTGCCATCAAATAGCCCAGATCTCCGAAATACATCTCAGCCAATATGGTGCGTGAAATACTGTTAAATGGCCCGGCGAAATAAGGAGAGAAAAATTCATCGAACACCTTATTGCCCCAAAATGGCTTGAAGTGATCTTTAATTGTGGAAAGATCGATTGCGTTATGTTCAAGAAGTGCCAGCATTGGAGGGCTATTCCATATTTGCCGGTGAAATATCAACCGCTTCAGAAAATCAGGGCGGTCAATTTCTTCAAATACATCATTGCGGCTGTAACTGTATTCATCAACTTCGATGAATCCGGATTGCGCCATGCTAAATTCGGCAAGTAACTGCTTCCGGATTCTCAATAAATTCAAGTCGCCATCGGTAGCAATGCCACAGTGCTCCAACAAGCGAATGATAGATGTATATTGTTGACTAGCCAATACCTGTTCCTTTAAAATTTTTATTGATGTTGTGATCGATTGAGTGCAACATGTGCGTAAGACTGAAAACCTGCGACCTGAATTCGGCAAACCGCTCCTTTTCAAGTGATGCATCTGCCATTTTCATTAACGATTTTGCAGCAGGGTAATCTTTATACGCATCTCCAGGCAATTCTCTCCACATCATATACCGGCTAATCAAAAACCCGGTGTTATTGCAGAGAGCCTGCCAATGCAGGTCTTGAAGTTGATTAATACGATTTTGGATGAACGAAACATTTTTTGAATGAATAAGACCTGCCTCACCTTGTTCAATCTTTCTGAGTTTCCGAAACATTTCATCTTTCTCAAAATCGGCAATGTTGATTTTTTCTTTTACACTTTCTTTCAATTCAAAATAAGTTTCTATCAGCACCGCTATTCTTTCGTTGCCACCAAGTTTATCTGAGTCCTGCGATATCCTCATTATTTTTTCTGCAATTACATATTTCTCATCCGACTTATCACCTTCTTTAAGTTTAAATAGTTTTGTTTTTACTGACTGCAGGTCTTCCAGTAGAGCACTTGCTTTTATTTCCCAAACATCGCTTTCATTATATTGAAAATCCCGAATGGTATTAGTGAGATCATTTTCAAGTTGATTAAACTGGTCACGTAATCGATCCAGGTTAATTTGTTTCTCTGAAACTGAAAATACATTTTTGAATTCCTGCTGCGACATCACCAGGAATACAGAACTTGATAATACTCTTGAGTCAGTGATCTGAATTTGAATTTCAATATCCGAACCCTTTACAAGATCTGTTTCAAGATCTTTCCCGGTAATTTTTATACAGCCAATGGTCAGGTTCGATGAAGGCTTTGAATTTTTATCACCTTCAAGAATATTTATAATTACCACGTCTTTCGATCCCTTCTTAATCGTTTTAGAAATCTCCCTGTATAAAGTTCTTTTCTGCGGCAGCAATGAATTGCGCTCAAAAATATTTTCCAGCCGCGTGGTCTTGTTTTCAATATCGTCAACCTCAATTGATATATCGTGTGGTAAAGGTTGGCCACCAATAGAGTATTGTCCCTCCGTAATACTTAGTTCACGGGCGAGGCTTTTTATTTCTTCGTGGTTGTTATCATAAATATGCAAATCGAACACGTTATTTACGGATGGCACTATTGGCAGAAAATCTGTCTTCTTTGCTTTTAACGGTACGAAGCCGGTGTCAAATCCGCCATCCCTTCGAATGATTCGATAAGATTTATCTTCATAATTACCGTTGCAAAGAATCAGCAATACTTCCTCCTTATCCCGGCTTGAAGTATTATATGAGAGATCGATAGTTAGTTCTTCATTCGATGCGAAATCAATATTAGACAGTATATCATCGGCAATCGTAGCTGGCTTGCTGGCAGTTTGTTCTGCGGAAGGCTCATAATATTTATTTGAAGAATAGTATGCCGCGCCTACAGCAATAGCCGTAGTGGGATCGCAGGAGTAATTGAGTTGAATACCCGTTTGCAAAGACAACTGCTCCCTCACCTGCTGTATAAATGTGCTGCCTCCAACCAATATAAGTTGATTAATATCTTTTGCTGTAAGGCGGTTACGCTCCATTACATTTTTCAGCAGCTTAATTGTTTGATTGATAACCGGGGCAAAAATTTCATCTGCCTTTTGCTTTGTCAATGGAATATTGAACTCGTAATTTTGTTCATTCAACATTGCATTAAATTCAATCACCGCAGAGTTCGAAAATGCAAGTTCCTTTTTTGCTTCCTCTGCATAATACATCAGTTCGAAATACAACTTTTCATACTTTCCATATTTCACTCTTAATT
>JBDTVF010000144.1:0-7900 GCA_040007325.1 Ginsengibacter sp. | reverse complement strand
GGCACCGGCTTTCTAAAACTTTTTTCAACGTCCTTTCCTTCCTTTGACCATAAAGGTGGAAGAATATAAAATACTTCGTCTGCTTTTAAATTTTTAATATCTTTTCTCCAGGCAGACCACCTGATTCCGGAATAGAATTTTTCCAGGTCGCCGGCGTAGCAAAACCAAATGAAATCTTCATAGTTCATTCCAAGCGGTTCCCATTGCAAATTGTCCGGCGACAAATAATAAATGCTGTCAATGTCGTTTCCGAAACTACCATAGTTTATTGAAAAGTATCCATCCGCAGCATCGTCGGCCACTAAGAAAAATTCAGGACGATCGCCAAACTCTTTAAATGCTTTTCCTTTGTTCCAGTCCGGAAGCGTCCTTTGCATTTTTGAACTGCCTGAACCCAGGATTCTAATCCAACCATCATCAATTAAAATACCGCCTGTTGAAAAAACAATTGCTCCCATAATTGATCGTGTTGTCACCTGCGTTTTGTAAAGAGCATCTTTAGCTCTTGATGAGTCGACTGGAAGTATCTCTATTTTATTTTTTGCAGAATCAATCCAGTGCTCAACAACAGTCCAACCCGGCTCTGTTTTGTTTATTAGTTGGTCAACTGAACGCATTTTATATTGCGCAGAAGTTGCCGATGCTGAAAGTATCAAAATAAAAACTGATAGGAATTTTTGCATGTTTGCGTAAATAGGTACTAACATATAAATATATCAAGCCCGCACTGCATTGTCAATAAATCCCTTGTCGATCTTCAACGATATATCCCTCGCACTTTGCTTTGTCAATGGCACTGATTAGAGACACGACTATGGAAAAAGCCAAGTATAATCTTACATATGCTTCACTCTGTAACTATTGGTTTAAATTTCTCTTTAACCATCTTATAAATCAAAATTCCAGAGAAAATTAAAAATGGTATACCTGTAAATAACCCAAGCTCTGCTCCGGGGTCATTTGTAAAATTATGTGTCAGATAATAAAACCCCACAAATAGAAATAATAGTCCCACAATTTTAATCCAATTTTTTTTTAGCCCTTTTATAAAAAAGGATATGATGATAAGTACCAGCCCAAGTAAAGAAAATAACCAACTGTAATTAGCGATTCATCATAGGAAGCTGTAAGGGAAAATGAAGAGAAACCACTGTTAATGATATGTCCTGTTACAACTGCAATAATGGAAAGTATTTCAAATACGCCGGTACACGCCAGACCGTGTCCGGCGCCAATAAGGATAAAAAAATTCAGAGCTAATGTCGAGATGGTTAATGATTTAAAGTTTTCCATTTTTATATCAGCTGACATATAAATATATCATACCTGCCACTAATCTAAAACCACAATCACAAAAAAACCAATTACCGTCCGTTTGCATTACTCTTATATAATTTAAGCAGTCTTCTATTTGCGTTAGTAAAAATGTAACTAAACGAAAGACCGACATACGATAAGTTGGACGAATAGGTGCCTGTGCTTACAGGTTTGCCGCTCACATCAATGGTGTAGTTGAAGTTGACCACTTTCGTTGCTGAAAAGTTGGCGATAAGGTTTACGCGGAGAAAATTATAATTAGACAGAAGCATCGAATATCCTCCGCCAACATTAAAATTAATCCACGGCTTTAAATTATTCCCTACGTCGCCATCCATATTGAGTACAGGCGCATATTGCCCGTTTACATCTAATCCCCCATAATCATAACCATAACCTGCCTCATCCGGGTCACTGCGTACATTGATGCCTGCATCCACATTCCAGGCGTTATTTTTTCCGGCAGCCCATCTTCGTTCAACCCATACCGGTGCTGACAGGTAAATAGCATAATCTTTGGTAAGACGTCCGTTGAATTTGATATCATCCTGCAGGTTTGGTGTGAAATCATATTTTGAAATAGACAGCTTAAAATTCCTTCCGCTGAAGCCAACATGGGCTCCCGCTATTAACGAGTAATCTTTATTGAAATTTATAAAATAATTTCCTCCGGCTTCGATGCCTGATGAGCCGGAAGCGCCCAATAAATAGTCACCTGATTGCTTTACAGTTTTTGCTTTCAGTGACATGTACGGACTCAGATAAATAGCGAAATAATTTCCTTTGTAGAGAACTTTTGAAACCGTCTCTTGGCGCACATCATTATTGGGCTGCGCATGCAAGTGTGTCACAATAGTTTTTTGCAATCTTTTGTTGGTGCCTGTAAAAATGTAACTAAATGATAGCCCAGCGTAAGACAAATTTGCCGAGTAAGTGCCCTTGCTTTGTGGTTTGCCGCTAACATTAATTTCGTAAGTTCCATCCACTATTTTTTTACCGGAAAAATTAGCCAGCAGTTTGCCTTGCAAATAATTATTGTTTCTCAGCAGGAATGAATAACCGCCTCCAATATT
The DNA here is from genome assembly GCA_040007325.1 of Ginsengibacter sp. Classification (GTDB taxonomy): domain Bacteria; phylum Bacteroidota; class Bacteroidia; order Chitinophagales; family Chitinophagaceae; genus Ginsengibacter. The sequence continues at coordinate 5,510 of JBDTVF010000144.1, read as the reverse complement.
ATAATTAAGCCACGGACGCAGGTTGTTGCCAATGGTAGCATCTATTTTCAGAACTGTCATTTGGTTTCCATTAGCATCCAGGTAAACTAATTCAACGCCGTCCCCATAATATCTTATTGGGTAATACCGAACATTTAAGCCGGCAACAACATTCCAAAAGTTACCGGTTTTTGTAAACCATCGCTTCTCTAACCAAAGAGGCAGGGACGCATAAAAATCATATTGCCCTGTTAACTGGCCATCTTCATTCACATCGGAAATAAGACTTGGGCTGAAGTCGTCTTTTGCAATGAACAGTTTAAAATTCCTTGCCGCGGCTCCACCATGCAAACCTGCAATTAAAGAATAGCCTTTTTTGAAATGGATATGATAATCAGGCCCAGCTTCAAAGCCGGGCATATACAACGTCTTTAAATGATAGCTGCCGGCAATAAGTTTTGTCTGAGCTTTATTAGTAATATAAGATGAAATTGAAAGACCAATCGCCGATCGGCTACTAACATTTAACCGGGGAAGTGAGTCAGCGTGATAATCACTAATGGTTTGGGAAAAGATGTTGAAGGGACAATTCGCCGCAACTATAAGAGCGATGATAATTTTTAATTTTAAACCAATGCCTGTTTTCATGAATAGGTTATTCGTTAGTTTACTCTCCGCGGTGTATGTATCTCTTAGCCTTTGTGCAGTTGGAGAACAAACCCGCCCAGCTTTACTGTTCTTTTATTAAACATTATTCCCCCTGCTTGCCGGTAATAGAATTCTTTGTTGACTATGTTATACGGAACATTGCTGCATGTTTACTTTGTTAAGTTTTACGGGTAAGTTGCAATTAAGCAATCGGTTTTTTAATTCGTCGGCATTTCCTGCTTTCCTATATCTTGCCGAGATACACGGCTCGGGAGTAGTCAGTTACCTTGATTGCTCTATCAAAAAGTTTCTGGTTTCAATCATGAGCGGATTTTTATCAATTTGTTCTTCAGCTAAATCTTTGTTTTCCTGAAGTTTAAAGTCGACTGTATCAGTCAGGCAAGTGCCAATGTGGTAAATATGTTTTGGATTCCTGTCTATCAAAAATGAAAGAGTTTCACAAACGGCAACACCCGCATTTAAAGCATACGATCCCAATATATCACCTCCAAAATCATCCATGTCGGGAATGACTTCATCAACCTTTTTTAATATTTGCTCAATAAAAGTTTTGTCAGCGGGTTGGGTTTTCGATTGTTCTGCAATTTGAATTGCGTCAAGTAAAATGTCAGGGTTACCCCACTCATATTTTTGTGCAAATGCCACATAATCCAAATAGAGTTTTTTGCATACCTCAACTGCTAAAATCAACTGTTTATTATAAGCAAGACTAAAGACTTGCTTGTTGAACTTTATTACAAACTCTTCATATTTCATTATAATAGATTCTAAAAGTGTTCAAGCTGACGAGTTGATTCAATAGTCATTACATCGGTAAAATGCATAAAAAAGATGTTTCCACCCCCGGCTACTGTAGCAAAATATTTTGTATGGTGTGTTGTGATATTCTTTTGATTGCTAAGTTAATGAAATGCTGAAAAGCTTTAACTGTATTTGTATGTGATCGTTCTGCCGGCTTGTTGGTGATTGCCAGGTTACAAAACCATTCGCACCAACACGCAACGGCGATGGTTGGACTTCGGGCTAATCAGGAGAAGACCAAGAGCGGAAAGAATAAATATGGAAGTTAGTACGGTGGCCATCACATCAATTATTTTTAATAGCGTAATAAGTAGTTTATCGCTCCTAAAAATATAAAATTGTTAATAATGATGTTGTCATTTCTAACTTTTTCTCAGATGTAGATTTTGCAATCGCCAGTGAGTATGGTCTATGTTAAAGGTCAAGATGAATTTGGGATTAAATGTTGAATGTAATGACCAAGGTAACCCTTTCCCAACCGCCAATTTTTTTTTGACTCCTGCTGCTGTTTGCGTCCCCGCCAACAGTTTTTGTAAAATACAATTCTAAAAATAAAATTTTATTTTTATCAATGATTCAAAAATATCTTACTGAGTTTTTGACCGGAACAATCTATAATTGGGGGCATCCCCCTGGAAAAGATGATTTTAAAAATATTGTTGTAAGCTCTTTTCAATGGCTAACCGAAAAAAAAAGATGTACGATAAGTGCATTTGTGTTGATGCCGAATCATATTCGGGATCATGCCTCGGATAAAAAATTTCCAACACATTTTGGCACCGGTACCGAAGATTATTATGGATGGGCAGGTGGCGAAAATCCAAATAAAGATGATGTGTTCAGTCATCCTTATTTGGCCAATATAGAAGTAGGTTCAGCCACGGATCGAAGACAAGGTGTTCGTGGATTTACTATTTGCACGCTGGTCAGAGAATTGGACGCAATTCCTTTTACCAATAAATTAGTATTTGATATGGAAGCTTCTCCCGGAGTGGATATCCGCAATCCCTGGGATTTCCTTTCTTATTCTTCGGTAGTGTTTTGGTATGCACGACCCGGAGCAGTAAGCAACAGGCCTCCTTTACCTGGGCAAGCTGCCAAACCTATTATTACACTTAAAAAAATTGATAGTATGGAGATTGAAATTAAAAAGAAGCAAAAAGATTATTAAATTCCATAAAGACGTCATTCTCCGGGCTACTCTTAATGCTTGTTAATTTGATAAACATAAGATGAAAGGCAGTATTTCAGGAATAAAGATGGAAAATAAAAACCCTTCGTGGCGGTGGGGCACTATGTTGCTGGTAGGGCTTTCTTTGTCTATTGGCTGGGGCATTCGGGGAAACTTCGGCCACGAGCATGGGGCTGCATTTGCCGGCTGTTTGGCAGCAATTACAGTCGCTCTTTTATCCGGTAGGGAAGATTGGCGCCAACGTGTTTCTTATTTCGCGTTTTTCGGCGCACTTGGCTGGGGCCTCGGTGGTTCTCAATCTTACATGCAGGTAATGTCATATTCCGAAAGCGGGCAGGCTGCTTCGCAATTGTACGGATATGGGTGCCTTTTCATAATGGGTTTTTTATGGGCTGCAATGGGAACTGTTGGTACTGCTTTCCCAGCTGTAGCAAATAAAGAAAGTTTGACCAAAATTTTCGGGCCGTTACTTTTTGTCTTTGGCGCATGGATGATTTTGCATCTTATAGAAGACCCTCTTTCAAATTGGCTGCAGCCTAAAGCGATCTTTGATTCGACATGGCACCGGCATGAGAATCCACTGTATTGGTTCGACTCGAATTATCTCTCTGCTGTTTTCGCATTGCTGGGAATGGGTGTCTACGATTTGTGGCAACGCCGTAACGAAGGCAACAAATTGCTGCTCCCGGTTTTTGGTATTGGAGGCGCGCTTGTCGGCTACGGCACACAACTATTGCTGAGAGTAAGCGGAGGGGAAAGTCGTTTCGCATCAGCACTCACTTATTTGCAAGGCGATCCTTCTTATGTAAGCCCGGCAACAGGGCAACCGGCTTACGCTTCCTCTGACCTGTTGAATAACTGGCCCCAGTTTTTTAGCGATTATCCGCAACACGTTGGTTGGCTGGTTGGGTTAACTGTTGGTATTATCATCTATTTCCTTATCTATGGAAAGTTCAGAAACGGAGCTTCATTTTTTGTTTATATGGCGGCAGGCTTTCTGATTGCATTCCTCGTATTTCCGGTGTTGGGTGGTAATTTATTTGCCAATTACGGAGGCTTAAGAATGACGCCACCGAGGGGCGACAATTGGGCCGGTATGCTTGGAATATTTATCGGTGCAAGTATTTGGCTTTGGAGAAACAAGCTAAAATCTGTGGCATGGGTTTCTATGATTGGCGGAACTATCGGCGGTCTCGGATTTGCCGGCGCAGAATTTATAAAAACCAGTTTGATTGCTCTTGGTGATCCGAAAATTCTTATATGGAAAGGTATGTTGCCCGGTACCAAAAAATACGATGAAATTTCGCAGGCCTGGGCCAATTGGGAAAGTCAAAACTGGCATAGCTTCTTTGAGCAGACTTACGGTTTTATAAATGGCATCGCGATCGCTATTGCTTTGGCGTTGCTGGCGTCAAGGGTAAAAATGCAAACGTTAGAAAATGGCATCAATACTCAGGCATCTAAATCCACCCATTGGACCAAAATTTTTTCCACGCTCTTTGTTCTTCTCGGTATCACTTATTTCAACATTGCCGGAAACGTGGAGGTTTGGAGCAAAACCCTGGGGCCGGCCAATTGGCAAACGCTTATTACTTTACCCGATGGTTCTGTAAAAACGGAAGCCGCACAATGGGATATGCCATTACTGGGGGGCGTACCGGGTATAAACTTTTTGCACACGTCGCCTGAAGGATGGTTTAATGTATCGTGGTTACTGTTAGTAATTGCGAGTTTGGTTATTGTCAAACGACACTTGCGAAAGCCTATACCCGTCATTCCTAAAACATCTCTCGGGAAAGGACAATTAATATTTCTACTTCTTCTTTGGATAATGGTTATTGCAAATTTTGAACGTGCGTTGCCCCATTTCACTCCCGCCCGCTTGCTTACTGAATGGACAATCTTTGTAAATGCTTTAATCGCTACGGTGCTTGTGCTATTATTACCGGGGGAGCACGAAAACATTGTGATTCCTGAGAATGAGAATTTTAAAAGGCCATATAAAAAAAGTTTGGTTTTAGCATTTGCAGGCTTACTTATATCGGCTATAATCTTTGCAGGTGCTAACAGGTTAATGTATCATTATCCGCCAGTTGACAAACTTGAATTATTGAAAAATAAACAGACTCGTTTTGGTACGGAAGCTACGTGGCGCTCAAAACCAAATTTGAAAAACGAGAAGGGACAGTGAAATTAACTGACGAGGTAAAACAAAAAATGAAACTTTAAAATGACGCTCCAATATGTATAGAACTACTTTTTTGAAAACGCTTATACTTTATTGGACATTGCTATGCCCTGGCTCTTCATCGGCACAAATAATCGACTTAAGTAAAGCGGTTATTGTTGCTTCATCAACTATAGGTCATCCTGTAAGAGAAACGGCGGTAAAAGTTTTGCAGGAAGAAATAACCAGGCGCACTTTCATTACTCTTCCGGCTGGTTTACAATCAGCGAACGCTCCGTTAATCATATTGGCAACTATAAAGGATAAAGAGATTAATGGTGTGCAGTTGCCTGCACGTGCGGGAGAAAATCTTCCGGAAGAAAAACCGGAAGGATTTAGAATAGTTACGACTCAAGCACACGGAAAAAATGTTCTGTGGCTCATTGGTGCCGATGACAGGGCTGTGATTTTTGCGATCGGTGAATTCTTGCGAACAGCGGATCTTTCGAAAAAGAAAATCTTGTTTGACAAAGCCAATGAAATTGCGACTTCACCTGTCTATCCGATCCGGGGGCACCAACTTGGATATCGCAACACCGCGAATTCCTGGGATGCATGGACGGTGGATCAATTCGAAAAATATATTCGTGAGCTCGCAATGTTTGGTGCCAATAGTATTGAAAACATTCCATTCCAGGATGA
>JBDTVF010000143.1:0-7921 GCA_040007325.1 Ginsengibacter sp. | reverse complement strand
TATTGCCAGCCTTTAAACCGGAGATGGCAAAGGGCTTTTCTTTCTTTGCTATTTTAAAAGAGTCAAGAAAATATCCCCAATTATTCTGGGGGGCCATCATTATGTTTTTCTATGTAGGTGCCGAAGCATGCACCGCAGGTTTTTTTATTAATTACCTCCAGGATAAATCCATCGCAGGATTTAGTGCTGATAGGGCGGCACAGTTTCTTACCTGGTATTATGTCGTGGCAACCATCATTGGATTTGCAAGTATTTATTTATTCAAATTTTTTTCCGCGGGCAAGCTGGTTGCGGTTTTCGGAACAGGTATGATTATTTTATTGGTATTATGTGCGTTCACCAACTCATCATGGAATCCATATTATATGGTAGGACTCGGCGTATTTATTTCCATCATGTTTCCCACCTTATTCAGTTTGGGAATTGAAAAAATCGGCGCCTTTACTGAAAAAGGATCTGCACTACTAAATATCGCCATTGTAGGGGGAGCGGTTTTTCCGCCTATACAAGGCATGATTGCTGATAAAATGGGCGTGCAGGTTTCTTACCTGGTGCCTTGTTTATGTTTTATATTAATCGTTATTTATGGAATCTTTTGTTCGAGAAGATCAACATTAAAAGAGGGCGACATTAACGATAATATTACCAATGAACCCGGATTAATTTAAGCCACAATCAAATCACCTTACATGCATTTTAAACAAACATCTTTTCAGTTTATGAATAAATTTAAAGTTGTTGCTTTTTGCTCAATAGTAGTTCTGACCTTGTTGTTCACGTCGTGCAAAGAGCAGTTATCAAAGAAGTTAAGTCAATCAAAAGAAACGCCGGGGTTAGCGCTCATACCTTCAGAAAAATTCATTTTCAATTCATTTGTCGATTGTAATATGGCAACAGTATGGGTTGGCGACACGTTTAGAATATTTCCTGGTAAATATGGCGAAGACCCATTGTGGGGTGATGCAAATGAACTGAAATATGCAAGTGGCTCTTCTGTAGATGAAGTATTCAGCAAGAGCCCTGGTGAATTTATTGAACCCTCGATGCCCGTTAATGCACCTGCGGGGACAAACGGTTTGCATGGCGCTGTGTGGTTTGAAACATTATATAAAGACTCCGCTAATCAAAGTGACAAAACGTTATTTGCATTATATCACAACGAAAATTATCCATCTACACTTCCTTATGATTCTGCAAATGGAACTGGTTACCGTGATGTTGACTGGCCACAGGGACTTAAAGGTCCTGAAACAAAAACTGCCGTTTGCCGCATAGGTATTATGAAGTCTGTTGATGGAGGCAAAAGTTGGAGCGATAAAGGAATTCTTTTACAGGACTATCAGCCAAGGCTTATACTTCGGCCGCATAATATAGGGATCAATTTTGCCGGTGGTGTTGGTGATCCTTCAGCAGTTGCCAATGGCAATTATCTATACGTTTTCTATGGAGAATATGGTTATCCCGGCTCATACAATTCATCAACCTATGATTCTTCATTGGAATGGAGTGGCCAATGTATAAGCATTGCACGTGTTCCGTTAGCAGATCTTGATAATCCCGTAGGCAAAGCAAAAAGATGGAATAGCTCAGGTTTTAATGCTCCCGCAGACAGTGTAGGGAAACCTGTTGCATCTTTACAAATTCCGCAAAGCGAAGGTGGCGGCCCTGCCTCCTCTCCCAGCGCTAAATATTTCTGGGGACCTTCTGTTAGCTGGAATACTTATTTGAATTGTTGGGTAATGCTGATGGCTAAAGCCGAAGGCCCTTCATGGAAAGGCAGCAGCATCTATATTTCTTTTAATCCAAACGCGGATCTTGGCGAAGGAGATAATTCGCAGGAATGGTCAACTCCAAAACTACTTTTAGATAAACCTGGCCATACAATCTGGTATCCATCGCTTCAGCCGTTTGCCTCTGATGATGCCAAAGAAAAAAAGTATACTTCCGTAAAACTGGACAAGAAGGCAAGATTATTTTATAAAGACCAGTTTGATGGCAAGAGTCCTTACTTATCAGAATACATTATTGAATTTAAACTGCCTGGAGAGAAAACAAAATAAAAGATTTAACCATTCAAGTACTGAAGCTAATATTTCGTAGGAGTTCCTGCAACATGACACGTCACTGGAAACTCTGTCGCTGAAATAATTATAAACCAATCTTCCACTATCTATTGAAATCGGTCACCGGCTATTTCTTCAACCGTTTAATTATATATTTCGACTTTCAAAAATTGATTGAGCCAATTTCTTTTCCTGTTCGTTGTATTAAATTACCCTTCAAACAACTTTAACTAATTTTTGAATGCCTCACAGTTTAATTTTAATACAATAAGCCACACACAAGCCAAAGAATCTTTAGCTGAATAAAAAGATCTTCGATAAATATCTTCTCAATATCCCAAAGAAAAATTTCCGGTTCTATCAATTAATACGGTCGATGCAAAGCATTACCGAAATGCCGGTTCAACATGATCAACGCAATACTAGTCGACGATGAAGTGCATTGGATCCAGGAATTAAGTCTCCTCCTGAAAGAATATTGCCCGGGCGTGCAAATCATTTCGCAACACACCTCATCGCAGGAAGGTCTTGAAGCCATTAAAAAAATTAAACCCGATCTCGTTTTCCTGGACATCGAAATGCCCGGTATGACAGGGTTTGAATTGCTCGGTGCGCTTGACAATATTTCTTTTGCTGTCATTTTTACAACATGCTATGATCGCTATGCAATACAAGCTATAAGATTCAGCGCCCTTGATTACCTGTTAAAACCTGTTGATGCGAAAGAGCTGATAAGAGCTGTAAAAAAGGCTGAAGATAAAAAGCAAGCACCGGTAGCAGACCAGTTTAAAATGCTCTTGTCGCAGGTGAGGGATAAAGATTTTAATAAAGTGGCTGTACCAACGTTAGAGGGCTTCGAATTGATACCGGCCGCTCAACTGCTCCGGTGTAATGCGAATGACAACTACACTTGCTTTTATCTTAAAAATAAAAATAAAATTGTTGCCTGTCGCACGCTTAAAGAGATTGAAGAACAGCTCAGCGATTTTAAATATTTTGTTAGGGTACACCATTCGCATATTGTCAATCTGAATGAAGTAGTGAAATATGTACGTGGAGAAGGTGGCCACTTAATACTGAGTGACGGCAGTTTTGTTAATGTTTCAAAAAGCAGGAAAGACAAATTGCTTAGTATGCTTTATCCTTCACGACATTGAGTAATCAGCTACCCGGTGATAACTTCCATATATCTATGAAACCGGCGACTTACTCAGTTTGGCTACTCCATGCATCAACTTGATTTTAGTTTTGATATTGTAAATACTATCTGTCATTTTAAAATATCGAAACAATGAAAACTACAATCAATTATTTATTTGCGATTCTGTTTATAACTATTTTATCTGCAAATAATTCCAACGCACAAGCAATAAGAAAATCAACCATTGCAACAAAATTCGAATACGGTGATAGGTTAGCCGATCTCCCCGGCGACGGCTATCTTGCTGAATCGCGAATAAGTCAAAAAACATTGGCTGCCTTCGCAAAAAAATTTCCCGATGCAACGGAGGCAAAATGGACACGACTTGGGAAAAAATATGTGGTTGACTTTATGAAAGATGATAAAGTACATAAAAGCCTTTATGATGTAAGAGGAAATCTTTTCTATTTACTTTCATACGGACGCGAAAAAGATTTGCCTGCCGACGTGCGCAAAATGGTGAAAAGAGAATATATCGATTATGATATAAATCAAGCTGTGGAAGCGCAGGAAGACAACCGTAATGTATGGATTATTAACGTTGATGATGGAAATAATTTTGCAACCGTAGCGGTAGAAAATGGCAGTCTCGCAGAGTTAAATCATTTCACAAAATGCAAAGAGTAAAACTTTCGTTTTAAAATTGACCCAAACATATATTATAAGAAGTACCCGCTATAAAGCCGGAGCATGAAAAATGCTTCGGTTTTAATATTATAACAAAGTCGCAAATAGCCCCTTAAGTTGTCCTGTTGTCACCTGCTAAGTTTGCCGGAATCAATCGATTTTTGTATCACATTAATTAATTAAAAAATTACGAATCATGGCACGATTAAATTCTTATTTAAATTTTAATGATCAATGCAGGGAGGCAATGAACTTTTACAAAGATTGTCTCGGTGGCGAGCTCACCTTCACTACTGTTGGCGAATCACCTATGGCATCTCAAATGCCACCATCTATGAAGGACGCTATTTTGCATGCCTCGCTTACTATCGGCAATAACATGCTAATGGGATCGGACATGCGCAGGAAACAAGTTACAGAGAGTGATGGCATTTCGCTTTGTCTTAACTGCGATAGCGAGGAAGAGATCACTGAGTTCTATAACAATATTTCAAAAGGAGGAACGGTTAAAGAACCATTAAATGAAATGCCCGGTGGTGCTAAGATTGGAGTTGTCACAGACAAGTATGGTAAGAGTTGGATGTTTTATTATGATGCGAATGCGTGATAAGGTTGATGAGCTATAGGTATCTTTTGAAATGATATGCGGCTTAGGAAATATTTTCCACAACTTCTTCTGCGAATCCAAATGACAAGGTCATGCCGGCGCCGCCAAGGCCATTAATGATGTAAACACCTTTCTCAGCTTCGAGGAAAACGTCTGTTTTACCGTTGGGCATTTTTGGATAAATGCCATGCCATGACTGAATTAATTTCCAGTCATGTGTGAGGGCAAAAGTGTTAAGATATTTTATTATGAGGTCATTGATGTGTGCCTCGTCAAAAGGAGAAAAGGTGAATCTATATTCATGTGAGTCGCCAACGGTAAGTTCACCACTCCCGTTTTGCGAAACCATAACATGAATTCCATGTTTTAAATAGTCATCCATTTCATCCTGGTATCTTTCTTTCAGTGCGGGCAGCGATGCAGCAGCTTTGAAACTTTCATAGTGAATTAAAGACAAGCCTCCACATATCGCGGTGCCAATCCTGAAAGAAGTATGGTTGCTCGCAAAACGCATCATTTGCAGTTTGCACTTCTTAATATTTATTTCAGAAAATTTTGCAGGGAATAATGTTTCAAAGTCAGCCCCGGAACAAATACAAATAATGTCTGCCTCTAACGTTTCATTTCCTACCCAAACTTTATTCGTTTCTACAGCACTTACGTTTTTATTCCATAAAAACTGAACATGTAGTCTTTCATTGAAATACGATGGTAATGCTGCCATGCCCTCTCTTGGATCGATGATCAATTCTGTTTTGCTAAACAAGCCTCCAATTAAATTGCTGGCATTGACACCTTTAAAATCATTGTTAATTTGCTCTTTGGTTTTCAGGGAAACATCACGGCCACTCTTAGAAAATGCTTCGTATAATTCTTGTAACACTTGCCATTCATCTTCGTGATATACCAGGTGCATGCTTCCGCATTCATCCTTCCAAAAACCAGCTCCATCGGCAATTTCTTTCCATACATTCCTGATACGTATTGCACGATTATACATGACACCATCCGGTTGCCCGATCGGCCATATCATTCCAAAATTTCTTACTGAGGCACCGACAGCTCTTCCCGCTCTTTCAATAACAGTGACTTTAAATCCTTTTTGTGAAAGGGCTCTCGCTGTTGCCAATCCGACTATTCCTGCACCTATTACAATTGCTGATTTACCCATGATTATATTTCAATATTGCTATACCGAAACTGGTAATGCTTCGGATATTCTATTTTCTTCTAATGTAATGTTGCCCGTTCTATATTTTTTATTGAAGTACTGCAACGCCAGCAATGTACCTGCAATTCCAGCAACTGATAAATACATAACACCGTGCGAATATACCGTTGCCCAGGGAAGCTTTTTATCAAATATTGTTTTGCTGATAATTACGGCTACGCTTCCAAGGTAGCCAAATGAATCTGAGATGTACATCAGGAAGCCGACATTCCCTCCTACTTTAAATGTTGCAATAAGTCTTTCAAAAAGTATACAATTGAAAGGAATATAGCCGGTATATAATCCAAGTCCTACCAAAGTCATCCAGGCGAAAGGCGATATCAGGTGATTTATGAACATGAACGAGCTAATGCCTGCTATCAAAAATCCAGCAACGATTATTATATGCGTTATTATCAATGCCTTTTTGTTATTGCGAATCAGTATCATGCTGCCGATAAGTACCAACACAATTATAGTGATTGGTATTTCAGTAGCGGTGAATACTGCCGGCTCATTACCGAAACCCAATTGAGTCCATATATCAGCTGCAAAATTATCACGGATATCACGGAAGATGGTGAGAAATACATAGAGTATCACCAGCATTATAAGTCCATACCTGAATGTCGAAAAGAATTCTTTACGCTCCTGTTTATTCATTGGTAAACGCACTATCCGGCTTTCCATATCTTCTACAGACGGGGCCGGAATTTCTTCAAGCAGGTAAACAAATAACAGAAGCGGAATAACAAAAACCAACCCTGTGAGAAACGGCAACCACCAATCCGTAACATGAAAATCAACTTGCAAATATTTGCCTATTGACTTTACAAAGCCGGAGGAAAAAATAAAACTAACGGCAAGGGCTGCACCGATAAAGTCAGTAGCCTTTCTACCTTCAACAAAAGTGAAAATGATCCCCCATAGAAGACCTAATGGAAACCCGTTGATGAATAAAAAAATAATATTATAAGGCACCGGAATTAACGCAAACAGCAATAACGAAAACCATGAAAGACCCACCAGCAAGAGAATTAATTTGCCTCTTCCAAACCGTTTTAATTCAGCGATAAATTTTATTCCATAAAACTTACTTAGCATATATCCCAACACCTGGCTTATTACCAGTGCATCTTTGTAATCCATTCCAAATATTAAAGGAGCATTGCCAAAACTGCCAACAGTAAAGGGTTTCCTGAACGCATACACAGAAGCATAAGTAAGAAAAGTAATTACAGCTGCATAGATCGCAACATAGGTATCTCTGTATTTTCGATTTGGAGTTTTGGATATTGTTGCCCGCACCATTAAAGGATTAATGATGGCAACGATTCGAGCGAATCTATTATATGATCGGGATGATATTTTACAAGTTGTTCTTTAGTATAAGCGCCGGTTGTTACTGCGATCACCATGCCGCAACCTGCATTTTTTCCTTCTTCTATATCCACTTTTGTATCACCTACTTTAGCAACGTTTTCAGGGGCACTGATCTTAAGATCCTTCATCAATTTTTCAATCATGTAAGGTTGTGGCCTGCCCTCAGGCACTTCATCACTGCATATAACTTCATCAATAAAACTCGCTTTATCCCAGCCAAGTCTTTCCAAAATTGGTACAGTTATAACTTTTGTAAAGCCGGTATTAAGCGCCACTTTTATTTTATTATTCTGCAGCTCCTGGAAAACTTTTTCAGCAAAAGGCAAAGCAGAAAGTGTTTTATCATTTTCGTAAAAGGTCACCATTTGTTTCGTAAAGTCATCATGGATAGCATTGATAAAATCCTCGTCATCCTGGAAACCCGGCTTATATTTTTCAACTATTATTTCTATTGCATCTTTTTTACGATAACCCATCACGCTATTCACATCGGCAGGATCTACTTCCATGCCTGCATTTGAGAAGGCATCACGAAAAAAATCATTCACATTTCCTTTATCGGAAACTGTGGTGCCTGCCATATCAAAAACTACAAGTTCAATGCTCATGCTGATTATTTTTAATTAAATGACCTATCATCATCGTTCTGTAATGATCAAGATCAGGTAGCGGTGTGTTTTCTTCTTTTGCTTTTTCATCCCAGCCACGCAAAGTGATGTACAAAGGAAACCATTCGTCTTTTTTAAAATCCTTTGCTTCATTTTCATTCATGCGCCCACCCTGAAAATTCAACGTGTTTTTGCTTGCCTCGGAAAGTCTGTTATAATAAT
>JBDTVF010000142.1:0-7954 GCA_040007325.1 Ginsengibacter sp. | reverse complement strand
TAAATAGCAAACAATTGTACAATAAGGAGTGACATATCGGGTTTACTTTTTTACATCCCGTTTCAAAAATACAAATCCATTTTTGCGATATAATACTTTAAGGTCTGTGTATTGTTTAAAGTTGTCAATCCTGTCTTCTCTTGAAACAAAATACGCAGGCTTGTCAATATCACCTGTCAAGAGCCATTGTTGATCGTATGATTTAGGATTTACTGGTTTTTCTTTTTTTACATAAAACAATTGCGCATAGCTGAAGTAGCCTAGTGTATTTACATAACAATCTTCGCCCTGTCTTTGTATAAAAAAATCTATCGCAGCGCCTTGCGTGTATCGTTCTACTTTAGGAACAATAATAGCTGAAGCTAAAAAAATAACGATCGCCGTACCACCAAACAAAACTGCAGCTGCTCTCTTAAACCTGTTTTTATTAAGATAGATTATTCCAACAATTATGGAAAAGATCATTAGTAAACCAACAATACCTTCAAGCCCACTCCAGTGAACGTCAGCCTGCATCATTGCTTTTTCGAATTTGCCATCAACCTTAGTGGAAAGCTGTTTTAGGTTCATGGCGATATAGGGAAACGCAAGCAGGAAGACGGCAATAATGCCGCCGAGAATGGCAATGAAAACTCCAACATATTTTTTATATAGTAATTGTCTTGTATCCCATTTATAAATTGAATAGGCAGCAAGAAAAGTGAGCGGAAACCAAGCCAGGGAAGAATAGTGTATAATACGCGATTGAACCGCTGTAAATAAGAGAGTAACTACCCAAAATAAAATCTGCATCCACTTTTTAAAATCTCTGTCGTAACGACTTGTATACTTTGTTTTGAAAAAGGAGGGCAATGCTATTAATGAGGCGGGGAAGCAACCTACGAGTAATACAATGAAATGATATCCAAAAAATCCTTTCTGCCCGGCATCGTGTGTTGTCAAAAGTCGATATTGATATTTAAAAAATTCGCTAACGAATTCCGGCCCGTTCTTAATCGTTTCATAACCATACCACGTAGCCGTAACTGCCGTTGCAATAATTAGAAATAAGATTGCATGCCACCAGTTGAAATAAAACCGGAAGCGGTTGTAAATAAGATAAATGCCGAGTGATAGTAAAAAAACTATTAGGCAAACAGGCCCCTTTGTTAGTACTGCAAGCCCCATGAAAATTCCCGACCATATCACATAATAGACAGGACTATTTTTTAAACCTGCTTTATCAAACCTGTTCCTGCTCCAGTGATATAATATGAAATTATAAAATGACAGGAAGGTAAAAAGGTTGAACCATGGATCTATAATTCCCGATTTAAAATACATATTGGGAAACAGCGAGCCGCCAAAAGCCAATGCCCAAAGCACACCAAATTTTTTATTGTAAATGCGGCTGCCACAAATAAAAACAGTTATCAATGTCACGATACCGCAAATGGCATTTGGAAGCCGCGCTGCAAATTCATTCACGCCAAACATTTTCATTGCAGTGCTCTGCATCCAGAAAAACATTGGAGGCTTTTCCCAAAATGGTTTGAAGTTTATGTAGACCCGGCTGTAATCATCCATTTTGATCATTTCACGGGCACATTCGGCAAAATTTACTTCGTCCCAATCAAATAAGTGAACCCTGCCAAGAAATGGAATAAAAAAAAGGCCTGCCAGTATAAAAATGAAAGTGACGATTTGTGGTTTGCTTAACTGCATACTTTTAATGGATAAAGGATTTGTTCATGCTTTTATATTTTTATAAAGCCGTCTTTACTTATCTTGAATCACTACAGGTTCATACATCTTTTTTTTCATGATACCCCATTTACAAAGCCGATGTACAACCGATACTTTTAATACGCCAAGTCCGTAAGTAATACTTCGGCTCAGGTTAATGCTCGATGCTTCTGCAAAGTACCTGGTGGGGCAAGTGATCTCAGCAATTTCATACCCGAAGTAAATAATTTGCGATAGCATTTCATTGTCAAAAACAAAATCTTCCGAGTTTATTTCATAGTTGATCCGCTGCAACACTTCGCGTGAAAAAGCGCGGTAACCCGTATGATATTCCGCCACTTTTTGATTCAGCATTACATTTTCAAAAAAAGTAAGTGCCCTGTTGGATATATATTTATATAGAGGCATTCCCCCATACAAAGCTCCCTTGCCCAATGTGCGGGAACCAAGCACTACCTGGTACACATTATTTGCAATAAGATATGCCATAGAATGTATTAGCTTGGGCGTATATTGGTAGTCGGGATGCAGCATGATCACTATATCACCGCCGATTTCCAGGGCTCTATTGTAACATGTTTTTTGATTGCCACCATAGCCGCGATTCTTGTCGTGCTTTATTATATGAGAAATGCCCAATTCATGTGCTACTTCAATAGTCTTATCGCTGCTATTGTCGTCTACTAATATTACTTCATCCACTATGTCGAAAGGAATCTCCTGGTAGGTTTGTTCTAAAGTGAGCGCAGCATTATAAGCTGGTAATACTATGACTATTTTTTTTTGATCAATCATGCCTTTCTTTATCGCTGTTATAGTTGCTCAGAAACTTAAAATGCCGCAGGGCGCAAAATTAGCTTATTGAGATTATAGGCGAAAATATAATGCGTCGTGGGAAATGAGCAAATCCTTAATGCATAGCCCCGAGTCAGGAACTGCAAATGAAATGCTCTGCTAGCGCAACAAAACTTTATCCATTTTATAAATTAGACTTTATCTTCGCCCAAAAAGACGTAATATGAATTTACATGAATACCAGGCTAAGGAATTATTAAAAAAATATAATGTGCCTATACAGGAAGGTATTGCATGCAATACCGTTGCAGAAGCGGAAGAAGCATACCGTTATATCAATAGCCAGTATGGCAGTAAGTTCGCGGTAATTAAAGCGCAGATCCATGCTGGCGGAAGAGGTAAGGGAACCATTATTGGTACTGATCAAAGAGGTGTTGCTGTGGCCAAGAATGCTGACGATGTAAAAAAAATTGCTGGCAATATTTTAGGAGGCACTCTTGTAACGGTGCAAACGGGTGAAGCTGGTAAACAGGTAAATAAAATATTAGTAGCGCAGGATGTTTACTATGATGGCCCTGAAAAAGTAAAAGAGATTTACTTATCTGTTTTATTAGACAGATCAAAAGGTAAGAATGTAATTATGTACAGCACGGAAGGCGGTGTAAATATCGAAGATGTTGCTCATGATACTCCTGAGAAGATTTTTAAAGAATGGGTACATCCGGGTGGCGGTCTGCTTCCGTTCCAGGCAAGAAAAATTGGATTCAATCTTGGCTTAAAGGGGGATGCATTTAAAAACTGTGTGAAGTTTGTTACCAATTTATATAATGCCTACGTTGGCCTTGATTGTAGCATGCTGGAGATAAATCCATTATTTAAAACAAGCGACAATAAAATATTAGCAGTTGATTGTAAAATGAATATCGATGACAATGCATTAATGCGTCATCCCGATATTAGTTCTCTTCGTGACATTGCAGAAGAAGATCCTACAGAAGTAGAAGCAGCAAAATTTAATCTCAACTTTGTAAAGTTGGATGGAAACGTAGGATGTATGGTTAACGGCGCCGGCCTTGCCATGGCAACTATGGATATGATAAAGCTAAGCGGGGGAGAGCCTGCTAACTTCCTGGATGTGGGCGGTACAGCCAATGCTCAAACTGTTGAAGCAGGTTTTAGAATTATTTTAAAAGATCCAAAAGTAAAAGCAATCCTTATAAATATATTTGGCGGTATTGTAAGATGCGACCGTGTAGCCCAGGGCGTTATTGATGCATATCAATCGATTGGTACAATCGGTATACCTATTATTGTAAGACTGCAAGGCACCAATGCTGAGGTTGCCAAAGACCTTATCGATAAGAGCGGATTAAAAGTTCAGTCTGCAATATTGCTAAGTGAAGCTGCAGATCTGGTGAATAAAGCCGTCGCTTAAAGTTTCTTATTTATTTGACAGAATTTTGATCGCAAAAAAAAAGCCGGCATTTCTGCCGGCATAATCAATCCACCCTTAAAGATCAAGCAACATTTAGATGCCTTTTTTTGAAACCCACCAGCTACATTTTCACAAACATTTTATGTATAATCTTATCTCCGCTTATAATTTTTATGAAGTAAGTCCCCGGCCTTAGCGCTGAAACATTAAGCCTGGTAATTTTATCAGTTACCTGCATCGTTTTTACTTCTGCTCCCGAAGCGGTTATAACAGATAACGTGGATATTACATTTGGCTGAAGCCCTTCGGTGCTAATGGTGAGTGTATTTCTTGCCGGATTGGGCTGTAAGCTTGCACGTAAGATATCTCTCCGGTATTTTACATTTGCCTGATCATTTACATCAGAACGATCTCTAAGGTCAAGTTGAGCCTCAGCAGCCCATACGGGAGCCAGGTGATGTGCTTCCTGCGGCAAAAATGGAATGCCGTCTCCATCCGAGTCGTTGCCGGTTTCACCGGTTGGGTCAAATTCATCCAATTGCATTTTATCACCTACTCTTATAAAAAAACGGGAATATATAAGTGGCGCTTCTTCCTTGCCGCCTATCATAGAAGCTGCCCGTAAGCCGCCTGCAATTATTGCAAAGTTGTATGGGGTATAGTTTGCTATATCATTATTTTCTGTAGTGCGGAAAGCATGCATGGAGGGCACATAAAAGTTTTTGATAAAATAATCATAGGCTTCGTTGGCAGCATTAAGGTAAGCGCTGTTTTTTGTGAGCGCATAAGCTTCATAAAGGCCATGCATGGCAGCAGCCTGCGATGTAGCTTCCTTTGGCAAGCCATCTGCTCCTGTACCGATTACGTATTTACTATAGTATGCTCCATCAGCATCCCTTAAATTTTGCATCATAAAATTAGCCTCTGCATTCACTGCCTGTAAAGCCCTATCTTCTAATGGCGTACCAGCAAATTCTTTTTTCATTTTTGATAAAATAGTAATAGCATATCCTGCATTTATAGTAGTAATACTTTTACTTAACCTGGGTTTGCCGTTCTCCAGTTTGCCATTATCCACCAATGTTCCCATCTGTGCATTAAAATGCATTGCCATAATGTTTAAAAACAAGACTTTGCTTGTGCCGGTCATAAGGTCGTAAGGGCCGGGCACACCGGTTTGAGAAGCAGCTGCAGGATATGGGTCGCCGTCAAATACTACTTTATAGGCTTTGTGAGCTGCATCACTAAAGTCTGCTGGGTTCATCATATTTTTCATGTTGAGCGTACCCCACAAATAGCTTAGCTGGTCAAAGAGATTGCTGTAAGATTCAGTCACCTTGAATGCCGTGGGCTTTGGCGGCATGGAATTACTTACCATTGTTTCCGTAACTAGAATTTTATGTGGAAAATATTTAATGCCGTTAGCCGGGTTATAAGTGGCGGGGTCTACGCTGCCAAGTGTATGGCCGTCGTATGCTAATTGGGAAATAAGAAATTTTGTTTTATTAATGCCTTCCCCTAAAAGTACGGGGCCAATAAAGCCATCGGCGCCATCGCCTCCATAAAAAACATTGTTGTTGGGGTCGAAATGCGAATTGCCTGTGGAGTCGGGGGAAACGATTCCATCGGCTTCAATGGTATTGCCCTGCGAGTCGTGGAAGGCGCTGAGCATATCCTGTGCCCACAAGTATTGTTTCATAAGCGACTGCCCCATTGCTGAAAGAGTCAATGTTTTATCCATCGTATTGCGGTCCCACCGCAGGCTGGCAAAGTTAGTTTTGAAATCGGGTGCAGCAGGCTGGGCGAAATGTGGGTTGCCACTTGCAAATTCCCCAAACTGCGGCCATGGATTCATAAATGGTGTAAAGTGGGCCATCATACCAAAGTGCATAATATTTTTCCTGAGCTCATCATCTTCATTATACCCGTTTGGTGTGCCACCGGTAAAAGAACCATCAAACCCTTTTGGTTCCATAGCAGCCATCTGGCCAATAGCCGGACCCCAAACTAAATTTAGCCCAATGCCGGAACGGGAATTTACTGTGCCCAGGAAGTAGCGTGAATATTCATAGTTTTCAATACCGAGCGTATAGGAAATTGTATCAGGCTTGTTTCTTACGAAGGGGTCGAGATCGTCTAAGTTATAACCAAGAAATTCTGCAAAGGGTTCGCCGCTTTCATTCATTTCATTGGCGAGCAGCATTTGGTCCGCTGTATTAAAATAATCAAGCCGGGTAATTTTTAATTGTTGCGCATTTGCTGAAAAAGCTGCCCCTATAAGCAGGGTAACTAAAAAGGATAAGTGTTTCATAAAAATGTTTTTTTAAGGTGTATGATAGCGTTCATAATAAATATGTATTTAGTTTACAGAAATAAAGTCCCTGTAAAAAGATCACGAAAAAGTCACGAAAGACTCACGAGAAGATAGTTTTTTAAACGACAAAAGCAGGGCAATCAAAAGCCGGAAGTAATGATCTATAATCGTAAAAGCATCTATTAATTGAGGCATAGAATGCTATCTGTTTTCTCTTACATTACTATACGAGATCATTGATGAAAGGTTGCAAAGCCGGCAGTATTTTTTTATAAGGCACATTTTTAGAACACGCCCCAGCCTAAAGCAAGGCCCGGATATGGAGGTAAAAAAATTCACTATCAGCGTTGATGGCAAGCAATATGAAATACAAACTCCCGCAACTAAATACTATGCCGATTTTCCATTTTCCATTTTCCAGGATAGCTATTTGCTGGTAACCATTATACCGGAGATGCAAAATAAAGAGTAGCTTCTTTGGATTACATCCTGCAATTTCAGCAGTAATATTACTAATCTGCAACAAATAAAAGCCATAGGAAAGGCTATTTAAAGATATACTCAAACGATCAATGCGAGTCAGAAATAAGTTTATAATGAGCGGCTTCCACCGTTCTGGTTGGGCACCCTCACCCAACATTCCACGATCATATTTATTGATGCATTTAGTAAGCATTTTAAATCTCATTCTTCCAGGACTCGTAAGGCTGAGGGCACCAACGTGGAAGTATCCAAAGACCTTATCGATAAGAGCGGATTAAAAGTTCAATCTGCAATATTGCTAAGTGAAGCTGCAGACTTCGTGAATAAGGCCGTCGCTTAAAGTTTTATTATTTCAGACAAGGTTGATTGCCAAAAAAAAGCCGGCATTTCTGCCGGCATAATGTTAAGCCACATTTCAATTGGAGCCCCGATTTATTTTGGCAGTAATACTTTGTCAACTACGTGTATTACACCATTACTTTGATTAACGTCTGCGATAGTTACCCTTGCAGTTCCGCCATTCTCATCTGTAACCATTATAGCTTTGCCATTTGGTTTTATAGTAAGCGTTTCGCCCTGAACGGTTGTTAATGTTGCTGAGCCATTACCATCTTTAATCATCTTGGCAAGGTCCCATGAATTCAATTTTCCTGCGACAACATGATATGTCAAAACCGAAGTAAGCTTTGCCTTATTCTCCGGCTTTAAAAGCGTTTCTACGGTACCGTAAGGTAGTGCATCGAAAGCTGTATTAGTTGGAGCGAATACAGTGAACGGACCAGGTCCTGATAATGTTTCAACCAGGCCTGCTGCTTTGACTGCCGCAACTAACGTTGTATGATCTTTTGAATTAACGGCATTTTCAACAATATTTTTAGTCGGGTACATTTCAGCACCACCAACCATTACTGTTTTGTTCATATTGTCCATTGAATCCATCTTGCTCATCTTGTTTGACGAATTACATGCTGCCAACATTGCCATAGAGCATATTGCCAATAATTTAATTTTTTTCATTTTACTTTTTTTATTGAATTGTTTATTTCTTACATGTACGCTTTATGCAAGATCACAGATTTAAAATGATGAAAAAAAAAGTAACTAACGTAAATGGTTAATTGAAATTGAAACAAAAAGCTAACTATGGCTGAGCACTCTACGGAGCTATATTAACTTTTTAAAATCAATTTATTTTTTAATTA
>JBDTVF010000141.1:0-8011 GCA_040007325.1 Ginsengibacter sp. | reverse complement strand
GTCCTTCGGTTGGATCATATAAACGGGCAAGTAATTTTACAAGCGTGGTTTTCCCCGCACCATTCTCACCCACCAATGCAAGCTTTTCACCGGCATGCAGTGTGAAATTGAGATTTCGATTAGCCCACCTTGTTGTATTAATATATTGGAAGCCTACATTTTCAAATGTAAATCCATGCTTAATTGGCTTAGGAAAAGGCCGTGGATTAGCAGGGACTGTCATCCTGGACTTTATGGTAAAGAAATCAAAGAAATCCGTGAGATAAAGAGCCCCTTGTGAAACGGTGCTAAATCTTCTAATAACACTTTGTAAAGTGCCGCCCAATTGTCTTATGGAACCTAACAAAAAAGTCAGACTACCAATTGTCAAAAGGCCGGCAATGACTTGTCTAATAATGAAAATAAAAGCCACGTAATACCCGATAGTGCCAAGCATAGTTAAACCAACACCCCACAAAGTTCTTCTTTTAGCAAGGCTACTTGTATCCTTATATAATTTTAAAAAGATTGAACGGTACCTGTTCATAAAAAAACCCGAGGTATCAAAAACGCGGACTTCTTTAGCAGTTTGGTCACTGGCTCCCACGTAACTTATGTATTCTAATTCTCTTCTGCGGGCCATTTGGCTTCTTGCCAATGAATAAGTTTTTGCATTGAAATAATATTCGCCAATGAAAGATGGAATGGTAGAAAAAAGTAAGATGAATGTGAACCAGGGATTAAAAAGAATAAGACCGGTCGCGAGAAAACACATCGTAATCACATCCTGCATTTGTGTAAGCACCTGGGTCAAAAGCATTGCACGTCCGGTAGACTGTAGCCGCGCACGTTCAAGCTTATCATAGAAGATTGAATCTTCAAACTGGTCAAGATCGAGCGTTGCCGCGTGAGCCATTATTTTTAAAGAAGTATGATTCGCAAAAAGGTCGCCGAGCAAAGTATCAAAAAGGTTTACAACCTTAGTGAGCCCATTCATTACTATCACCAATACAAATTCGATAATAACATATTTCCACACATGCGAGTGCGAAAAATCTCCATTATTATGCTTAACTATGGTTACAATTTGATCGATTATAAGCTTACCAATATACAGCATAATAATAGGCAAAACCGCAAGACAGAGGCGTATTGTGGAGTTTGTTATAGTAATCCACGGACTTGTCTGGTAAACAAGCTTCAGAAAGCGTGGAATATTAGTCAAAGCTCCTAAGCGTTGCTTAAGCGTAAGCCGTTCTATATTATGTTTAGGATCTCCTTTCGACGCTGCCGTACTCTGCCTCCAAAAATTCATTATCATAGCTGTAGATAATCTTTTTTAAATCCTTTATTATATCTAACGAATTCCTGTGATGATCTTATTTTTAAAAAAACTTGAACGAGGATTACAAATGTTAGAATAGTAAATAAATTTGATTGTTTATAGTTTAATTAAAATTTTACGAATTAGTGTTTAGATAGGTTTGCAGCAAACGTGCAAATTCATTTGAGTTTGCCGGTTCAAACATTGTTGAGTGTTCTCCTTCCACTTCATGTATTACAATTTCATTCGAATATCTATTCCACATGTTTTTAGTTTCATCAGTCAGGTAAAGTTTTTTGAAAGTAACTTTTTTGTCAACATCCATAAAATAATAACGCTCTTTTGCATAAAACAGTACTATCTCGTCATTGTACTGGCTTAATTCATAGTTCTTGCTCGCATCCGAATAAGCAAATTGCTTTTTGAACGCATCGAGCCCCATGTATTCAAGGTCTCCGCTTTTAAGCTTTTTCCTATTCCTGATTTTATACAGCAAGAATTTTAAAGAATTAAGCTTATACCCTATCGCATGTTTGGTATGTTTTCTAAAAAGGAACGATTCGAAATTTATTTTAAATAGAATTTTTAAAGTTGATTTTTTGATTTTTAAAGGCACCAGGTAAAGATTTTTCAAAGATGGTATTCTCTTCCTTCGAGGCTTACTTATCACTGTATCAAACATTGAAAGTAAGTGTACCTTTTTCCCAATCTCTTTAAGTTGTCTTGCTATTTCAAAAGCAATAAAGCCGCCCAGGCAGTGTCCGGCCAGCGCGTAAGGCCCGGAAGGATTGTTTACCAAAATTTCGTCTATAAATAATTTCGAAATTTCTTCAATGCTACCTGGAATATTTTTTAATTCATTGGTATCTACCGGCAATTGTAGTGCATATACTGGTTGATCCGGATCTAATAATTCTGCAAATGGCTTAAAGCGGAGCGCCGTGCCACCTTCACCACAAACAATATAAAGCGGAACTTTATTACCACCGGTTTTTAGTGGCACCAGGTATTTAATATTTGCCGACTGAGAAGAAGGGTTTTTTATTTTTTCAATAAAATTTTCTGCAAAATCCGCTATCGTGGGATAGATAAAAATGTCATTAATTGCAAGTTCGATTTTCAATTTTTTTCTAATGGCGGATACTAAAATAATGACCAAAAGTGAATGCCCTCCTAACTCGAAAAAATTATCGTAGACGCCCACCCTATCAACCTGTAATAACTCTTTCCATATCTCAGCGAGGCCAGACTCAAGTTCATTACGAGGGACTACATATTCGTTCGCTATAAGTTGGGCCGCACCGGGGTCCGGCAATGCCTTCTTATTAACTTTGCCGTTTGAAGTCAATGGAAATTGATCTAGTTGTACCCACGATACAGGCACCATATAGTCAGGCAATTTGGTATGCAGGAAACCTGTAAGAGATTGCCTGTCTAATTTGTTTTCACAAACTACATATCCCACCAATCTTTTTCCCTCTGCATTATTAGAGCGAGCAAGTACCATCACCTGGTTCACGAGGCCGCTTTGTAAAGCGACTGTCTCAATTTCGCCAAGTTCAATGCGGTAGCCTCTGATCTTGACCTGGTCGTCCATTCTGCCGAGATATTCAATAGTGCCGTCCGGCATCCAACGCCCCACATCTCCTGACCTGTACATCCTGGCATCAGGCTCGTGAACAAACGGATTTGTAATAAACTTTTGGGCTGTCAAATCATCCCGGTTTAAATACCCACGAGCCAATCCCTTCCCACCCACACATAATTCCCCAGCTATACCTATAGGTAATAAATTCTGACTGTTGTCCAGGACATATGCATACAATGTTGGAATCGTTTTTCCAATGATACTGTTACCATTTTCGATTTGCTCCCACCCGATTTCCTGGTAAGTCACGTGTACGGTAGTTTCGGTAATACCGTACATGTTTATGATCCGTGAGTTTTTATACAATTTTTTCCATGGACGCACCTTTGCGGGATTAAGAGCCTCCCCACCAAAAATGACGTATCGGATATCTACCTGATTTGTCTTAGGAACCAACACATCTTGTAAAACATAAAAAGCAGACGGCGTTTGATTCAATATGGTAACCTTTTCTTTCAAAAGGAGTTCAGCAAAAAGAATAGTGTCTTTCGTCGCGTTGGCCGGAACAATTACAAGGCGACCTCCATAAAACAAAGCGCCATACATTTCCCAAACAGAAAAGTCAAAACAGAAAGAATGAAACATTGTCCATACATCCTTTTCGCTAAAATCAAATAATGGCTTATCAGTTAGAAATAGCCTTACCACATTTCTGTGTTCTATCAGCACTCCTTTAGGCTTGCCTGTGGAGCCTGATGTATAGATAACATAGGCAAGGCTATTGGGAGCTATACCAATAGACAGGTTCGGTGTTGCTTCTTTGCTTATTTCATCCCAGTCTCCGTCTATTAATATGATTTCCGCCCCTGCTTTTGCCGGTAATTTCTCTTTACTTGCCTTGCTGCTGACTATCACGCCCACTGCGGTATCTTCTAGCATATAGCTGATGCGGTCCTGCGGATATTCCGGATCTATTGGCACATATGCTCCTCCTGATTTTAATATACCAAGTATCCCTACCATCATCCCTATTCCACGCTCTATGCATATTGGCACAAGCGTCTCTTCTTTTACCCCTTTCTTTTGTAAATAACGGGCCAATCGGTTGGATCTTTCGTTCAGTTCCCTGTAGGTCAGCTCTTCTTCTTCATATACCAGTGCGATGCTTTGCGGCGTCTTTGTTGCCTGCTCTTCAAATAAACCTGTTATGGTCTTATCTTTTGGATAACCGGATGCCGTATTATTGAAGGCCTTTAATAACTGATCTTCTTCTGCTGCTGTCAGCATTTGCAACTTCGATATTTTTTCGCCAGGCAACTTTACGGTTGATGTAAGTAATTCCGTGAAGTGGCCTATCATCCGCTCTATCGTCGGCTTCTTATACAAAGCCGTGCAGTACTGTATAGATCCCCTAAGGCCCTCACTTGTCTCTGTTATATTAAACGATAAATCAAACTTAGAGGTGCTTTGTAAAAATGTTTCCCTCGATAATGCTGCTTCCCCCAATTCAAGCCGAGGTATCTCAGGCGTATTCTGAAATACAAACATTACCTGGAATAACGGACTACTACTTAAATCTCTTTCCTTTACTACCGTTTCAACTACTCTTTCAAAGGGTACTTCCTGGTGTCCATAGGCCTCCAGTGTAGTCACCTTTACACTTTGCAAAAGACTCCTAAAAGAAGCAGCTCCAATCACTTCGTCTCGCAATGCTAACGTATTGACAAAAAATCCTATCAAACCCTCCACCTCCTGCTGCTGACGTCCCGCAATAGCGGTCCCTACAGTTATGTCCTGCTGACCGCTGTAACGATATAACAGCACCTTTACAACCGACAACAATACCATAAACATAGTCGTTCCCTCTTTACGGTTTAACAACTGCAGCCCTTCACTTACTTCTTTATCTATGCTGAAATTTTCACGAGCCCCTCTCGTGCTTTGAACGGCAGGACGAACATAATCTGTCGGTAACTGAAGCGCCATTGCTCCTGCTAACTTCTCTTTCCAGTATCCAATCTTCTTCTCCCAGACCTCTCCCTGAAGGTACTTCCGCTGCCAGATGGCATAATCCGCATACTGTACCGGCAAAATAGCCAATTGGGCTTCCCGGCCCTCCACGTAAGACCGATATACCTCTGCAAGCTCCCTTACCAACACAGAGGTCGACCACCCATCCGATGCTATATGATGAAGCGTTGCTACCAGTACATGCTCCTGCTCTTCAACCTCTATTAAATCAGCCCGCAACATATAATCCTTTGAGAAATCAAATGGCTTTTTGATTAATCCATATATGCACTGCTGTAAACCTTTTACATTCTCCCTGTATTCTCTGCCGTCAACTATACCTAACTCCCAGCCGTCCTTTTCCTTAACCTGTTGATACGGATGTCCTTCCTCCTCAACTATCACTGTACGCAATACTTCATGGCGATTGACTATAGTTTGCAACGCATCTTTTATGGTTCCTTTATTCAGATTACCCCTTAACCGCAATACTTGGGGTATGTGGTATTGAACACTTCCCTCCAACTGGTCTATGAACCACAAACGCTCCTGGCTAAACGATAATGGTATCCGCTCAGGCCGCTCCTGTACCTCTATTGCCGGCAGCGCTGATCCCCGCGCCTGGCCCTGCAGATACTTTGATAACTTAGCGATGGTAGGATAAATAAATAAATCTTTAATAGCTACCTCTATGTCTAATTCTTTGCGAATAGCCGATATTGTTCGGGTAGCAAGCAATGAATGACCTCCTAAATCAAAGAAATTATCATATATGCCTATGCGATCTGCATTTAGCAGCTTCTCCCAGATAGTTACCAGCATCTGCTCTGTTTCTGTCCGCGCTGGTTGATAGTTAAGCTTATTTGTCGCAGCTTTGTCTTCTCTTTGGTTTAAAAATATACGATCTATTTTTCCATTAATAGTAAGGGGCAGATGATCCAGGGATATTAACTCCAATGGAATCATGTATTCAGGCAGCCGTTGCTGAAGAAAATGTTTGATATCTTTTTGAAGTAAAAAGCCAATATCTGTAAATAATGGTATGTTGGTATTCCATCCTTTACTGATGGCATCCTTTTCGGTATAATTTTGTTTTACGAAGCCTGAAGAACATTTATGCTCAATAAAAACATTCATCTTCAAAGGGTCTTCATTTACCAGAAGCCTGTACTTATAGTTTTTTGATGTTTCAATGGTAACCAGCAGGCTGTTTATTTCTTCACTTTCTTCATCTTGCTTTTCTGTAATTATATCGCCGATTGTAAATACTGATTTATTATTTAGAGCGTTATCTATCAGTTTTTCCCTCCACAAGCGTGGGTTTGGAACACCCTTTAAAGCCAGGGTTTTTACCTCTTCCTGCTCAAGCTTTTCAATAATATTATTCTTCTGATTTTTACCCTTCCAGCTTTCCCATTCTGGTTCAATAAACTCTTTTTCAATTCCCACATGAATAACAACGTTATAACGGTACAGCGTTAATTCAGTAATGTATGACGCATGTTTCCACTGTATTTCTACATTAGTTATGTTGGGATAAAGCGACTGTAAATTGTAAAAATAATCAGGCGAAAAACAAAGTTCTTCTTCTTTCAGAACTTCCTGATCCAGCATCCATTTAAACTCCTTTATGCTTGCCTTGTCCTGCAGCTTCTTTAAGTTTAACCTGGCTTTAAATAATTTAAGTAAACGGTAATCCCTAACATCGCCGATAATAATGCGCCCTTCCCCTTTTAGGAGAGATATGCTTTTCTCAATTACACTGTTCATGTAATCTTCCCCTGGAAAGTATTGAACCATTGAGTTAAGTATAATGGTGTCAACTTGTTCATCCTCTCGTAGAGAAACCTCATGGGCAGGAGCTACCATAAGTTCCGTTGGCCCATAATTTCTATGCCCTTTACTAATTCTTTGCGTAATCTGATTTATAGAAGACCGGGAAAGATCTGCTCCAATATACTTTTTTACTTTTCCTGCAAGCTGGTAATATATCAGCCCTGTTCCACAACCTATCTCCAGCACATAGCCGGGGTCTTCTGCCATAATTACTTCTACTATATCCTGCAACCATTCCTGCATTTGTTCTGCTGGATTAGCCATCCCGGTAAAGCTATCGTTCCACCCGATAATATTAAATTCAGGATCTACACTTTCGTCGCCCTCTGTTTGCCCATACTCGGTTTCATACAGTTCCTTCCACGTGGCCACCTGAACGGAATACAATTCTTTTTCCTTTGCTTTTACTAACTCCGGGGTGGGTACCACATATCCTGTGAGCTTTTTATTTCCTTCCTTATCTTCTCTTGCCACCACCATTGCCTGGCTTACCATTCCGCTTTGCAACACATTGCTCTCTATCTCTCCAAGCTCTATACGGTATCCACGTATTTTTACCTGGTCATCTTTTCTGCCGGCATATTCTATGTTTCCATCAACCAACCACCTCCCCAAATCCCCTGTCTTATATATCCTCGCTCCTTCCTCTTTTTGGAACGGATTTTTAATAAACTTCTCTGCCGTCAACTCGTCCCGGTTTAAATAACCTCTCGCTACCCCGACACCGCCTACACATATCTCTCCATCTATCCCTGCCGGTACTAATTCATTATTCTTTCCCAATATGTAAATCTGTGCATTGTCTATCGGTTTGCCAATAGATATTTCGTTCTTTATCTTTTCCTGGTCCTTTAGCGTCCAAAAACTATAAGTGATGCACCCTACCGTAGCCTCTGTCGGCCCGTATTCATTTATAATCTCAACATCTATTCCTTTATCAATATAGTAACTGAAGTGACTTAACCGTAATGCCTCTCCACCTATTACCAGCCTTTCCGTCAGCAAAGCACCCTCTCCATCCCTTATTACCGGCTGTAGCAACTCCAGATGAGCTGGTGTTATCTTCAGAAAATCGTAAGGAGCATATTTCTGCAGGTTGCTGTCTTCAAACACTTCTACTCCATGCTTTGACCCTATTATTATTGACTTACCGGACAATAACGGCATAAACATCGCTGTTAAGGATGCATCAAATGTGCAGGATAAATGAATGAAGCTCCCTGAAGTGCCCCCGTCTTCCCTAACATACTTTGTCTTAGTATTTAAAAGATAGT
>JBDTVF010000140.1:0-8061 GCA_040007325.1 Ginsengibacter sp. | reverse complement strand
ATTTTTAGCCCACCAATTAATATCAAAAAATATCAATTCGCTTGCGACAGATTCGATTACATGAGGAGCGATGTTGATAAATTTATTTAGTATTGCCGATGGTCCTTACCATTGCATTTTCAGGTCAATGAAAAATTCTTAGATGTTTTAGCCAGTGAACTTACATTAACTTAAATATCATCTACCGAACTTAAATCATTGAGTAATCAAATCCACCTCTGCATACCTTACTCTATCATTGCCTTGCGTATTATGTAGGGCCTGCAGTCTTATGTATCATGCAGTTCCGGAGGCAAATGTTTTTATTTGCCATACCGGATTGTTTTTAATATTGGAGAATTCACCTTCATCAATTTTTTTCCATTGGATACCGTCCTGCGAAACAAAGAAAATATAGCTTGTAATGATGCCCGAAGCCCACCAGGGTTGATCGGGCAGGTATCTGAAACCACTAACATTTTCTGTTTTACCTAAATCAATCTCCAGGTCAAGAGGCATTTTGTGTCGCCAACATAACCACCTTCTGTTCCCACCCAGCGAAGGTCTGCTCTGTCTCCCCATCATTCCAGATTACAATTTTTGGCTGTAGTTCACGTACCAATTTATAAGTATTTTTCCAATCGTAGTAAGTAGTGCGATCAATCTTACGGGTTTCATTTGCACCACCATAATACCCGGAACCACCATTGGCTCCATCGAACCAAACTTCAAAAATATCTCCGTAGTTTGTCAGGAGTTCACGCAATTGATTTCGGAAGTAAGTAATGTATGAAGCCTTCCCATAATCCGCACGGTTTCTATCCCACGGCGACAAATAAATTCCAAGCTTTAATCCATACTCTTTGCAGGCATCAGCCATTTCACGAGCGAGATCGCCCTTGCCATTTTTCCAGGGACAATTCTTTACAAAGTATTCTGTATATTTTGATGGCCAAAGGCAAAAGCCGCTATGGTGTTTTGCAGTCAATATAATTCCTTTCATCCCGGCTTGCTTACAAATGCGTGCCCATTGGCGGCAATCGAGGTCCACAGGATTAAACATTTTCGGATCTTCATCGCCATTGCCCCAGGCCTTATCGGTATAAGTGTTTACCGAAAGATGTACAAAAGCGTAGTATTCCATTTGCTGCCACATCAACTGATTTTCGCTGGGCACTGGCCCATACGAAGTAGGAGATTTTACCTGGCCAAATGCACAAAAATCTAAAATGGTAAAAAAGAGTGTTGCTGTAAGAAGATTTTTATAGTTCATGTTATATTAAGGTCTGTATTTTACAGTGTTTATTTCTAATTAAACTAAGTGATAAAAGCTATAGTTTTCCTCTTCGAAGTCTATGTGTAAGCACATCGGTTTTCAATAAAAAAATATGAAGTTGGTAATCAAAGCGAATTTGTATTTACTTAAACCGGAAACTTAGCTGGATTTATAATTCATCACGATGATCTTTTTTTGAAGTTGAATAAGCATGTTGGTTAATCCTTAAACAATAATGGCGCAAGTTCATGCAGGCTGCGGCGCCAGGTAAGAAATTCATGGGCAGTATTTTCAGAAATAAATGATACGGCATTGTATCCTGCTTGTTTTAGGGTATCTACAGCATTCTTAACACCATCGGGTCTTTCCCTGCTACCACAACTTATAAAGATGAGTTTAGGTTTTAATTGGTCTTTGAGTTGTTCCGGTGTATAGGTGCCACCACTCAGGAGTGCATAGTATGAGAATACATCAGGTTTATTCAGCGTAATAGTATGTGTTTCCATGCCGCCCATTGAAAGGCCAGCCATGGCACGATGCGACTTATCAGCAAGTGTACGAAAATGAGCATCAACATAAGGAATCAATTCATCAACCAAAACCGTTTGAAACGGATCAATTTTAAAATCCTTCATATGACCCCATTTTAATTCGTTGGTCATGCCATATGTCATCACGATAATGAAAGGTTTTATTTTTCCTGCAGCAATCATGTTATCCATTATAAGATTTGCATGTCCCTGGTTGCTCCACGCGGTTTCGTCTTCACCCCAGCCATGTTGGAGGTATAATACTGGATATTTTTTTGATTTATCTTTTTCATAACCGGGCGGCGTGTATACAAAAGCACGGCGTGAAGTATTTGTACTTTTTGAGGGAAAAAGAATCTGTTGCACATTACCATGAGGAACATCTTTAAGCGCATAAAAGTCTTGATCATGAGCAGGGATTTCTATTCCACTTTCCCAGCGTACCGATCCGTAATAATTTTTTGCACCAGGATCATTAAATGTACCGCCATCTACTGTAAGATGATAATAATGGAAACCTTCATCCATTGGCCCTTCGGTTGTACCCATCCAGGAACCATCCTCTGTTTTTGCAAGTCTTGTGCCGCCTCTTCCACCCAACCCGAGGCTTACTTTGACGCTATCAGCTTTCGGCGCAATTATTTTAAATCGTACGTAACCTTGCGAATTTACCTGCGGATAATCTTGTCCGGGTTGATTAAGGGTTGATGGTTTAAAATCCTCAATTACTGCTGTCTGGCTGGTTTGCGCCAAACAAATTCCACTAAATATTGTGGCGGCGAATAAAACTAAAAAAGATTTAATGTTCATTTTTATATGTTTTGAAATTTGAAATTTGGTAATATCTGCCTTGGATTAACCAGGATATACTCAACCGTTTTTTATGCTTTTCACGCTATTTATTGTTCAATATTTTTTTATTTAACAGCATTCATAAATCCTGTTTCATTTTTAAGGCTTAGTGAATCTTTGGTTGGAAAATCAGCCGGTACAGGCCAGGCAACTTTTCCAGTAGCCAGCCATTCTGTTGCTCTTATCATAGTTGTTTGAAAACCTACGCACCGATATGCAGGCGGATAGATTTCACCCTTCCACAAATGTCCCATGCTTGAATTGTACACACGGCCTTTCCCGTACGCAACCACCCATTCAACAGGCCAAAGTTTGTGCGTGCCGGTGCTATCGTAAGCATAGGATAATACCGTTAGGTTTTCCGCATCTCCCCGCGGGAAATAATATACTTCTGTATAGGCAGTTTTCCAGGCAGCAGGATTACCCTCGTTAATGGGATGCCGGTTAAGAATGCGTATGACAGCATTAAATCTTTCGGCATGGCCGGTACCTTCCCCTTCCCCGGGCGCATAACGGATAATATGCTTGTCAGTGGAATCAATTTCCAGTGCAAAGCCTGTTGTTTTTGGCCGCCAGCCCAGGCCTATCATTTTATCATATTCTTTCCATTGCGGAAAAGCATTGTTAGCCGAATGAAGTATATATAAACCACCACCGTTTCGTACGTATTTTTCCAGACTATGTTGCGCCTGCACGGGCCAGCGTAAACGCGGATCCTGTATATTGTTGGTGTTTTGAATTACTACCGCATATTTATCAAATCGTGGCTGCCAGCTTTCCCGCTGAACGCTATCTTCAGGAATGGTGGAAACATCTACTTTAAAAAGATGGCTCTTTTCGAGTATCCATTTGGTTACAGCAGTGGTTTGCTTCCAATCGTGGTTGCTGAACCCATCAACAATTAAAACAGCCATGCCTTTATTGCTTTGCGCGTGGGCATGAACCCCTGCAAGCAAAAAGAAAACAAAAGAAATGCCCAGCCTTTTTGGAGAACATTTAAGAGCAGGTATTATTGTTATTATTCTTTTCATGCTTCTTTTAAGAATTTATTACTGAAAAAGAATTATGCTGTTTCAATTTAATAATACCTGGAATTTATCCAGGTGTACCCTCCTGATGTGACTTTCCTAGTGAAGTTGATATTCTTTACTTTTAGAAAATTCATGAAATCAACCGGGTCATTACACGGGAAATCTTCGTGCCCATACATATCCGAAACAATTTTAATTGCATGTTGGCATTGGTGAATCAACATATTAAATTATTATTTTGAAAGCTTCAATTTCACTGTTAAGCAACCCTTCTTCGTACTAAAATATTATTTCGCAACAATTGTGTACGTTTTGCCCTCCTGTGTTATTATATCGTAAACAAAGGTTTTCTTCAATTCCGGTAGTGTTATTTTTGCTTTTTCTGAAATTATTGGTCCAGCTATTTTTTCTGTTTTATAAAATGGATTGCTATTCGCGCCCACGGCCGTTTTAAGTGTTTGTCCATTACTCAATTTCATTTCATTCGGAAGCCTTAAGCGAAGATTACCGCCCAGCGTGGATTTGATAACTGCCTTTACAATTTGTCCATCTTTCCATTCGACATTCATTACTTCAAAACCGCCTCTTGCACGCAAACCACTAATATGTCCTTTAGATTTCCAAACATCGGGCAAGGCAGGTAATAAATTCAAATCACCATCTTCACTTTGCATCAGCATTTCTGTAATGCCTGAAGTACAACCAAAGTTGCCATCAATCTGGAATGGCGCATGTGCATCAAACAAATTATTGTATGTGCCGCCACCGCCTTCGTTTGTGCCAACGGGTGTCAATTGATTTTGAATTAATTTATATGCATGATTGCCATCGAGCATTTTTGCCCACCAGTTTACTTTCCATCCCATGCTCCAACCGGTAGATACATCGCCTCTTTGCAAGAGTGTATTTCTTGCTGCGCTATATAAATCCGGTGTGCGGTATGGCGATATTTGATTGGAGGGAAACAATCCATACAAATGCGAAATGTGGCGATGATGGTCGTTCGGGTCATCCACATCATCCAGCCATTCTTGTAATTGTCCATATTGACCAATATGCATAGGAGCAAGATGGCTGCGCTTTTCTTTCAGCATATCAGCAAAAGCCTGGTCCTTATTTAAAATTTTTGCTGCTTGAATAGCAGTGCTGAATACATCAAAAACAATCTGGTTCGTCATGGTTACGCCCGCATCCAGGGATGAACCACCGTGTGCCTTTGGCGCATTTTCCGGCGATTCATCGGGGCAAATAACCAGCCAGTGATATTTCGGATGTTCTATAAGATAATCAGCATAAAACATCGCTGCACCTTTCAACATAGGATAGACGGATGCGAGATATTTTTTATTACCATTATATAAGTAATGCTCCCAAAGATGCTGGCTCAGCCATCCGCCGCCATTGGGCCAAAGCCCCCAAAAAGCGCCATCAACCGCTCCATTAATCCGCCATATATCCGTATTATGATGTGCCATCCATCCACGGGCACCATACATATCTTTTGCGGTTTTCACACCGGTAACAGAAAGCTCTTTGACCATTTGTATCAACGGCTCAGTCATTTCCGTTAAATTAGTTTTTTCCGCCGGCCAGTAATTCATTTCCGTATTAATGTTGATGGTGTATTTGCTATCCCACGGCGGAAATAATTTATTGTTCCAGATGCCTTGTAACGTTGCAGGCTGACCGCCGGGCTGTGAAGAAGAGATTAACAGATAACGGCCATATTGATAATAAATAGTTACAAGCTGCGGGTCGTTGATTGCACCAAAATTCTTCAACCTTTCATCTGTTGGAAGTTGGGCTGCATCAGTTGTTCCAAGATCAAGCTTAACCCTGCTAAAATATTTTTGATAAGCTGCCACATGCGCTTTTAAAATATCAGCATACGATTTCGAATACGCTTTCTTAAGGAAAGTTTCGGCTCTTTTATTTTCGTCGCCGTTGATATCATTGTAATTATGAAAGTTGGTGGCGATAGAAATGTAGATCGTTACTTCATTCGCATTTTTAATGCTAATGGATGTATCGCTGGCTATAATGTTGCCGCCGTCCAATTTAAACTTTGCAATACCTTTAAATTTTATTTTTCCTTCTACAGTTTCATGATCAATCGTAGTTCCGGAAATAATTAACTCATCAACTGATGCTTTTGTGATTGCTTTGGGTTGCGGAGTTGAATAGAATGCAGTAAATGAAATGCTGTTTGGCTTACTTGCCGTTATATGCATTACTATCAGACGGTCAGGAAATGATGCTATAACTTCTCTTGTATAACTAATATCATTAATTGTAA
Source organism: Ginsengibacter sp. (assembly GCA_040007325.1). Taxonomy (GTDB): domain Bacteria; phylum Bacteroidota; class Bacteroidia; order Chitinophagales; family Chitinophagaceae; genus Ginsengibacter. The sequence goes on along the minus strand of JBDTVF010000140.1, from coordinate 2,097 downwards.
ATGTCGTTTTCTGAACGGCTGTTTCAATATCTAACTCACGGTAATAATTGGTATAGTTTTCATGCGCATCAAACGCTAACCGCAAATCACCAACGGGTTCAAACATCTGCCCTTGCGAGCTTTTAGAAATGATGGTTTTATTAGCTAATACTTCCGCTTGTTTTTGCTGGCCATTAAATATTAATTGTCTTATTGCTGCAAGAGAATCCAGGCATAGCTCATTGTTATTACGATTGGGGCTTCCGCTCCACACGGTGTGTTCATTTAGTTGGATTGTTTCTGTATCAACATTCCCATAGATCATTGCACCCAATCTTCCATTACCAATTGGTAACGCGTTTTCCCATACTGTGCCAGATGGTTGATTGTACCAAAGCTTTAGATCAGTGTGATCTTGAGCAAAACAATGTGTTGAGGTAAACAGAAATAAAGTAGATACAAACTTTTTCATAAGTTGGGTTTATTTGTTGGGGCAAATGAAATTATTTATTATAAATGGACTTATGTTATTAAGTTATTTAAGTCGACCGCATGAAACTCCTATTGTATTTTATTTAGCCTTGTTCTTCATGCAATCTTTAGTTTAATATCAGTTGCATTAAATAAGTGCTTCAAAATCTTTATACGGTTGTATGGTCACTATGAAACCATCCTTATCATGTAACATGCTGGTGACCTTTACGCTGCGCAGATGTGTTATGCCTTTACTCAGGCTGCTGTCATGGTAAAACAAATACCACTCGCCATTGAACTCAACGATTGAATGATGCGATGTCCAGCCAATAACAGGATTTAAAATTCTGCCTGCATAAGTGAATGGGCCGTAAGGATTGTCGCCAATGGCATAACAAATAAAATGTGTATCGCCTGTAGAATAGGAGAAATAATATTTGCCGTTATACTTGTGCATCCAAGATGCTTCAAAAAATCTTCTGTCTGTATCGCCCTGCAGCAAAGGCTTTCCATGTTCATCAACAATCAAAAGATCTTTTGCATCTTCTGCAAACTCTAATAAATCATCTGTGAGTTTGGCCACCTTTGCACACAAAGCAGGATCGTCATCGTTTGGTAAATGTGCCACAGGACTTTCTTCCTGCTCGCTATTAAAACTTCCTGTTCGCCAGCGTTGCAACTGTCCTCCCCAGATGCCACCGAAATACATGTAATAACTTTCATCATCATCTTTAAACACAGCGGGATCAATGGAAAAACTTTTTTTGATGGCTTGTGGTTGTGCTTTAAATGGGCCAATTGGTGAATCACTTATCGCAACACCAATTCTGAAAATACCCTCATGATCTTTAGCCGGAAAGAAGAGATAATATTTGCCATCTTTTTCAGCAGCATCGGGAGCCCACATTTGTTTTAAAGCCCAGGGCACATCTTTCACATGCAATGCAATGCCATTGTCTCTTGCTTCGCTATCCGGGCTATCCATCGATAATACATGATAGTCTTCCATCGCGAAATGGCTGCCGAGATCATCAAATGCCTCACCCGCATCAACATCGTGCGATGGATAGATATAAATCTTTCCATTAAACACATGTGCAGATGGATCTGCTGTGTAGATATTTGTAATTAGTGGTTGCGAAATAGCATTCTTATTCAGTGTAGCAGAGTCTATATGTTCAATATTTTCTTCGGGCATACCGTAATGTGTTATGTTATTACCGGGTAGATTATAAATATTTTATTGTTTAGTTACATAATTATATCAGCCCTTCGGGCTTAATTTATTTAGTATACCCTTTAATTCATTTGCTTGTCATCAAATAATTATTCAATAATTCTATTTTCCTCGCCTTTGTTTTAAATCATCTTCAATCTGCACTTCCATTTTTTTATTTATTTTATAAAAGAATAACAAACATGCACCGATGATGAACGGAATAGATGGATATATGCTTACCAACATCTTTGTCCCCAGGATTGCTTCAGGCGGCTGTAAGTTGCTGTTGGGAACATAGTGATAAAGACCGAGTATCGATGTGAGGATAGCGCTTCCAAACGTAAGGCCCGCTTTTAAACCTACCATCATTGCGGAAAAAATAATTGCTGTTGCCCGGCGGTTGTTTTTCCATTCACTGTAATCCG
>JBDTVF010000139.1:0-8273 GCA_040007325.1 Ginsengibacter sp. | reverse complement strand
ATGAAGCACAGTTTTTTGATGATCAGATCACTGTAGTTTGCGAGAAACTTGCATTGCAGGGAATACGCGTAATTGTAGCCGGGCTCGACATGGATTACAAGGGAAAACCTTTCGGGCAAATGCCAGACTTACTTGCCATTGCTGATTATATTACAAAGCTTCATGCCATCTGCATGATCTGCGGAAACATTGCGAATGTAAGTTTCCGAAAAGTGCCAGGAGGCGCCCAGGTGTTACTCGGCGAAAAAGATATTTACGAACCAAGGTGCCGGCATTGCGCAACCTTACCATGACATCTAAAAGTGAATAAAACGGGCCTCTGTATAAGGCCCGCTTTACTTTTCAAATTACTGATCAACTATCTGCCTATCATTACTTTTTTCATTTGCACTTCTTTGCCATTAATCACTTTTAAGAAATACATGCCGGGAGTTACCTTGCTCACATCCAAATTGGTAGTATTAATTCCGTCATCAACCCCTACGGTTTTCCGCAGCATTTGTTGACCAAGACGGTTGATAATTATGAGGTCAGCCGTACCTCTTTTGTAAGCATCAAAAGAAACCGTCAATGAAGAAGACGCTGGTATCGGATATACTTTCAGCCCGCCTCTCAGCGTAGTCGTTGCAGCATCAGATAAAGGAGATGTCGGATCAAATGCGGTAAAATTTGCGCTGCCAATCTGGATATTAAGTGTATAGCATTGATTGCTGCTAAATGTAGCAGAAGTGCTGTAAACACGTACGATATAACTGCCACTGTTAGTGGTGTTCAAAATAACTGACTCGTCCATTGTTCCCGGGTTTTGTGATGTCCTGGTTACAAAACCGGTTTTGGTAAAAAGCTGCAGATCGTAGTCAAACGGAAGATTCGTAAGTGTCACTTTGATTTTGCTTTGACTTGGTGAGTTGCTAAAGCGATAAAAGTCTTCATCGCCGCTGGAGCTTATTTGAGCGTCTATATTTACTCCGGTACTCACGTCTGCCGCAGTTGTATAAGTGTTATTTGGCTCAAATTGATCTGAGCAACCGTTTCCGGCAAGTGTTGTAAACTGCGCAAGGGTATAAGAACTGCTTCCAGATGAGCAATTTGCCCTAACTCTCCAATCGTAAGAAGTTGAAGCTGCTAATCCGCTAAGGCTCGCAGAAGTAGAAGTAATTCCAGTAGCTAAATTTGTCCATGTTGAGGAAGTTGTTAACTTATAATCTACATCATAATTATTAGCTCCGCTGACGCTGCTCCACGATACGCTTGCTCCTGTTGAAGTAATGGCTGAAGATGCAAGCCCGGCCGGTGGATTACAACTTCCACCGGAAGCAGTTGTGGTAAATTGGGAAAGAATATAATTACTGCTACCAGATGAGCAGTTTGCTTTTACCCTCCAGGTATAATTTGTTGATGCAGTTAAACCTGAAAGACTAAATGAAGTACCCACAATGTTCTTTGCGCCAAGACTCCAGTTATTAACGCTGGTAGCTTTATAGAACAGATTGTAATCTATTGCTCCGCCTACAGGGCTCCATAAAACATTGGCTGATGTTGCTGTTATAGAAGACGCTGTAAGGCCCGAAGGATCAGCACAACCTGTGGCAGATGCAGTTGTAAACTGTGTGAGGCTGAAACTGCTGCTTCCTGAAGAGCAATTTGATCTTACTCTCCAATCGTAAGAAGTAGCAGAGGCCAATCCGCTAAGGCTTGCAGAAGTAGCCTTGGTTCCGTTAGCCACGCTTATCCATGTGGAAGCGCTGGTTGCTTTATACTCCACGTCATAACTGTTTGCGCCGGTTGCACTGCTCCATGAAATATTGGCGCTATTGATAGTTATAGATGAAGCGGTAAGACCAGCCGGAGCATTACAAACAGATGCTGTAGATGTAGTAAATTGAGTGCTGCTGAAGCTGCTGCTTCCTGATGAACAATTGGAGCGGACCCTCCAGTCATAAGAGGTAGAGGCTAACAATCCACTAAGGCTTGCCGAAGTGGAAGTGGCGCCTGATACAACACTTATCCATGTAAAAGAACTGGTTGCTTTATACTCTACGTCATAACTATTGGCGCCGGTAGCATTGCTCCAGGAAATGTTTGCACTTGTGGATGTGATAGAAGAAGTGGTAAGTCCTGCCGGCGCACTGCAAGGTATGGTTGTCGTAAACTGTGCACTTATATAGTTTCCACTTCCCCCGGAGCAGTTTGCTCTTACATGCCAATCATAAGTTGTGCCCTGGGTTAAACCTGAAATGTTTTTTGTTGTAGCGGTGAGCCCTGTTGCCGCATTGGTCCAGGTGGATGTCGTAGTCAATTTATACTCTACGTCATAGCTTAGAGCATTGGGCACTGCCACCCAGCTTACCGCAGCACTTGTACTATTGATCGCAGATGAAGTTAAACCTGTAGGGTCACCACAGGTAACATTGCAAGGATCCAGGGTAAAAGATGCTATCCGTGTACTCCAATGGGACGTTGTATTGTATTCACATGTAAACCAAAAAGTAACACCATCAGGATCGCAAACCAGTTCGTTGTAATCTCCATAACGCGTACTTCCATTTGCAGCAGTACCTGCAATGATCACGTCTTCGCTATAAGTCATTGTATTTAATGGATCGCATTGTTGTCTTCCTGTATACCTCGCACCGGGAAATACTCCTGTAGCAGATGAAGAAACATTATATGCTATGGCAATGTTTCCATTTACATCATAACAAATACCAGGCATCCATCTATGAGTATTGTCCGGTGCATAAGTGCTCTGTTGGTAAACACTCCAGTTGCCTGTAGTCTTTCGAAGTTCGTACCATCGCACGCCGGAAATATTAGATCCTTTGTCAACCACGTGCGACATTACAATACCTTCATATCCTGCAAAATTCCTGTAGATAGGCTTATTCATTATTTTCTGATGAAGCGCTTCGACCTTTACTGATGAGCCGGGTTGCGTGATACATTGACCCCTTGTGGTGGTACAGATATCGGATTTGTAAGCCGCGGCTGCCAAAGAAGCTTTAGCAGTTACTCTTGAATTGGATGGCGTAACAAAATCAACTTTAAATTCAAGAAGACCTACACTATCCACATCGGCAGTGGTGGAAGTCCACGCATCGTCGGCCATATAAGCAATTAAACCACCAGCACCGGACGGCGGTAAAGAAGTTCCCTCTAAACTTACGGGACACATAGAAAAAAATTTACTCGTCGTTCCCAGTGTAAATTTTTGCATAGTCGCAGTGCTGTTTCCCGCAATCATTTTTGCGCGGTCAAAAGCATACACGCTAGAACCAGAGTAATTAGATGCATTAGCAAAGTCATTGGTGGTGCCATAATAGGCATCGGGCCACACTGAAAATTTTGGATAGTCAGGAAATGTATTTCCTGTGCTAAAAAAGTAAACGTACCATTGGCCAGCCGGATCATTTGTTTTTGTAATCGCAATGATTAATCCTTCCGTACCGGTTTCAGGCTTATTTGCAAATTCAGTCAGTATAAAACGATCGGCCAGCTGATCATATAAGGCAATCGGGTCGCCTAAGCCACCTTTGCCAGTAATTGCATCCAGGTAAGTTTGTACTACAACCTGCCCCCCGCTTTTATTATAAACTTTAAACAAAGCGCCTGAAGATCCGTTGATCATTTGTATCACATGATTGGGGCCGACACACATTGTAGGGTCAGGAGGATTAAGAGGCTGATAGGGCATTCCAGCAAAATTTCCCGTAATTGCCCTATTCATTGCAGATTGTGTGTGAGGTTTTGAAGGATAATCTGTTTGAAGGGCCGGATCTACGGTAAACCCTTTTGTTGGATATAAAATGGGATCACTTCCTTCTTCGAATTCTTCATCTTTACCTATGATACCATCTTCATCCCTCACTCTTACATCAGGAATTGCTTTATCGGCAAGCGTAAAATTTCTGAGGTCCTTCGTAATCTTTATCAACTGTCCCGTGACAATATCCGGATTTTTGGCTATTACAGCTTCCTGAGCATTAGAGTGAGTCCAGGAAAAAAACAGAAAAGAGAGAAGTAGAAGCTTTCTCATGTGCGTAGAATTGAAATGTTAAGGAAAACCTAAATTACTCCATTAATTTTAAATCCAGATGTTAAGTTTGCCGGTTTTTTTGTTGACATTCGCCACATTTAAATAATAAAAAGGCTACCCTTTCGAAAAGGTATTTCAGAAGGTAAAATGAAGTAATTGATATGTCGAAGATTTTCATTCTTTTAAAAAAAGATTTGCTGCTTGAACTGAGGCAACAGTATACTTTTTACGGCATATTGCTTTATGTTGCTGCCACAATATTTGTGTTATACCTGGCAATGGGGCAGCCGGAAAGTACCGTGTATAATGGCTTGTTTTGGATGATCCAACTTTTCGTTTGCGTAAATGCAGTTGCTAAAAGCTTTTTGCAGGAGAGTAAGGGGAGAATGTTGTATTTCTATTCTATTTCCAGCCCGGCGATATTTATTATAGCAAAACTCATTTACAGTTCGCTGGTGATGCTCATAATGATCGTCGTGAGCTTGATACTTTTCAGGATATTGTTTGGAGACCAGGTGCCTGACTCCTTTCAATTTGTACTAGTTGCCTTATTTGGTGGTTTTAGTATAAGTCTCGTCTTTACATTAATGGCAGCAATTGCTGCTAAAGCTCAACAAAATGCTGCGGTTATGGCTATCCTAGGATTCCCCCTTATTATTCCGCAGTTAATGTTGGTGATGAAACTTTCCAAGTCTGCATTTGGAGAAGTATTTCGGGAAGGTGCTCTCACTCAGGTGTCGTTGTTACTGGCAGGCTTCGACGTGATGGTCTTTGCTCTCGCATTGGTTCTTTTCCCTTTCCTATGGAAGGATTGAATGAATTTGCTAAGGAGCCAATTCTATAATGTGCTAATGGAAATGATTTTAGGTTTGCAAACTAATTAGCTAATCGGCACATTAGCCTATTGGTCAATTATTCTTCATCACATCCGCCATCGTTTTACCGATATCCGCAGGACTCGCAACAACATGCACTCCACATTCAGCGAGGATTTTCATTTTTGCAGCAGCAGTATCTTCAGCTCCACCAACTATAGCTCCCGCATGACCCATGCGCCTGCCTGCAGGTGCCGTTTGGCCGGCAATAAAACCAACTACCGGTTTAGTTCCATTCTCTTTTATCCAATATGCGGCGTCTGCTTCCATGCTACCTCCTATCTCCCCTATCATAACAATGCCATCGGTTTCCTTATCATTCATAAAAAATTCAACAGCTTCACGTGTGGTAGTTCCAATAATTGGATCGCCGCCGATTCCTATAGCGGTAGAGATACCCAAACCAGCCTTTGCAACCTGGTCGGCGGCTTCGTAAGTAAGTGTACCTGACTTCGACACTATTCCTATTTTTCCTTTCTTAAAAATAAATCCGGGCATGATACCTACTTTACATTCATCTGCAGTTATTACCCCCGGGCAATTTGGACCAATAAGTCTTGAATCAGAATCAAGGAGATAATTTTTCACTTTCACCATATCCTGCACAGGTATCCCTTCCGTAATACATACAATGAGTTTTATACCAGCATTAGCCGCTTCCATAATTGCATCGGCAGCAAATGCCGGGGGCACAAATATGATACTCACATCAGCGCCCGTTTCTTTTACTGCTTCTTCCACTGTATTAAACACCGGCTTTTCAAGATGCGTTGTTCCACCTTTATTGGGTGTAACACCTCCAACTACATTTGTTCCATACTCGATCATCTGCGTTGCATGAAATGTGCCTTCTGTGCCGGTAAAGCCCTGCACTATAATTTTTGACTTGCTGTTTACTAATACTGACATGAATATTTTTTAAGTCCGCAAATATATGAAATAGCGCTTTCCTGAGGGTCGGTTAAGATACATATCTCTTATTGAGAAATTTAACCAATTAAAACTATCGACTTTGCCGGTACCATCTTTCTATAACATTTGCAGCAGGCTTTCCCTGCGGCGTAAAATCAACTTTGTTCTTTTTATGAAAATAATGTTCTGCATACCACTTCCAAACGAAGCCTCCTGCAAACCAATTTTTATTTGAAAAGCTTTCGTAAAATGCTTCGTAGGCATTTGCCTGTGCAACATCATTAGCATCGTTTCCATTTTCTTTCCAGGGTTCGGCAGCACATGCATTTGAATTCCGGTAGCCGTATTCTGTGAACAATACCCTGCGGTTGTTTTCTTTAGCAATCTTTTCCAGTGGCGGAAGATATTTGCGCCAGCCCTTCGCGAGCTGATCTGTTGACGGCGTGTTACTACCGCTAAGCGGGAAATAGGCGTCGATGCCGATATAGTCAAGCTTTTTCCAAAAAGGCACATCATCATAATCATCCCAATTTGCAGCGTAAGTAAGTTTACCGTGAAACACTTGTCTAACGCTATCGATTAGCCGATCCCAAAAAACAGGCCTTTCTTTAATTGAATTTCCGAGTTCTGTCCCAATGCAGAAAATATCCGCCCCGGCTGTGTCAGCAATTTTTGCGAAATGAATGATATAATTCAAATAACCATCTTCCCATAATTTCCAGGCGTCATCATTTGCCAAATCAAATTGCCCGGAATATTGGCCATCACGAATCCACAAATGAGGCTTAACCATTACAGCTAAATTCTTTTCCCTTGCGATTTTTATACATGTCGCCACACCAATATCTTTTTCTCCCCACCATTGCCGTGGAGAATTATAAGCGACGACTGGCTGCTCTTCACTACAGAAGCCGTACGGCATAATAGCAATAGCATTGGCATTTATATTTCTTATTTCAAGAAAGGCATTGGTATCAATTTCATTCACTGTGGCTACCAATCCGACCCCCTTCACAGCGAAGTGGCTCGTAGAATCTATAATTTTACTATTAGTCGTTTCTTCTGAACTTCTTTCTGAAAAAATATTTTGACAGCTACCGGCAAATAAAAAGATGCCTGCTATAAAAATGATATGTCGAAAAGTTTTCAGCAAAATGAAATTTAGTCAATAAAAGAAAAGCTGTCGCCATCAAACAAGCCCATATCGCTCAACTTCAGGTGTGGTATCACTAGCAAAGCCATAAAAGATAAAGTCATAAAAGGCGCAGATAAACCCGAACCTAATTCTTTTGCTTTTTTATCAATAGACGTATACGCATCTGCTACTTTGTAACCATCTTCGTTGCTCATTAGGCCTGCAACAGGAAGTGGCAGGATCGCATCATCAGAAGAGGCTGAACTATCCACACAACTTATACCGCCCATGTTTTCAATTACAAGATTTACCGCCTGGCACAGGCTTTCATCATCCACACCTACTGCAATAATATTGTGACTATCATGTGCAACAGAAGATGCAATCGCTCCTTTTTTTAAACCAAAATTTTTCACAAATGCTTTTGCAACCGGAGCATCACTATAACGATTTACGACAACTATTTTTAGAATATCCTTATCTATGTCACTTACATAAAATCCTTTATTAAACAGAGGTTCAATAGGAATTTTATTAGTGATCAGTTGCCCATCCATAGCTTCAATTGCAAATTGTTCTCCGGGGAAATTTTTTATTGGAAAACTAAAGTCAGCAACTTGCTTTTTACTGCAATTAAAATTGTTGATAACATTAGATTTTTGAGTAGAAATTTTTGAAAGGCCTTTCTCAGCAACCAATACCCCGTTAATGTATGTTGCCATCACTTCAAAATTGGAAAGATCTTTCACTACAATAAAATCAGCAGCATCGCCTTTCTTCATTAAGCCGACATTCATGTTATAATGAACCACAGGATTTACACAGGCTGCTTTTAAAACATTAAAAACATCCACACCCTTTGCAACTGCTCTTTTGCAAAGATCATTGATATGGCCTTGCACAAGACTATCGGGATGTTTATCATCACTGCAAAACATCATTTTATCAGGGTAATCATTCAGCAAGTCTATCAGCGCTTCAAAATTTTTCGCAGCACTTCCCTCCCTGATAAGAATTTTCATTCCGTATTTTAATTTGTTTAAAGCTTCCTCGCGAGTGAAACATTCATGATCGGTACTTATGACTACCTCACCTTCTTTTCCCGCTTCAATATATTTTTTTGCATCTTCACCACGCAAACCCGGCGAATGCCCATCAACAGGTTTATTTAGTTTCTTTGCCGCGTCTATCTTTTTCATCACTTCAGCATCGCCATGCAGTACGCCGGGAAAGTTCATCATTTCGCTTAGGTAAAATATCTCGTCCTTCTTCAATAACTTTTCAACTTCATTGGAATCGAGCGCAGCGCCTGCAG
>JBDTVF010000138.1:0-8340 GCA_040007325.1 Ginsengibacter sp. | reverse complement strand
CTTACCGGGCGCAGAGATAATTTTATAACCAACAGAAAATATAATGGCTTAAGCGGCTTCCCAAAAAGAAGCGAAAGTGAGTATGACTCCTTTGGCGTGGGACATTCATCTACGTCTATATCTGCGGCTCTGGGAATGGCGATGGCCTCACATTATAAGGGTGAAGATGATCGCCGGCATGTTGCTATTATTGGCGATGGCGCTATGACTGCCGGCATGGCCTTCGAAGCATTGAACCATGCAGGTATTGAGAAAAGCAACCTTCTGATCATTCTCAATGATAATTGCATGAGCATAGATCCAAATGTAGGCGCATTAAAAGAATACCTTACTGACATTACTACTTCTCAAACGTACAATAAGCTTCGTGATGACTTTTGGAAAGCGCTTGGAAAGCTTCCCGCAAAGAAATTTTCGAGGAAGATTGTTTCAAAGGTTGAGGCAGGCCTTAAAGGAATTTTAAGCAACACAAGTAATCTTTTTGAGTCCCTTAACCTACGATATTTTGGGCCGATTGACGGGCACAATATTACAAAGCTGGTAGATACTTTAAAAGATATAAAAGATATTCCTGGCCCAAAACTTTTACATATAAAAACGGTAAAAGGAAAAGGTTACGAACTTGCTGAAAAAGAACAAACGAAATGGCATGCCCCCGGTTTATTCGATAAAATAACAGGAGAGATTTACAAAAAGAAGTTTGATATTCCTCAACCGCCCAAATACCAGGATGTATTTGGTTATACCATAATTGAACTTGCCGAGAAGAACGATAAAATTATGGGAGTGACTCCCGCGATGCCAAGCGGATGTTCATTAAAGTTTATGATGGAAAAAATGCCGACTCGCGCTTTTGACGTAGGCATTTGTGAACAGCATGCGGTAACCTTAAGTGCTGGTCTTGCTACCCAAGGTATGCGGGTGTTTTGCAATATCTATTCATCGTTTATGCAAAGAGCATACGACCAGGTGGTGCATGATGTCGCTATTCAAAAACTACCGGTTGTATTTTGCCTTGACAGGGCAGGCCTGGTAGGCGAAGATGGCCCTACACATCATGGAGCGTATGATATAGCTTATATGCGCTGTATTCCCAATATGATTGTAAGTGCCCCAATGAACGAGAGTGAATTGCGGGACCTTATGTACACTGCGCAGTTAGAATCAACTACAAATCCCTTTGTAATTCGTTACCCAAGAGGTGCAGCTGTGAAAGCTGAATGGCAAACACCAATGAGGGAGATCGAAATTGGTAAAGGGCGCAAATTAAAAGACGGTCAAGAAATTGCTGTTCTTAGTTTCGGCCATCCGGGAAATTTTGCTGCCACTGCTATCAGGGAAGTTGCCAGTGAAGGAATTAATCCTGCTCATTACGACATGCGCTTTGTGAAGCCCCTTGACGAAGAACTACTGCACGAAGTTTTCAGATCTTATCAAAAAATAATCACCATAGAAGATGGCACTATAAAAGGTGGCTTTGGCTCAGCGATACTTGAATTTATGGCTGAACATAACTACCAGGCGCAGGTGAAAATTCTTGGCATTCCCGATAAGATTATTGAGCATGGTACTCCAAAGGAGTTGTACAATGAAATTGGAATTGATGCCAACCATGTTGCAGATGCAATAAGGGACATGGCTAAAATCGAGGTGAATAAATTGATCGCGAAATAGAGTTGCAATCGTTCCATTCAGTATTTTAAACCCTATCCTTACTTATTCACACCGCCTATTCTCGTAGGTGATTTCTGCTCGGGCCACTTCGCCGGCTCACCAATTTTTTTATCTATAGGTAAAATAGCCTTTTCACGGGAAGTTGTTACCGGATCTTCGCTGGCTTCATATGCAAGAATGGCTGTAAGAATAGAGTTGCTCCGCACATCATCAAAAACAATTTTATCATAAGTATCCCTGTTGGTATGCCACGTATATATTCCGTAGAGCCAGCTATTAGAACTTAAAGAAAACGCCGGTGCACCAGCAGCGACGAACGATGCAAAATCAGAACCACCACGACCTGGTGTTCCGGGGAAGCTTGTTTCAATTTGATTTCTTATGCTGTCAGGAACTGAATTGAGCCAGCGTCCTATATATTCGTAAGAGTTTAAAAAGCCCTGTCCCTGGATGTTTACCACCCTGCCGGTTCCATTATCCTGGTTAAAAACCGCCTGGATATTTTTTACTATTTCAGGATGATCCTCAACAAAGGCACGTGAGCCATTAAGGCCCTCTTCTTCGCTTCCCCAGTTACCGATCAATATGGTCCTTTTAGGATTAGGATATATTTTTTTTAAAATCCTTATCGCTTCCATCATAGTGATGGTACCAGTGCCGTTATCAGTGGCGCCGGTTCCACCATCCCATGAATCAAAATGCGCCGAGAGCAATACATATTCATCGGGTTTTTCGGTTCCTTTTATTTCACCTATAGTATTAAAAGTGGGCTGCATTCCGGTTTCCCTGGAATCTGCTCTGATGCTGATTTTAGGTGCAGATCCATCTTCTGCAAGACGATATAACAATCCATAATCTTCCATGCCAATATCAACAGTGGGAACTTTAGTGGTATAAGCGCCAAATATCTTATCTACTCCAAATCCTTTTGACCAATAATTGGTAATTACACCCGCCGCGCCTGCATTTTCTAAAATAGCCGGCAATGTTCTTGTTGTATAACTCGTATTGGAAATTCTCTTTCGCCATAATTCTTCCAAAGAATCCCGGTTTGCTTTCATTTTTTCAACCGATTCCTTTTTGCCAAACTCTTCCCAATTATAATCAGGCCGGCCGGTCGGTGGGTTCATAGAGATCATTACAAACTTACCTTTCACAGTAGGGAGCCATTTTTGAAATGCAATAGAATCTTCCATGTATGGTAGAATAATGATCCCGGCAGTTATAGTCTTTCCTTTAGTCGAAGGGCTCCACGCAAGTTGGGTTCCTTCCAAAGTTTTTACCCAGGGGGAAATCATATCTATATGGGTAATGCCTCTTTCCCATCCACGCCATTCACCCCATTTTTCATTATGAGCAGGTATGCCCCACTCTTTATATTTTGCAACGGCCCAATCGTGCGCCTGTTGCATTTTCGGAGTACCTACCAGACGTGGCCCTATTTTATCGAACAAGTCATGAGCAAGATTTTCCAATTGAGAATTTTGTGTCGCCTCCGCGACAATAGACGCAATAACCGCGCTGTCACTTTTTTGCTGGCCAAATACATAAGATGAAGTAAAAATGAGAATAGTAAAAAATAACCTGATTTTTTTCATAGTCGAATCATTAAAGATGCTGAAAGGACAATATTATTTTGTCGGATGAAACCTGTTTTAATTTAAAGAAACATCTACAGTGTTCTGCTGGATCGTCACCTGATCGGCTACATGATCTTCATTATATTCGATTATAAAATTATTAATGCCCTGCCCCATCATAATACTGAAATATTTTTGCTGAATAAGCTCGAGCAAATTCAGAAAAAGAAATATAGCATGAATACGATTTTCTGAGATATCGAATATTTTTTCAAACGAAACATGTTTCTCTTTCTTAACCAGCTCGAGCATATATTTTCGGCTGCCTTCCATGGTATAATCATATTGCACTACCGTATGCACCGGCTTGTGTCGCTTTTCATAAAGCCGTTGGGCGACCCGCTCAAAAGCTTTCATTAACTTGAATAAAGAAACCGTTTGTATTTCTGTTCCTTCCGAAGCTTCATCGCCAATTTTTGAAAGCTCTTCCTGGATATTTCCGCGCTTTACCATTAGCATACGCAAAGCTTCCAGCTCACTCATTTTGAGCGAGGCTTCTTTGAATCTCTTGTATTCAAGTATTTTATCAACCAGTTCCTGCCGTGGATCAATTTCATTACCCTGCTCGTCAAGTTCCTTGCGTGGAAGCAACATTTTGGCCTTTATCCGCATAAGCGTGCTTATAAACAGGATAAACTCGCTGCTGAGTTCAATGTTAAGCACTCCGCTTTTATGAATATAGTCGAGAAATTCATTGGTGATCTTTGTAATAGGAATATTATAAATATCCAGTTCATCCCTTTCAATAAAAAATAACAAAAGGTCAAAAGGTCCCTCAAACTGGGGAAGTTTAATCTGGTATACTTCTTTACTCATGTAGCTTTTTTGTTTCAACTTTTTGCGAAAGTAAAATGATATGGTTCTGAATTCAATAGCTTGCTTAATCTCTTTGCCCGTGTTCGCCATGCTTTTTAATTCTATCGCTCCCAAAACGCGTATTTATTCCAATCCCGAGAATCGACTTGCTTTGAAAAGCAGCATGATCTTTATAATAGCCGAACTTTTTAATGTCATCATCATAAGCAATATCCAGGCTATATAATGCACTCAGCCATCTATTTACTTTAAATACAAATATATTAATTGAAAATACATCTATATTTCCTGAATTTTTATTTGTGAAATCAGAAAACAGATCTAAGCGTCCTTTATAAAAAATGTTGTGGCAAATCTCGTGATTATAGGATGCTGAAATGTAAGGGCCAACCTGGTATTGAATAGTTTTTTGGGGATCAACTCCATACATAGTTGCGACGGATCTCTCGACATTTGCCCGATTTTTTTCATTAACCATATTTGACGGAATAATTCCTCCCTGGAAAACATAACTATAAGGCTCGTTGGACACAATTACTCCCCGAAAACCAATCAAAGTTCCATACGCTTCAAAACCTTCGTTCTTATAATACAGGCCAACAGGAGCGAGAGTGAGATAAGCTGGTGCGAAAAAACCAGACGTCCGTCTTTTTAATCCCTGGTTGAGGTAATCACGATCATATCCATTTGAAAATTGAGTTCGAAAGTTGAGCGCAGCGCCGAGTACGATATGTTTAACCTTATTTAATTGTATTCCTAGTGTTGAAAAGATGTCAAGTTTGTCATCATTTTTAATAGTCGAAAACTCATCAGTATTTATTAATCCATAGGAAGCAATTAATGTATTATCGAAATACCATTTGTTTTTTGAAAGATTGGCATGAGCATTTACAAATGTATTCGCAGAGAACGAAAACAAATCATTTCCTGAAGCCCAATTCTTACTACCAGCCTGGGCCGCAATCGCAAAAAAACTAGCGCCGGTTGTCCATTTTGCTTTTGTAGCCGTCTGGTAAATACCGGCGTTCGATTGCACCTGAGCCATACCAGACGAAACCGCCAAAAGTAAGGTGATTAGACTCAAAAATTTCTTCATGCTGTTGGAGTGCTTTCACGAGAGATTAGGAAAATATTTTCTTTTAAAAAACTCATAAGCCTACGAAAATAGTTTTTTTCCTGATACCGCAGTTAAGCAGCAACAGATGCACTTAAGGGCCCGAAATCTTTCCTTATGATCCAAATAAGGCTCAGCCCTTTTTCAGCTCATCTCTTATTTCCATTAAAAGTTTATCGGTAGATGACGGACCGGCCGGAGCTGCCGCTTCTTCTTTTTTCTTTAAAGACGCTAGCGAGCGCACAAGCGAAAATATCACCAGGGCGATTACAATAAATTTGATGACTGCAGATAAAAAATTACCATACTTTACTTCACCCCATTTTAACTGAGAGATATTTTCAGCCCCCACTGCTTTTAATGCAGGGGTAAGTAATAGAGGAGTAATGATGTCGTCTACAAAAGAGGAAACTATTGATCCAAAAGCAGCTCCTATAATTACTGCAACTGCGAGGTCCATAACATTGCCCTTTACGGCAAAGGCTTTGAAATCTTTAATAAAACTCATGGGATTATTTTTTTGATAATAAAATAAAAGCTGATATTATTTTTTCAAACCTGGAAACTGCATATGTAAACCAAGTAATGTATCACGCACGGCCGAAGCAATTACATATTCCTTATACCAGTTTTGATCACTCGGCACAATAGTCCATGGAATTAAATTACAATTCTCAAAACAATCTTCATACATTTCCATATAGACGTCCCAGAGTTTGGCTTCGCCAAAATCATTCTCATTATATTTCCACATTTTAGTAGGATCATGCATTCTTTCAGCGAGCCTCTCCTGTTGTTCCTCCGGCGAAATGTGAAGATAAAATTTCAATATGTGCGTATTGTTATGGATTGAAATTAACTGTTCCCAATCATTGATCGCCTTCATTCGTTTATTCGCGGTTTCGTCATCGCACCACTTATGCACCCGGGTGATTAATATATCTTCATAATGGCTTCGATTAAAAATCTGGATCATTCCTTTTGCAGGCGCATGCTGGTGAATACGCCACAGAAAATCATGGCTTAGCTCCTCAGGAGTAGGGGCTTTATAGCTTTTCACATTCACACCTTGTGGATTCATAGAGGTAAAAACGTTGCGTACTACGCCGTCTTTGCCTCCTGCATCCATAGCTTGTATTACAACTAATATGGAGTGCTTGTTTTCGGCAAACAGTAGATTCTGAAGGTCATTCAACTCTTCAAGAATTTTACTTGTTTTATCTTTTGTATCCTGCTTATCAAAATCTTTATCTCCTCTTGTACTAATATTTTTTAGCTTGATAGCGCCCATTATAGTTTACTTTAATGATAAAAAGCAGGTGATTCAGTTAACAACTTCGGCTGATTAAAAATACACTTTTGACAATAAAAAAATTTCTTTGAATAAACAAGTTGTACACAGCTTCTTGTTTTTATATAGATTTTTGTCGGGGAATAGAGGAATTTTATTTTAATATGCAAGTGTAAAGCACATTTTCCTTTTAAACAGTTGTTAGAAATTATAAGTGCTAAGTTTACACGAATAATATGCGATGATAAATGTATCGTAACCTACCACTCCGATTAGCAGTCGATTTTCATTCGCAAATGGGGGTCAGTATTATCTCCATTAAGATTTTTCAGAAAGAAAGAGATCTTTTCTCAACTGTTTTGCTGTTTTAGAGCTTCCGTCATGGCTCCATCCTGGCGGCATTACAAGATATTTTACCTTAGCTGATAAAGGAATTTTTTTGTGCAGGTCAGCTGATAAATTTTTCCATTCGTGGAATATGATGTTAGAAAGATGGTACGGCTGTTCCAGATTTTTAGTAAGCCCATATTTCACAGGATCATTGTCTACCTCTTCCTGGAATGTTCCAAACAGCTTATCCCAAATAATTAAAACCATCCCCATATTTTTATCGAGATACCGAATATTACTCGCATGATGCACCCTATGATGCGAAGGGCTTACAAAGATCGCTTCAAACCACCCAGGCATTTTATTGACATATTGTGTATGCACGAGAATGCCGTATATCTGCGTAAGCGAATACATAAAGACAATGTCAATTGGTTGAAAACCCAATAAGACGAGCGGTAAAAAATAAATGAAGCGATATAATGGTTGTAGAACAGACGATCTAAAACCTGTTGTAAGATTAAATTCTTCTGACGAATGATGCGTTACGTGGACAGCCCAAAAAAATCTGCAATAATGATCGACACGATGTTCTACGTAAAAAGCGAGATCTTCCAAAAGAAAAAGTGAAACCCAATACACAACCGGATAGGCTACAAAACTAACAAAGTGAAACCCAAATATTGTTGTAAGTATTACGAGATATACTACCCGAAAAAGTAAATCAATCGCACCGTTAAGCGTGCACAAATAAATATTGACTAATGTTTCTTTGAGCGAATAATATTTTTTGACATGTAGATGACTAAGTAAAATTTCAGCACCAATTACCAAAATATACAGTGGCGTTGTTATCAGTATAAGTAATTGTTCGTTGAGCATGGGTGATAAGGACGTTTACACCGACATGATTTCCTTTTCCTTTGAGGAAAGGTGCTTTTCTACCAGTGATATATGATTATCGGTAATTTCTTGTATTTCTGCTTCTGCATCTCTAGATTCGTCTTCGCTTATCGTGCTATCTTTTTGTAATTTTTTAATCTGCTCAATAGCATCCCTGCGTATATTCCTTATAGCAATTTTTGCATTTTCCCCTTCACCATTACTTCTTTTTACCAGTTCCCTTCTTCTTTCTTCGGTAAGAGGTGGTAGAAATAACCTGATTATGTTCCCGTCGTTTTGAGGATTTATTCCAATGTTCGCCGCTATAATGGCCCTTTCAATTGGCTGAAGCATATTTTTTTCCCAGGGTTGAATAGTGAGAGTCCGGGCATCCATAACACTAAGGTTGCCCACCTGGTTTATTGGAACAGGATTTCCATAATAATCCACCACTATTCCATCCAACATCGTGGGACTTGCTTTCCCAGCTCTTATCCTTGTAAGTTCAGTTTCGAAATGATCAATAGCCCTTTCCATTAAAGCCTTGCTTTCTTCTATAATTCCCGAGAGATCGTCTGACATATCATAAATTT
>JBDTVF010000137.1:0-8429 GCA_040007325.1 Ginsengibacter sp. | reverse complement strand
CAATTACTTCTTTTAGGGTACTTTTTTCAAAATTTGCAGAACCCTCAATCGTTTTAATAACACTACTATAAAGATCAGTTCGTCTCTGATAATTTGTTTCTACGTTGCCCCATTTGGTTTTTACTTCCTGGTCGACACCTACAAGATTATTATATGCTCCACAGCCCCAAAACACCAGCAGCACTACTATTCCGAGGATAACAAATAGACCTGTTCTTGATTTCATGTTTGTTGTTTTATGGTAAAAAATTAAAGATATATTATTTGCAAACATTGCTTTGGAAATACTTATACCAACGGCAATATCATCCATCGACAAATTGTAATTCCAAGAGTTAATTATTCTCTATGGCTTGAATGCCCGGCAGGCTTTTGCCTTCAAAATATTCCAGCAATGCGCCGCCTCCGGTTGATACAAAACTTACCTGATCAGACAGCCCAAACTTATTGATTGCAGCTACGCTATCGCCGCCGCCTATCAAAGAAAACGCGCCATTCTTTGTTGCTTCAGCAATGGCCAAAGCGATTTGTTTAGTACCATGTTGAAATTTTTCCATTTCAAAAACACCCATCGGGCCATTCCATAAAATCGTTCTGGAATTTTTGATCACTTTTATAAAAGTTTCGCAGGCCATTTGTCCAATGTCTAGCCCCATCCAGCCATCGGGAATGTTATTACTTAAGGCACCTGACACATCTGCGTTATTGTCGAACTTATCTGCTATGATGGAATCCATTGGTAAATGAAGGCAGACATCTTTTTCTCCGGCTTTTGCCATCAATTCTTTCGCGGTATCAATACGATCGTCTTCGCAAATTGAACTGCCAATTCGGCCCCCTTCGGCTTTCATAAAAGTGTAAGCCATGCCCCCGCCAATGATGATGTCGGTGGCTTTTTCCAAAAGATTTTCGATGATCAAAATTTTATCGGAAACCTTCGCTCCGCCTATTATCGCAAGAAATGGTTTCTCTGCATTTTTCATTATTTTGTCTGCATTGGCAACTTCACGCTCCATAAGCAATCCAAACATTTTCTTATCGCCCGGGAAAAATTTTGCAATAATGGCTGTTGATGCATGCGCCCGGTGAGCTGTACCAAATGCATCATTCACATACACATCGCCGAGCTTGCTAAGTTTTTCTGCAAAGTCTTCATTACCCTTTTCTTCCTCTTTATAAAATCTGAGATTTTCAAGCAAAAGGACTTCACCCGGTTTTATAGCTTTCGATTTTTGAATCGCTTCTTCACCTATGCAATCATTTGCAAAGAGCACTTTACTATTACCAAGTAATTCCTGTAGATGACTAACAAGATGTTTTAATGAATACTTTTCTGAAGGCCCATCCTTTGGCCGGCCCAAATGCGACATCACTATGGCGCTGCCGCCGTCATCCAAAATCTTTTTGATTGTAGGCATAGATGCCTGCATACGGGTGTCATCCGTAATATCATATTTATCATCAAAAGGAACATTAAAATCCACTCTTATCAATACTTTTTCACCTTTAAAATTATGATCTGAAAATTTTGACATGCTGTTTTTTATTTACTATAATAAATTATCAATGATTAAAGAAACCAGTTAAAGGATAACCGATCTTGTTCGCTCAAATGTAGATAAAAAGCCTGAAGTGGTAAGGGAGGAAGTTGAGCAGTTTAATGCGTTTCGCTGAAATCAATTGCTTTAGCCACAGGATGATTCGCGACAAAATTTTCGCCCAGCAATGTTGAAATTGTGGAAGCAATTTGCCTTTGATATAATTGCTGCGGCAATTGTATTTCGCCTTTCGGCATTGTGTCGGGGCCTATGATTGCAATCCATGTATCACCGAAGCCTTTTACCATCACATCATGCTCTGTCCATTTATTTTTCTTTTTACCGCGACCATGATCTGTGGTAATTATCAAAGTAGATTGGTCTTTATATTCAGGCGTTGACTGTATATAATACCACAATTGCTGGATCATCTTGTCCGCCTCATTAAGGTGTTGAAGATAATCGTCATATTTTCCGTTATGCGCATCTTCATCGCATTCACCAAAGCCAATGTAAACCACACGCGGCTTATTTGCTTTTATATATTCTGATGCGGCAATAAATGTGAGACAATCTTTGCGTGTACTTCCCTTTTCGTTACCACTATAACCTTACTGAAACCAAATCATTAACTAATTGTAAATCTCTTAATACTTTGGAAAAAAAATAATCTTTAATTTTGGTTCCCTTTTAAAACAGATCAAACAAACTTATAAACAGAACTATTAAAAAAGAATTAAATCATAAATGAAAGCCTTCTATATTTGCTGGGTAAGTCAATGAAAATTTCTTCCACCATATTTCTACAATCTATTGTACGCATTAATAGTATTATTTGTGGATGCTGCATGCCGTAAGGCATTATAATTTTATGTTACCCTCACTTTAAGGCATTACCTCTTTTCCCGGAAATATCTTTTTATTTATCATTTTTAAAGAAAAAATCATGAGCACTCAACATTTTGAAACTTTACAGCTTCATGCAGGTCAGCAAATTGATCCTACTACAAATTCAAGAGCTGTTCCTATCTATCAAACAACTTCTTACGGCTTTAAAAATTCTGAACACGCTGCCAATTTATTTGGCTTAAAAGAGTTTGGCAATATCTACACGAGGATAATGAACCCGACAACGGATGTGTTTGAGCAGCGCATGGCAGCACTTGAGGGTGGCGTTGCTGCGTTGGCAACGGCTTCCGGCCAGGCAGCCCAGTTTTTAGCACTCAATAATATTATGCAGTCTGGTGACAATTTTGTCACAACTACCTATTTATATGGTGGCACTCACAATCAATTTAAAGTGGCTTTTAAACGCCTTGGTATTGAAGCTCGCTTTGCTGATGGCGACAATGTTGAAAGTTTTGTAAAGCATATTGATAAAAATACAAAAGCGATTTACCTGGAAACAATAGGTAATCCAAGATTAAATATTCCCGACTTCAAAAAATTTGCAGACCTCGCGAAAGAATATGATCTGCCACTAATCGTCGACAATACGTTTGGTGCGGCGGGTTATTTATTTCGCCCATTGGAGCATGGCGCAAATATCGTTGTGGAATCAGCAACGAAATGGATAGGCGGCCATGGCACCACTATCGGTGGTGTAATAGTCGATGGAGGAAATTATAATTGGGGCAATGGCAAGTTCCCGGCATTTACTGAGCCTTCAGAAGGTTATCATGGATTAAAATTCTGGGATGTATTTGGTGAAGGGAATCCGCTTGGTTTACCAAATATTGCTTTTGCAATTCGGGCAAGAGTGGAAGGCCTTCGGGACTTTGGTGCATCACAAAGCCCTTTCAATGCATTTCTGCTATTACAAGGATTAGAAACTTTATCTCTAAGGATGCAGCGTCACGTTGATAATGCGTTAGAGCTCGCTCAATGGCTCGAGAAACATGATCTTGTAGAATTTGTAGAATATCCAGGATTGAAAAGCAGCCCATACCATTCTCTTGCAAAAGAATATCTTCCGAAAGGTTTTGGCGGTATCCTGAATTTCGGTGTGAAGGGCGGTAAAGAGAATGCGAGTAAATTCATTGATTCATTAAAACTAGTAAGCCACCTCGCGAATGTAGGCGATGCAAAAACACTTGCAATTCATCCGGCATCTACCACGCATGAGCAGCTTAGCGAAGAAGAACAAAAGGCCGCCGGCGTTGCGCCAAACCAGGTTCGTATAAGTGTGGGCATTGAGCATATTGACGATATTAAAGCAGACCTGGAGCAGGCTTTTAATAAAGTTTTTTCTAAAGAGCTTGTTGGATAAATAATATCACAGATCCAACGAACCAATCTGCATAAATATTGGTTTCACAATAAGAGCGTAAATTTTTTAATCCGGGAATATTAAAATAAAAGATGGCTGAGCGTTTAAGGATCTTCGAGTATAAGCATTCATTTGAATTAGAGTCGGGAATTAAACTTCCCGGCTTTCATCTTGGCTATACGACCTACGGAAGTCTTAACGCTGCAAATGATAACGTCGTCTGGATCTTTCATGCGCTTACCGCAAATAGTAAAGCTGAAGAATGGTGGCCCGGCCTTGTAGGCGAAGGGAAATTATTTGCCCCCAGTGAATATTTTATTATTTGTGTAAATATGCCAGGCAGTTGTTATGGCAGCTTCGGGCCACTTGATGTAGATCCTGCTACAGGTAATTCATACTACCATGACTTTCCTTTTTTTACACCACGGGATATGATCCGGGCTTATCAATTCCTGCGAAAAGAACTATACATTAAAAAGATTAAGATTGGAATAGGCGGTTCTATGGGTGGACAACAGTGTATAGAATGGGCAATTGAAGAGCCGGAGCTTTTTGAATACATTTTTCCTCTTGCCACAAATGCATTCCATTCAGCGTGGGGCATTGCATTTAATTCATCGCAAAGGATGTGCATTGAAGCGACAGAGTCATGGAAAAATAAAAAACCCGATGCGGGTATTGAGGGAATGAAGGTGGCGAGGAGTATTGCTCTTATATCTTACCGGCATTACGATACGTATCACGCCAGCCAGTCGGAAGATAATAACGGCCATCTTCAAAATTTTAAACCAGAATCTTATCAAAGATACCAGGGTGAGAAATTAGCGAAGAGGTTTAATGCTTTTAGCTATTATTTTTTAAGCAAGGGAATGGATGCCCATAATGTTGGCCGGGGAAGAGAAAGTATTGAAAAAGCTTTGTCGAAAATAAAAGCGAAGACTTTGGTAATTGGCATTACAACCGACATTCTATTTCCATTAAATGAACAAAAATTTCTCGCAGATAATATTCCCGGGGCAAAATTCAAATCTATTGTTTCGTTGTACGGCCATGATGGATTTTTGTTGGAATATGAACAAATACAAAAATTAATTACTAACTTTTTAAAAGAGGAACCAGTTTCGACTTCTTCGTTACAAATAAAATAACAATGACATCACATAAACAGTTAACGATAGGCCTATTTGGTTTTGGAGTAGTAGGTGAGGGTTTATATAAAGTTTTAAAACAGACTCCTTCATTAAATGCAACAATTAAAAAAATTTGCATCAAGGATGCCAGTAAAAAAAGAAATGCGCCTGCTGAATTGTTTACAACTGATAAAGATGAGCTGCTTAATGATGAAAGCATCAATGTGATTGTAGAAGTTATTAATGAATCTGAGCCTGCGTTTGAAATTATTTCACGTGCGTTAAAAAGTGACAAGGCTGTGGTAAGTGCCAGCAAAAAAATGATCGCTGAACATTTAGGTGAAATTTTACAAATGCAAAAGGAAACAGGGTTTCCATTTTTATGCGAGCCGTCGGCCTGTGCATCTATACCCGTTATCCGGAACCTCGAAGAGTATTATGACAATGATCTTTTGCATTCGCTAAGAGCAATTGTAAATGGGTCAACAAACTACATCCTCACAAAAATGTTTGAGGATAAGCTTGATTTTAAAAACGCATTGATGCAGGCGCAGCAATTAGGTTTTGCAGAAGCTGACCCTACTTTGGATGTAGATGGCTGGGATGCTGTACATAAATGGGTCATTTTACTTTGCCATGCTTATGGTATCGTAACTCCGGTAAAAGATGTTCTATTTACAGGTATCCAAAATGTAAACGCCGGCGATGCAAATTTTGGCCGGGAAAAGAATTATGAAATAAGATTAGTGGCACAGGCAAAAAAATTATTGAATGGAAAAGTTGCTGCATTCGTTTTGCCACAATTCGTAAAACAGGATGATCATTTATCTTTTGTAAAGAATGAATATAATGGTGTAGTAATTGAAAGCTCATTTGCCGACAAACAATTTTTTTATGGAAAAGGTGCCGGTAGCTTCCCGACTGCATCTGCAGTGTTGAGCGATATCTCCGCACTTACTTACGATTACAGATACGAGTATAAGAAACTATACTACCATAAACCCAATCAACTTTCAAATGATTTTTATGTAAGGTTTTATATCAGTTTTGATGACTGGCAATTTGTTCCCCGCGAAAAATTTGAATGGATAGAGGAGTGGCATGCAGAAGAAGGGCGTAAATATTTAATTGCCGTGATCCATTTTGACCATCTTGCAAAAGATGACTGGTGGAAGAAAAATAACACCTCCATAATTCTAACCCCCGATCCAATAATTGAAGATATGGAGCTTAGGAAAGTGAAAAAGAGAAGCCTCGAACTTGCCGGCATTATCTGATTGCATTTTTCTCCAATTAGCCTTAACTTTAACCGCTTCTGCGGGTCACTAAATTGATCTAACTCATTAAGCGTTGACCATTCGAAAAAGCAAATTAATTCATTCGAATTGATGACCTGATCTTATGGATTATTTATCTAAAGTTTGCGTAAATGAGTATAAAGATTCTCTTTAAGTTGCTGTATGTATTTACTTTAATTTCTTCATTTCCCTCTTTCATTCTTGGGCAAAATATTTCAGTAGATGTTACTGATGTAATAAGAACAATACCGCCAAATGCTATTGGCATAAACATGAACTATTTGATGGATGGAACATATATCAGCAGTAATACACAATCTGCTACCGCAACCGCGCTTAAAAACATGGGCATGAAATTTTTGCGGTATCCCGGCGGTGAAAAGTCAGATAACTATTTGTGGTCACAATCTCCATACACCCATGCAGCCCCGGCTATGACACTCACGGGTAGCTGCCAATGGCCATCCGGAGATAGCAGGTTTGTTAACAGCGATTACGCTACAGCAAAATCGGTGGTGTTGGACTTTGATGAATTTGTAACTATTTATAAGCAAGTAGGAGCCGAACCCATAATAGTGTGTGCATATGACGCAGCTTACTACAGTGCATCGGTTGGACATACTATACCAAATCCATGCGGACAGAAACCATTGCTTTCGACGCTTGTCACGAACGCTAAAGAATGGGTGAAGTATGCCAATATTACCAAAGGTTATAAAATTAAATACTGGTGTATCGGTAATGAAAGCTGGAATCTTTGCGACTACAACGGATGTGTTTCGGCAACACAATATGCCGCTGATATTGTCACTTTTGCAAGTGCCATGAAGTCCGTCGATCCCACAATAAAAATTATTGCGAATGGTAGAGGTAGTGTTTGGTGGCAGACCTTACTTCAAAGTAATGCAGCAAGCTATATCGACTATCTTGGGGTAAGTTGTTATCCAATCTACAATTACTCGGGTGGTTATGAAACTTACAGAACTATGAGTTCTAACTTACTCAATGAAGCACAGACTGCGGTGAACTCGATTAACACCTACGCCACACCATCAGATAAATTAAGGATAAAAATAATCACGACGGAATATAATGCCATTGATTTTGGTAATGGTTGGACTAATACTAACGACGTGGGTCACTCGCTTGTAGTTTTTGATATTATGGGGCAGCATTTAAAAAATCCGCAAATTGAAAGTGCCCTGTTCTGGAATACGCGATGGGTTACAAATACTACCTCTCCTCAAAATATAGACGATGCTCTTGATAAAAATAGTAATCTGAATGCAAGCGGATTGGCGCTATCGATTTGGGGTAATAATATGCTCCCGGAATTATTAAATGCTTCGAGCACAGGAAGTGGCAATAATTTTATTAAAGTATTTGCGGATTACGATGATGCGACTAATAAATTGAATTTATTTATGCTCAACAAGGATGATATAGATCGTACGATCAATTTTGATATTTCAAACTATATCGCCAGTCCATTCTATCAGCGGCTACAATATAAGGGAACAAATGTTTCAGATAAATTTCCAACTTATACCGTTCTTGACGCTGCTCCTGTTCAATTAGCAGGATATCCGGCTTCATTCACTTTGCCAAAAAATTCGATCACGGTATTCAAATTTGATGCTGCCGGAATTTTAGATGAACGTACTATTTCACTAAAAGCCGAACTAAATCCCGGTCGTGTCTCTTTAAACTGGAATAGAGATGCTGCTTATTGCGAGGGCAGTTATTATGTACAGAGCAGCGATGATGGAGTTAAATGGAATAATGCCGGAGAGTTACAGGCAGATTGCAATATTAATAATGGTAGTTATTCATTTGAAGACAACATTGAAAATTCAGGGAGTGAGATTAAATATTACCGTGTGAAACACATTGATGAAAAAGGATTTGCAATTTTCAGCAACATAGCGCGGGTAAAAATTCTAAAAGATAATGATCTTCAAATAAGGATGGTTGCGAACCCGGTTTCAGATTGGACAAAAATTACTATACGCAATCCAGGTGCAGTCACTGGTGATATAGTTATCCGGGATTCTTACGGGAGTGTGATCAGGACAATAAGATCCGTTAGAATAGAAAGTAATATTAAATTTAGCACGAAGCATTTTCCTTCAGGACTTTACTATGTAGAGGTTACGGCTGGCGCATCACACGCCGTCGTAAAATTTATTAAGCT
>JBDTVF010000136.1:0-8464 GCA_040007325.1 Ginsengibacter sp. | reverse complement strand
CCCGAACCAATGGCAATCACTTCTTTATGACCTTTGGTTTTGCTTTTGATATTTTCTTTCATCTCATCCCATGTAGCATCGCTTACTTTATCCTTGAGCAGCCTGATGGTGCCAATATTGTACGAGTCTTTAAATACCAATTTTCCATTGCTGAAAAATGTGAGTTCTGTGCTTCCGCCGCCTACATCTATATACAGATAAGAGTGCTCCGTATCAAGATTTTCTGCAATATGGTTTTCATAAATAAAAGAGGCTTCATCGCTTCCCGAAATCACTTCAATTTCGATCCCTGTTTCTTTCTTTACCAGCGCTATAATTTCCGCAGAATTACTTGAATCACGCATAGCAGATGTGGCGCAGGCTTTCAGGTATTTCACTTCATTTGCCTGTAGCAAATTAAGATAGCCTTTCATTGTATAAAGAAGTAGTGATATCTTTTGATCAGAAATTTTACCAGTATCAAAAACATCAAAACCAAGCCTCAACGGCACTCTTACCAATGAAATTTTATTGAAGGATGGGTTTCCGGAATCGCCAGGTGTTACTTCGGATATCAGCAATCTTGCAGCATTACTTCCGATATCAATGGCTGACAGTTTCAAGAACGGTATAGTTTTTATTTAATAAATAATTATAGGTTTCAATTTGCGAACGCAATTTTCTCTCTTCATCATTTTCTACATATACATTTGAGAGTTCATTGTCAAGAATCCGAGCCTTCACATTATCATTTAGCTGTATCCTTAATATTTCCTTTAGCTCTTTTTGAATTTCTTTATCAAGTATAGGGCAGGCCGCCTCTACACGATGGTCAAGGTTTCTTACCATCCAGTCGGCAGATGAAATAAATGTTCGCTCTTTGCCATCGTAATGAAAAATAAAAACCCGCGCATGCTCGAGATATTCATCAACTATACTTATGGCTTTTACTTTTTTTTGAAACTTTTTGTTTTGAGTATACATGCAGCAAATGCCTCTTATCACCATTCTTATCTTTACACCCGCCTTGGCAGCTTCATAAAGTTTTAAGATCAGTTCTTCATCACTTAGTGAATTCAACTTTAATGTTATCGAAGCATATTTACCCTCCCTTGCGTTTTTTATTTCTTTATCTATATAAAAGTGTAATTGCTTCCGCATTGCAATGGGGCTAATGAGAAGCCTGTTGCAGTTCTTTAATGGCTGAACATTCTTCGGATTTTCCAGGTAATTAAATATCCGGTTCACATCTGCCATAATATGCCGGTCGCTCGTAAGCAGGCAATGATCACCATAAACACGGGCTGTTTTTTCATTAAGGTTTCCAGTACTTACAAATCCGTAGTGGACGGTGTGGTTTTTACTTCTTTTTTTAATAAGGCATAGCTTGCCATGCACTTTCATATTAGGAACACCAATAAAAACTTTCACGCCTGCTTCTTCCAGCACTTCTTTCCACTCCAGATTAGCTTCTTCGTCGAAGCGTGCGCTGAGTTCCAATATAACGGTTACTGCCTTTCCATTACGAACCGCATTGGTAAGAGCATTGATAATATTAGAACGGGTTGCAAGACGGTAGCAAGTTACTTTAATGCTTACCACATCCGGTGCAATCGCCGCTTCCCTTAAGAGGTCAATAAGTGAATCGAATGAATGATAGGGAAAATTAAGCAGCACATCGCGATGCAGGATCACGCTGGTAACGCTGTCAGCATTTTGCAGCAACGGATGAATAAAAGGCTTCTTTCTCGGGTTTTTTTCCTGGAAAACTCCTTCAGGAAAATTGATAAAATCTTTGAAGTTATGAATGCGCGCCCCCGATTGTATATTATCTTTTTCGGATAACCCCAACCGCTTGATAAGGTAATTCAACAGGCCACTGTCAATATCTTTATCAAACACAAATCGGACTGGCTTTCCTCTCTTCCGGTTCCTGAGACCCTTTTCTATTTTTTGAATAAATGAAGTAGAAACATCATTGTCAATATCAATTTCCGCATCCCTGGTTACTTTAATGAGATTGGATGAAAAGGCATCGTAACCGAAATAGGAAAAGATATTCGGAAGGCAAAACCTGATGATATCTTCCAGTAAAATGATATAGTTGCCCTGTTCAGTAGAAGGTAAAATAACAAATCTTGGCAACCTTGAAGGGACGGATACTAAAGCGAATTTTTGCGGAATACTTCCATCTTTTTTTGAGAGTTTACATGCCAGGTAAATTGACTTGTCATTTAAAGTGGGAAAGGCCTGTATACTCTCAAGCATCAATGGAACAATATTGCTTCTTACTGAATCATTAAAATACGAAAGGACAAAGTTTTGCTGTTCGCGATTTAATTGTTTCTCATTTACGAGAAAAATATTTTGCTCCTGCAACTCGGTAAGAATATTTGCCCATGTGCGGTTAAATTGGTTCTGCTGGATGGTGACCTTCAGGGTGATTTCTTCCAGTATTTTTTCCGGGGTCTCCTCAAGGTGCATGTTGGCCTTAATATTTGTTTTGTTGCCAAATTCAATCATACGCCGCAATGTGGCCACACGCACTCTGAAAAATTCATCGAGGTTGCTCGAAAAAATTCCAAGAAATTTAATTCTTTCCTTTAAAGGATTTGTCTCGTCACCAGCCTCCTGCAGTACCCTGCCGTTGAAGGCTAGCCAGCTTATATCCCTGGTGATAATTCTACGGTTATCCATTTTAGTTACACTATAATTTTTTTAATTTATCTATCGTTCCCGTTGTTGAAAAACCAGCTTCAAGTGGAACTACCTTAACGCTGCCATCATTCATCATTACTTCTTTGGCGCCTACAATAGTTTCGATGCTGTAGTCGCCACCCTTTACGAGCACATTAGGCTTTACGGTATTTATGAGGTTGAGAGGTGTGTCTTCGTCAAAGATAGCTACTGCATCCACCATTACCAGCGATGCCAGCAAAAGTGCCCTCGAGTTTTCATTGTTCACCGGGCGATCATTTCCTTTTAACCTTTTTACAGAAGAATCGGAATTTACACCCACTATCAATACATCGGCGAATGATGCCGCCTCGTTCAACACCTTGATATGTCCCTCGTGTAAAATATCAAACACGCCATTTGTGAATGATATCGTTTTGCCGAGCAGCTTCCATCTCCTGAGTTGTCGCCGTAAAGTTTCAATGGTGAGAATTTTCTCTGCTATCTTAAATCCTTGTTTCATTTTTAGTTCTATTGGTATACACTAATAATACAAAACTGATAAGGCCTGCAACAATTACTATACCTGTTGTAACACCCCACATCAGCCAGCCAAAAGAAATGTTATCTATTTTATAAATGAGCAGTACCTGCTGCACAGCAACCGGAAAAGCGCCTATGCCACCGGGTGCAACAATCATTGCTAGCGTAGCCAAAGATAAAACGCTGAATGCAGCAGGTAATCCTAATGCAGACGTAGAAGCAAGAGCACTAAAGCCAACATAAATCTGGAGCAAATACATAGACCAGATGAAGAACGTGTGCAAAATGAAAGACTTCTTTTTCTTTAAATAACGGATTGAACTGAAGCCTTCTTTCAAGCCAATATGAATGCCTTTCAATTTAATTATGTGCCGATGATTAGCATGTCTTTTGAAAAGCCACTGAATAAAGCGAACAATTATTATAATGAATAAAATAAGTACCAATAGCTTTATCCATATCGGGATCACTACCTGTGGTCCGGAAAGCTCAAGAATTTTTTTCTTTACAAAATTGCTTACCGTTTCTATTTGTATTAAAATGGTAAACGCGATGAGAATGAAATAACAAAACAAATCGAAAAATCTCTCGACTAGAATAGTACCGATGAGTTTTGTAACAGGAATCTTTTCATAGCGGCCAAGCAATGTACATCGGAGAACTTCTCCTGCACGCGGAATAAACGTGTTGGCAAAATAGCCGCATAAAGTACTATAAAATGCATTAGATGTCGAAGGATGATAACCCATTGATTCGATCAAAATTTTCCATCGCATAGCCCGGCTGAGGTGACTTAGTAATGCCATTATCACAATCGGGATAAGTACAACATAATTGGCATTTTTCAGCGACTCCCCAAACTGTATTCGCTGCAAGGGCGTCATCTTACTTAGCTGCCACCACATGAGGAAAATACCAATGCCGAGAAAGAAAATATATTTTAAAACTGCGATAATCTTTTTATTCATACACAAATACAAGATAGCGAAGAGATCGCAATTACTTTGTTATGATGAGGTTATCAATCAATCGCACATTATTTAAATAGGCCGCAATTAAAAGTATAATCCCTTTGCTCTTGGGAGCTTCGTCTATAATTTCCAGGTTAGCAGCTTTTGCCATTTCCAGGTAATCAATTATAAATCCCAGGCGTTTCAGCCGCGACACTGCTTTCTTTTTTAAGTCATGGAAATTTGCTTGGTGGAATTCATCTTTTATGTGAGAAAGGGTTTTATATAAGTTAGTCGCCATCTTTTTTTCTTCATCATTAAGCCGCATATTTCTGCTGCTCATAGCCAGGCCGCCCTGTTCACGCAGGGTCGGGACGATAATAATCTTTAGCTTTTTATGTTTGTAACCGGCAAGTTTTTTTATCACGAGACTCTGTTGAAAATCCTTTTGCCCGAGAAAAAGATGAGTAGGTTCTACAATATTGAGTAATTTATTTACTACCATGCAAACACCCTGAAAATGCCCGGGCCGGTATTCTCCTTCCAATACTGTTTCAAGATAACCGAGGTCGAAATGCTGATGTTTGGATGCTTCATCAGGATATATTTCTTTATCGTCCGGGAGAAATAAAATATCACAATTACTTTTTTCCAGTAGTAAAATATCGGCGTCCAGCGTAATCGGGTAATTTTTGTAGTCATCAGGGTTATTGAATTGAACGGGGTTTACATAAATACTGCATACCGTAACACCGGTTTCACTTTTGCTTTTTTCCATTAAGGAAAGATGCCCGGCATGCAAGGCACCCATCGTAGGCACAAAGCCGACACTTACGCTATTTGCCTTAATTTTTTTAAGATGTGATTTTAAATCTTTAGAATGCTTAAATATGATCATACCCTTTTTAATTAAGGCTCAACATTGTGCCTAGCGTGATTAAAAGAAAATAATTGTAACTTCGCCGCCTGTTAAAAAAACTGATACAGCTAATTTAACTCCTCGTAAATGTCAACAAAGAAAAGAATTTTATTTATTGCAAATGAAATGTCACCTTACCTCGAGATGACTGAATTTTCCGAAATCGTGAACAGGCTTGCAGTAAAATCTAATGAAAGCGGTATGGAGGTTCGGTGTATAATGCCTCGTTTTGGTATTATAAATGAACGCAGGCACCGGTTACACGAGGTGGTAAGGCTGTCAGGTATCAATGTTTCAATCGACGGTGACGATTATCCTTTGGTAATTAAGGTTGCCTCTTTGCCGAATGCAAGACTCCAGATTTATTTCCTGGATAATGAAGATCTTTTTAAAAGAAAGACGTTATTTCATGACGAAAACGAAAAATGGTTTGCTGACAATGGAGCGAGGACGGTATTGTTTTGCAAGGGAGCTTTAGAGACGGTGAAAAAATTTGGATGGCCCCCTGATATTATTCATTGCAGTGGTTGGATGACCGGACTTATTCCCATGTATATAAGAACGGCTTATAAAAAGGAGCCGGTATTTAGTAATTGCAAAGTAATCTACACGATCGGGCAAAATACCTTTAAAGAAAAGATGGGAGCAGATTTCCTTAAGATTGCCAATATTAGCCCTAACATAAAGGATAAAGATCTGGAACCTTATAAGGAAGGTAATAATTCGGCTATGTTCCGAGGTGGCGCAATCTATGCGGATGCCATTACCTTCGGAGCTGAAAAAATTGATAAAAAACTTGCGGACGAATTCTCCAAAGTCCGTGGCAAGAAGGTTTTGAAATACGATGCTGAATCAGATTTAACAGACTATTTACAATTGTATACCGACCTTGCGGGCAGTTAAATTATTCCTCCATTTTTATTACTACAAACTAATCTTTTACGTGTTTAAATGCCGATTCAAATCTGTACTGACAGGAGCAATATTTTTATTTCTTTTAAATTGGAACTGCACGAAAATAGATACAACCCAGCTTGGTCAGGGCCTTATTCCTGTGGTAGATAATATCAACACTTTCGACACTACCATTGATGTGATTGCAATCAATTATGACTCAGTTACCACCGAGTGTGATTCCATACCATCAAGTGATCTGCATGCGTTAGGCGTTATCAATAATGATCCTTTATTCGGCAACTCGTCAGCAAATATTTATGTTGAATTCAAGCCAGCTGCCTACCCGGTTTCTATTCCCGATACGTTGAAGTACGATTCGGCCTTCATTGTTTTACATTACTCCCATTCATACGGCGATAGTATGCAACCCCAGAAGGTGCAGTTGTATCAACTTACGTTTCCCTTTAAGCTGGATTCAACCTACACTACATGCGATCTTTTGGATTATGAAAACTCGGGCCTATTAGGAGAAACTATTTATACTCCCAAAGATCTTGATGACTCGATTCACCTGGCGGTTGAAAATACAGCCAATGAAATACGCATTCGTGTAGATGATAATTTTATAAAGGCGTTGCTTAGCGACACTGATGCATTAAAAACAGATTCCGCTTTTAAAGAACATCTTAAAGGTTTTGCCATTATTGCGGATAAAGCTTTTGGTGGAAATGCGCTCAGCTATTTTGATCTTACTAATGTGGATTCAAGGTTATCCATGTATTTCGCATCTACGACTGCCGTTTTAGACACCGTGATTTATGACTTTGCCTTTACTTCATTATCCGGGCATGCAAATTCAATCATAAGAGAAAGAGGTACGTCAGAAATTACAAGTCATGTTACTCAGCCGGCGCAAGGTGATGATTTTATTTATCTTCAAACTTCGCCGGGAAGTTATGCCACGCTTACTATTCCGGGACTATCATTATTATCAAACAGGGTGATAAATCATGCTGAGCTTATTGCCGAGCAAGTCTATGCTCCTAACACTGTCGACAATTTTCTCACTGCCCCGCAATTGCTTTATCTCGATACGAAAGACACGCTAACGAACGGCAACTATATCCCTATACCATGTGACTTCACTTACATCAGCGGACAGCCTAACTTTACCACATTTGGAGGTATTGGAGGTATAAGAAAATCTGCAACTGATGGTTCGGGGAATTCTATAAGCAAATATGTCTTTAACATATCGAGGTATGTACAAACTATTGTTACCAAAGGGAGCAATAACGCCGTATTGCGGTTAAGAACTCCATATAACATTTACAATCCGGTTGATTATGTGGATAGATGTAACCAGCGGGTTGCGCGCTTTAACTTTGCAGTAAATAATATAGCAGAAGGCCGGGTGAAGCTTTATGGTACACAACAACCCAACCAACCTACCGCGCCTCAAAGGATGCGATTGCATATTGTTTACTCCTTGCTTTAAATTCATTTTACCGCAATTTGAAGTGGGCAAAATTCCATTTTGTTCGATCAGCCCTAAACCATAATTTTGCGGCTCAAAAAATAAAACAAACATGCCCTATTTATTTACATCTGAATCAGTGAGCGAGGGACACCCTGATAAAGTTGCCGACCAGATAAGTGATGCCCTTATTGATAATTTCCTTGCTTTTGACCCACAGAGTAAAGTGGCATGTGAAACACTCGTAACTACAGGACAGGTAGTATTAGCTGGCGAAGTAAAATCCAAGGCTTACCTGGATGTACAGGAAATAGCACGTGATGTAATCAGGAAAATCGGATACACCAAAAGTGAGTATATGTTCGAGGCAAACTCATGCGGCATTTTCTCCGCCATACATGAACAGTCTGCCGATATAAATCAAGGTGTGGACAGGAAAACAAAAGAAGAGCAGGGAGCAGGCGACCAGGGAATGATGTTTGGTTACGCTACCAACGAAACAGAAAATTACATGCCGCTTGCGCTTGATATTGCGCATACTATTTTAATTGAGCTTGCGGCTTTGAGAAGGGAAAACAAAGAAATAAAATATCTGCGTCCTGATGCAAAAAGCCAGGTTACGCTTGAATATGGAGATAATGGTAAGCCGCAAAGAATTGATGCAATAGTTGTTTCTACTCAGCACGATGACTTTGGTGATGAAGCTAAAATGCTGAAAAAAATTTCAGATGATATAAAGAAGATTTTGGTTCCACGAATGAAGAAGAAATATCCTCAATATGCGCACTTCTTCAATGATAAAATTAAGTACCACATTAACCCTACAGGAAAGTTTGTAATAGGTGGGCCGCATGGAGACACCGGTCTTACAGGAAGAAAAATTATAGTAGATACTTACGGCGGCAAGGGCGCACATGGCGGCGGTGCTTTTAGCGGTAAAGACCCAAGTAAAGTGGATCGCAGCGCTGCATACGCAACCAGGCACATAGCAAAAAATCTTGTTGCAGCAGGTGTCTGTGATGA
>JBDTVF010000135.1:0-8531 GCA_040007325.1 Ginsengibacter sp. | reverse complement strand
TATTATCACAAGTATTTTTCTCCTTTGTTTCTTTTTACTTCCGCAACATATTCTTTGATATATTGTTCTTTATCTTTTTTGCATACAAGTAAAACATCTTCGGTATCAACAACGATGAAATCTTCAAGACCTTGCAACAAGATAAGCTTGTCATTATCTGCATGTATTACATTCTTTGAAGAATCAAAAAGTATTGCATTGTTTCCAGCTACAGCATTCTCATGATAATCCTTTTCGAGATTTTCATAAGCACTTCCCCATGTGCCAAGGTCGCTCCATCCAAAAGAGGAAGGAATCACATAAACATTGTCCGCTTTTTCAAGGATACCATAGTCAATTGAGATGTTTACACAGAGCGGGTAAATCAGGTTGATAGCTTCCTGTTCGTCAGAAGTTACGAGTGCTTTTTTTGCGCTTTCAAACACTTCGTGTATCTCAGGCAGGTATTTTTCAAAAGCTGAAAGAATACTTTTTGTACGCCAAACAAAAATGCCTGCATTCCAAAGAAAGTCACCACTTATGAGAAAATTTTTTGCCAGTTCGATATCAGGCTTCTCGGTGAAAGTCTTCACTTTATAAATATTCTCTGTTACAGAATGTTGCTCAAATTGAATGTAACCATATCCTGTATTTGGTGTTAGAGGTTTTATACCCAATGTTACAAGCGCATTATGTTTCTCGGTAAACTCGAGTGCATCGAGGCTTACTTTAATAAAAGCAGTGTCATCTAAAATGAGGTGATCTGCAGGTGCGCAAATAAGATTGCTTTCGGGATTAAGTTCATTTAATTTATAAGATATGTACGCAACACATGGCGCTGTATTCTTTCTTGATGGTTCGCAGAGTATGTTTCCCGGAGGTAATTCCGGCAATTGTTCTGCAACAATCTCCCTGTACTGAACCGAGGTAACCACATAAATGTTTTCGAGTGGAATGTATTGTGAAAACCGGTCGTATGTAGCCTGGATCAAAGTGCGCCCCTGGTTGAGAATATCTAAAAATTGTTTGGGATAATTCATGCGGCTTATTGGCCAAAACCTGCTTCCAATACCTCCTGCCATTATTGCGACGTAATTGTTTTTATTCATAGTCTGTCAATTAAATAAATCCTTCGCGGATGAGATCGTGTAAATGTATTATACCTATATAATCATTGCCATTTATCACCACGAGCTGGGTAATATTTTTTTTCCGCATTATATCTAGAGCCGTTACGGCAAATTCTTCTGTGCCTATTGTTTTTGGATTGGAAGTCATGATGTCCCTTGCCTTCACCTCAGAAAGTATAATATCTTTTTCAAGCATGCGTCGCAGATCTCCATCAGTAATTATTCCGATCAATTTATCATCATTATCAAGCACAACTGTAGCACCTAAACGCTTTCTAGTCATTTCTATTATTACGTCTTTTAGTAAAAAATTGATTTTTACAGAAGGTTTTTCGTTGTTGACAAAAAGATCTCCAACCCGCAAGTACAACTTCTTACCAATTGTACCGCCTGGATGAAATTTTGCAAATTCATCAGAGCCAAAACCTTTCTGTTCCATCAGGCAAATTGCTAAGGCATCACCCAAAACGACCTGTGCTGTCGTACTACTGGTAGGCGCAAGATTATTTGGGCAAGCCTCTTCAGTAACTGTTGAATTCAAGATAATATCGGCGCAATTTGCAAGATAACTCTGAATATTTCCAGTCATTGCAATGATAATATTTTTGAAATTTTTTATTAATGGAACTAATACTTTTATTTCAGGACTATCTCCGCTTTTACTTATGATCATTACGATATCTTCTTGTTGCACCATTCCTATGTCACCGTGTATAGCATCTGCTGCGTGCAGAAATAAGGAAGGAGTTCCGGTGCTATTCAATGTGGCAACTATTTTTTGAGCAACAATCGCGCTTTTACCGATACCACTTACTACAAGTCGTCCCTTACATTCACTTATAGTGCGCACAGCTTTCTCAAAATCGAGGTCAATAAGGTCTGACAAATCGATTATGGAACGGGCTTCACTCGCTATAGTTTTTTTTGCAGAGGCAATTATTTTGCTGCTATCCATTTTATTAAGAATGAAATAGAAAAATTAATATTTATTAAACGGGCTTATAAAAAACAGCAAACCTACTTAATTGCAGATTGATGGTGGGTAAATCGTTCCCTCACGTATTTTAAACTTTCGTACCTTAACTAAAAAAAAGTAAATGGGGCTATTATGTTAAACTCATTTACCCTCTTATTTCAGGAAGTCAATTGCATTAACTTTGATTTGTTTTAATAAAGTGGACTAGAACAGAAAACCATGCCTACAACAAAAGTAAAAACCAAAAAGTCGGCCGTAAAACCCTTATCTAAAAAAACAGACAACCAACCAACGACGGCCCTTCTTACAGATCACCTGCAAAAACATTTTGGCTTCGATAGTTTTAAAGAACCACAGGAAGATATCATTAAAAATCTTCTCGAAGGTAAAGACACGTTCGTTGTGATGCCAACAGGCGGGGGAAAAAGCCTTTGCTATCAACTCCCTGCTTTAATAAGTGAAGGTTGCGCTATCATTGTTTCTCCACTTATTGCACTGATGAAAAACCAGGTTGACCTGGTTCGTGGGTACAGTAGTTTCGATCACATTGCACATTTTTTGAACAGCACTTTAAACAAAGGCCAGCAGAAAATTGTAAAAGACGACCTTTCGTCTGGTAGAACAAAAATGCTTTACGTAGCGCCCGAGACACTTACCCGGGAAGACAATGTTGATTTTTTTAAAGGCCTCAACATATCTTTTTTTGCAGTTGATGAAGCGCATTGCATTAGCGAATGGGGACACGACTTTCGTCCTGAATATAGGCGGCTGAGAGAAATAATGGATGAAATTAATCCGAACATTCCGGTAATTGCACTTACGGCCACAGCAACACCGAAAGTACAGAGCGATATCATAAAAAACTTAGTCCTTCGGGAGCCGAAAATTTTTATTTCATCATTTAACCGGTCTAACCTTTACTATGAAGTACAGCCTAAACTTAAGAAAGAGCAGGTAGTAAAATGCATTGTAAAATTCATCTCACAGAATAAAGGCAAAAGCGGAATAATTTATACACTTAATAGAAAAACAACAGAAGAACTTGCGCAAATGTTAATGGCAAACGGTATTAAGGCCGTTGCTTATCACGCAGGCCTTGATTCAAAACTCAGGGCAAGGAGACAGGATGAATTTTTGGGTGAGGATGTTCAGGTAATAGTAGCTACAATCGCCTTTGGAATGGGCATTGACAAACCTGATGTGCGGTTTGTAATTCACTATAATATTCCTAAATCAATAGAGAATTATTACCAGGAGACTGGCCGCGCTGGCCGGGATGGTCTGGAAGGTCAATGTATTCTTTACTATTCTCACAAGGACGTTGCGAAATTAGAGCATCTCATGCGTGACAAGTCCTTAAGCGACCGAGAAGTTGGTGGCCAATTAATTAACGAAACCGTTGCGTATTCCGAAAGCGCCGTTTGCAGGAGAAAGATGCTGTTAAATTATTTTGGAGAAGAATACGAGCATGACAACTGCGGAGGAAAGTGCGATAACTGTAAAACCCCGAAAGAATTAATAGAGGCAAAAGCTGAAACTGTTACTGCTTTAAAAGCAGTTAAGGCTTTGGAAGAGCGATTCACTATACCCTATATGATCTCTATAATTTTAGGGAGAGCAAATCCGCAAATCAAAATGTACAGGCATGATGAAAACTCCGTTTATGGGTCGGGTAAAGAAAAAGGAGAGCATTTTTGGAATTCACTGTTAAGACAAATGGTCCTGGAAAACCTGATTACAAAGGATATTGAAGATTATGGTGTGTTGAAATTTACAAAAAGGGGTGAAGCTTTTTTAAAAAAACCATCTTCTTTTAAAATTGCTTTAAATCATGTATTTGAAGAGAGTGACGATGACGACGATGCAGGAGAAAGTGCTGAAAATATTTCTCCAGATAATGAATTGTTTGAAATTTTAAAGAATCTAAGGCAACAAGAGGCTAGAAAAAGAAATCTTCCTCCCTTTGTTGTATTTCTAGAAAATAGTCTCCAGGATATGGCAACCTTATATCCTACCACTTTGAAGGAATTAGAGAAATGCCAGGGCGTAAGCGTAGGGAAAGCGCTGAAATTTGGACGCCCATTCGTAGATGTAATTGCAAAATATGTTGAGGAGAATGAAATAGAAAAACCAGATGATTTTGTGATGAAAAGTGTTGTAAATAAAAACAGCAATAAGGTTTTCATTATTCAGAATGTTGACAAGAAAATGCCGCTTGAGACAATAGCGAAGCACAAAACCTTGAAATTGGAGGAACTTCTTGAAGAAATGGAAACAATCGTTGCAAGTGGTACGAAACTAAATTTGGACTATGCAATTGAGGATTTAGTAGAAGAATATGAAAGGGAAGAAATAATTGATTATTTCAAGGGGTGTCAGACATCCAGTTTGGAGATCGCCAGGGAAGAATTGTCAGAGAGTAACTATACATTTGAACAATTAAAGATAATGCGGATCAAGTTTTTATGTGAATATGGAAATTAGAAAAATAGGTCTTCAAATTCAAATTTTTATTTTAATTGAATAATTCTATTTTTGCCGCGTGATGGTGCGGTAGCTCAGTCGGTAGAGCAAAGGACTGAAAATCCTTGTGTCGGCGGTTCGATCCCGCCCCACACCACAAGCCCCTTTGAAAGGGGTTTTTCATTTACGACATGTCTGCAATTTTTTTATGGCTGAAAAGAACTCACAAGAAAAGAATAAACGGAATCCACGAAGTATTACTAAGCGTCACAAGAGGAAAAGCAACGGTTTAATAAAAAATATTAAGCGTAAAGTAAGAAAAGATCCGTTTAAGATTTTATCCGCTGTTGTGGGCGGCTTTTTATTGATAATTATTACGATCTTGTTTATCATGTATGCGAGAGAGGCCGCATCAAAGAAAAATCAGCTGCAAAAAAGCGAAACCCAATAGTTGGTACCGCATATTGTAAACTAACAGTAAAGGATATACGAAAATTAATTCTACCTACCCATGTATAACATTAAGATTTGAACATCACTCGGATTTACACCACTAATTCGACTGGCTTGTCCGAGGGTTTGAGGCCTTATCTTATTAAATTTTTGCCTCGCCTCATAAGATAGAGAGGAAATTTTTTCATAGTTTAAATTTGTAGGAATCACTTGGTTTTCTAGCTCCGACATTTTTAAAACTAATTCCTCTTCTTTTCGCAAATACACTTCATATTTTGTTTGAATCTCCGCTTGCTCTAGAGAGGCTTTAGAAAAAAAATGAAAAAGATTGAGAAGATTGGGAATTTCCTCGATCAATTGAAGAAAATTTACTTGTGGTCGTAAAACTAAATTTTGCAGCTTTATTCGCTGATCTATTTTAGAGGAGTTATTTTCTTCTAAATACTCATTAACTTCTTCAGGATCAAGTTTGATCTCCTTCAAGAGCTTCGAAATTTTGGAAATTTCATTCCTCTTTTCTATTACTAAATCCATCCTTTCCTGCGAAGCAAGACCAATTCTATAACTTTTCTCCGTTAGTCTTAGATCAGCGTTATCCTGTCTTAGCAGAGTTCTGAATTCCGCCCTGCTGGTGAACATCCGATAAGGTTCATCAGTGCCCTTATTGATTAGATCATCTATTAATACGCCAATATATGCCTCACTTCTGCGCAAAACGAACGGTTCTTCATTAATACAACAAAGCGCCGCATTTATACCAGCTATCAAACCCTGACAAGCTGCTTCCTCATATCCAGTTGTACCATTAATCTGCCCAGCAAAAAATAGGTTATTAATGGATTTGGTTTCTAACGAAGAGGTTAATTGCGTAGGAGGGAAATAATCATATTCAATAGCGTAACCGGGCCGAAACATCTTGCAATTTTCGAAACCTGGAACTTTTCTGAGCGCCTTTAGTTGGATCTCCTCTGGTAAAGACGAAGAAAAGCCATTGACATATATTTCAATAGTGTTCCTTCCTTCAGGTTCAACAAACAACTGATGACGATCTCTTTCTGTAAACCTGGTTATTTTGTCTTCAATACTGGGACAATATCTTGGTCCGGTGCCTTTAATTCTGCCTTGGAACATTGGACTTTCGCTAAAACCCTCCTCAAGGATTTTGTGAACTTCATTATTAGTATATGTTATCCAGCAACTTAGTTGTTTAGGATTTTTATTCGTGTTTGTAAAAGAAAATCCGGTAGGGTCTGGGTCCCCCAGCTGTTCTTCCATTTTGGAATAGTCCAAAGAACGGCCATCAATTCTTGGAGGTGTCCCTGTTTTTAGCCGCTGACTATCAAATCCCCACGATACAAGTTGTTCTGTAATGCCGGTTGCGGCCTTTTCAGCCATTCGGCCACCTCTTAATTGTTTTTCACCTATATGTATTACTCCATTAAGAAAAGTTCCATTAGTCAATACGACTGTATTACTGTAAATATCGTGTCCCAACGCTGTTTTGACTCCCTGAATCTTACCTTGAAGTCGTATTAATGCAATTACGGAATCCTGATAAAAGTCAAGCGTCGGAATTTTTTCGAGGAGTTCCCGCCATTTTTGCGAGAAAAGCTGTCTGTCGCTTTGAGCCCTGGGACTCCACATTGCCGGGCCTTTACTTTTATTTAGCATCCTGAACTGAATCATTGATTCGTCAGTCACAATTCCCGAAAGACCCCCTAGTGCGTCTATCTCTCTAATTATTTGCCCCTTAGCTATGCCGCCCATCGCGGGGTTACAGCTCATTTGAGCCATGTTCTGCATATTCATTGTGATGAGAAGGACTTTGGAATTTAAAGTTGCGGCAGCAGCAGCAGCTTCGCACCCAGCGTGCCCAGCGCCAACTACAATGACATCGTATTTTTTAAACATTTTGTAAAAGTACCCAATAGTTAACGGTCGAAAAAAGTGTTTCACGTGGAACGTTTCACGTGAAATCC
The DNA here is from genome assembly GCA_040007325.1 of Ginsengibacter sp. GTDB lineage: Bacteria > Bacteroidota > Bacteroidia > Chitinophagales > Chitinophagaceae > Ginsengibacter. The sequence continues at coordinate 1,551 of JBDTVF010000135.1, read as the reverse complement.
CTTTTAGCTAAATACGTATTCTCCTTCTTTCTCATTTCAGCCTTTCGTTTATGGCTATGATCGCTATAGCCGCACAAATGAAGAACCCCATGAATCATTACTCTATGAAGTTCATCGATAAATGTCTCATTGAATTTAGCGGCATTCTCTTTTACACGCTCGACGCTTATATATATTTCACCAGAAATAGTAGTCTGATCTCCATTCAAGCTAAAGGTTAATATATCTGTATACGTATCGTGATTCAAAAACTGCTGGTTAAGCTGTAGCAAATACGTATCGTTGGTAAAAACAAAAGTCAAATAATTGAAAGGCACTTTTTCGTGGATAAGAATGTCACTTATAAATCTCTTAAGTGGGGCCCGGCATTTTAAGAGTAGAGAAACCTGGTAAATTTTAAATACTATCTTATTCAAATAAGAGAATTTCTAAATTCGGAATAGATTAAAAGAAGTGCTCGGTAACTTTATAATTGATATTTATGAAGTTATCAAAAGTAAAAATTGGTTCGAAGGTTAAAATTACATCATTCGAAAATGATGAAATAATTCTAAAGCTAATGGAGATGGGTTGTCTTCCCGATGAAGAAATTACAGTTTGGAAAAAAGCACCTTGGGGAGATCCTATTTATGTTTTGGTTGCAGGGTACTCACTAAGTCTTAGGGTCGATGAAGCTGAAAAAATTAATGTTGAACTTCTTTCATAAAATCGAAAAGTATTATAAATGACATGAAAATTGGATTGTATTTTGGATCATTCAATCCTATACACAATGGCCACCTGATTATAGCTAATCATGTTGCAAACTTTACTGATGTTAATCAGGTGTGGTTTATAATCTCCCCTCAAAATCCATTAAAAAAGTCGGCTTCACTATTGAATGAAAATCATCGAAAGCATTTGATCGATCTATGTATTTCTGGAGAAAAAAAGCTGAGAACATCGAATGTAGAATTTAAACTCCCTAAACCTTCTTATACTATTGATACGCTGACTTACCTATCTGAAAAATATCCGCAATATGTCTTTTCTATAATAATGGGAAGCGATAGCTTTAGTAATATGCAAAGGTGGAAGAATTATCATTTATTACTTGAAAATTATCATCTGTACATCTATGAAAGGAAAGGCTATCCACGAAAATCTCCACAGCTATCGAATATAAGCTATCTTGAGGCACCTCTACTGGAAATTTCGAGTACGCGTATACGTGATATGATAGTACAGCAAAAGTCTATTCGTTTTTTAATACCCGACATTGCCAAAGAAGAGATAGAGAACAATCAATATTATAGAGAAACTAAAAAAAGATTCCAAGAAGCAGGCATGAAAAAACGATGATGGGTGACCTTAATTTTGTGAAAGAAAGTAAGCAAAAAATGGCAACAATCACAAAAACATTCAGGAAGCTCACTGTATTCAGTTCTGAAATAGATATATCTTTTAGCAAATAAAGAAAAGCAGCCCACATAATTCCCACAACTACTGCATTGATACCCTCAAGAGCTCTAAAAATTATCACATATTTTTTTAGATTATGCCAAATAGGAT
>JBDTVF010000134.1:0-8532 GCA_040007325.1 Ginsengibacter sp. | reverse complement strand
CAACGGCGTCTGTAGCATCAATTACTTTGGGCATTGTTTTTTCTCCCCATGATTTAATTGAGGGTGCGTGATATACGAGCGCCTTCACTTTATATTTATCTTATTGTTTTTCAAATCTTCCTGTTTTTTCGTCTACGCATATACGGTACATAATGGGCTTTACCATGTTCGTATCATCTACAGCGCTAATAGAAACTTCATGCTTATGTGCATGAACAGTAGCGCTGGTAAGCAATGGCCACATGTGATTAAACATGTACTTCCGTTCAGTAATTAACCAAAAGTATAAAGCATGACTTTTATCGTGTATGATAGCAAACATCACGATAAATGATGTGTGTCAGGGTTTCCCAACTTTTATTGATACAATTTCAATTCAACTCTTTACCCCTAATTAATTATCAATGTAACCTTTGTTACCAAGATTCAGGTATGGGTTAGACATCTTTGCAGTATTAAATTATTTATATATGGAAATTGTCGGATATTTTTTAGCAGCGATTATTGGTGTTTCACTAGGCCTGATCGGTGGTGGCGGCTCAATATTAACTGTACCCATTTTGGTGTATGCAATGGGAGTAAGCCCGGTGCTGGCAACATCCTATTCGTTGTTTATTGTGGGATCTACATCTATGGTAGGAGCCGTAAATAATTATCGCAAAGGGCTGGTGAGTATCAAAACCGCCTTACTTTTTGGAATGTCTTCTATAACAACCGTGTTTCTTACCAGGAAAATCCTGATGCCGAAAATTCCGGCAGTATTACTTACAGGTAAACATGTTCAAATCACTCAGTCGATGGCAACCATGGTGTTGTTTGCAATATTAATGTTGTTGGCTTCTTCAGCGATGATAAAAAGTAAGAATGAAACTGTAAAAATAAAAGAGCCAACCCACCATGCAGAGACCAATACTTTTAAACTGTTGATCTATGGGGTTGTTATTGGACTGGTAACGGGTCTCTTGGGCGCAGGTGGCGGCTTCCTTATAATACCTGTATTGGTAATATTAATTAAAATGCCAATGAAGGAAGCCATAGGGACTTCATTGCTGATCATTGGACTTAACTCCTTAATTGGGTTTACCGGAGACCTTGGACATTTTGCGATTGACTGGAAATTTATGCTGATATTAACTGCTATGGCCGTTTCCGGCATTTTCGTTGGCGGAATGTTAGCAAAAAAAATAGATGGCGATAAACTCAAAAAAGCCTTTGGATGGTTTGTACTCTTGATGGGTATCTACATCATAGTAAAAGAAACTTTATTAAAGTAATCATATCAATAACTAAAGTGTAACAAAAGTTGCCCTTTACAAAATATTATTAATTCAATTTTACATCATCAAACAAATTAAAATTAACGTCATGAACATAGAACAAATTTATACAGGTTGTCTTGCACAAGGGGCCTACTATATTACGAGCAATGGTGAAGCCGCTATTATTGACCCGCTACGGGAAACCCAACCTTACATGGAGCGTTTACAAAAAGACGATGTTAAACTGAAATATATTTTCGAAACACATTTTCATGCTGACTTTGTAAGCGGGCATATTGACTTACGTAAAAAGACAGGCGCAGCAATCGTTTATGGCCCTGCCGCCAACCCTGATTTTGAATTTATTTCAGCCAGGGATAACCAGGAATTTAAAATTGGTGATGTAACTATTAAAGTGCTACACACACCCGGTCATACGATGGAGAGCACTACTTACCTTTTAAAAGATGAAGCAGGTAAAGACTATTGCATTTTCAGTGGAGATACATTGTTCTTGGGCGATGTTGGCCGTCCGGATCTTGCACAAAAGGCAGCTCACATGACACAAGATGAATTGGCCGGTTTATTATATGACAGTCTTATGAATAAAATAATGCCTCTTGCAGATGACGTAATTGTTTACCCGGCACATGGTGCAGGAAGCGCCTGCGGCAAAAACATGATGAAAGAAACGGTGGATACACTGGGCAATCAAAAACGTATGAACTATGCTTTGAACCAGCCCAATAAAGAAGCTTTTGTAAAAGCGGTGACCGATGGATTGCTTCCACCGCCTGCATACTTTGGTTTAAATGTGGCGATGAATAAATCCGGCATTAAAAGCTTTGATTTAGTTTTAAGCAATGGCATGAAAGCCTTGCTGCCCGGCGAGTTTGAAGTAGCAGCAGAAAATACAGATGCATTGATCTTAGATACGAGGGACAATACAGAATTCTACAAAGGATTCATTCCCCAATCAATAAACATTGGGCTTAATGGAGACTTTGCACCATGGGTAGGCTCGCTGATTGTTGATGTAAACCAACCTTTATTACTTGTAACAGAACAGGGAAAGGAAGAAGAAACTGTTACCCGGCTGAGCCGTGTGGGTTTTGATAATATCCTCGGACATTTGAAAGGAGGCTTTAAAGCATGGCTGGACGCCGGTAAAGAGGCGGATGTTGTTGATCGCATTACCGCAGGGCAATTTGCCGATACGGTAGAAATAGGCAAAGACAAAGTTATTGATGTGCGCAAGGAAACGGAATATGCTGCAGAACATGTGGAAGAAGCGTACAACAGTCCTTTGGCTTATATTAATGATTGGGTAAAAGATATTAATCCCGAAGAGCATTTTTACATTCATTGTGCGGGTGGCTACCGCAGCATGATTGCTTCCAGCATTTTACAGGCTCGCGGTTACAGAAACTTTACTGAAATAGAAGGTGGTTTTAAAGACATTGCTGAAACAACGCTTTCAAAAACAGATTATGTGTGCCAGAGTAAAGTGATGAAAGCGAAACAACTTATTAAATAACGAGGATGGAATAACGAGGGGAAATGAAAGGTGGCAATATAGCTGCCTTTCATTTTTTAAAACAGATTCTAAAAAGTTTGATACAATTTATAACATAGAGGTAATGAAAAATACCGGCAACAATAATTCATAATCATGCAGGGTTTATCGCACAACAAATATCAGTTTGCCTTATTGGTTTTGGTTAATGCTTTTGTTGGTGCAATGGTGGGTCTTGAAAGGGCTGTTATTCCCGGCCTGGCAAAAGATGCATTTGGAATAGATGCCAATACCGCTATCCTTTCTTTTATAGCAGCATTCGGCATCAGCAAGGCCATAAGTAATTATAGTGTAGCAAAGCTTACCCGAAAATACAATCGCAAAACTGTTTTAGTAACCGGTTGGTTATTTGCATTACCTGTTCCGCTTTTATTGATGTATGCGCCCAACTGGAACTGGGTAATCATTGCAAATATTTTATTAGGAATCAACCAGGGCCTGGCATGGAGCAGTACTGTGATTATGAAAATTGATTTAGTGGGCAATAAGAACCGGGGATTAGCAATGGGCATTAACGAATTTGCAGGTTATATCTCTGTGGGGCTTGCAGCATTTTTAGCAAGCAGTATCGCAGCCCGTTACGGTTTTACATTTTTCCCATTTATTCCGGGATTGGCTTTTGCATTAATTGGTTTGGCGGCGTCCGTGTTTTTGGTAAAAGATACCACTCATTTTGTACAAGCCGAAAGTAGTACAAGCAATATTCCTATACTTAAAAATGTGTGGAAAGAAACCACATGGACACATAAAAATATTAGCAGCGTCACTTTAAATGGATTGGTAAATAATATGAATGATGGAATCATTTGGGGCCTGCTACCTATACTATTGATACAACGTGGATTTAATATTTACCAGGTGGGTTTGGTTGCAGGTATTTATCCTGTAGTGTGGGGAATAATGCAGTTGTTTACCGGGAAAATGGGCGACCATTATTGTAAAAAACAAATTATTACTATTGGCATGTTGTTACAGGCTTTTGCTATTACCATATTAGCGTTATCTGCAGCGTTACAATTGTTGATTGTTTCATCAGTATTGCTGGGGTTGGGAACAGCATTGGTTTATCCAAATTTTTTAACCGTAGTATCGGAAAATACACATCCATCACAGCGGGCAGAAACATTGAGTATTTTTCGCTTTTGGAGAGACAGTGGATATGTAATCGGGGCTTTGCTGGCAGGCGTCTTAGCAGATTCATTCGGATTGATGAATACACTTTTGATCATTGCAGGCATTACTGCATCGGCGGGCATTGTTGCTCACTTCCGCATGTGTTGTACATTAAAAAAATGGTGGCGTGATGCTAATTGTGAAATCATTGCTGCCTGAGAAATCACAAAAAATACACAGCAGATTACACAACAATGAATGCAAGGCTTTACAATGAACGTCTGCAACAACAGCAATGTCGCGCCGGTAAAAAAGGTATTAAACCGGCAATAGAGTAATGACAGACATTGGTCTACTGTGTAACCTTTGTTACAAGGAATGGCTGACAAGCAGCATAACTTTGCTATTATAAAAAAAAACAAACACATGAAAAGTACTTTTTTAGATAACTGGAATATTATAAGAGTTTTCAGGTTGCTTATCGGTATCGCAATAATAGTACAGGCTGTTGTATCAAAAGATTTTTTGCTTGCTATCGCAGGATTTGCATTTACGGTAATGGCTCTTTTTAATATTGGCTGTTGTGGTACCCGCGGCTGCAGGGTATCCCCAAAACAAAAACAAACACTTGCAAAAGACATCAGTTATGAAGAAGTGGCTTAGTAATAATATGCTTTACGTTGCCGGCGTGGTCGCAGGTGCTATCACCGGGTATGTATACTGGAAGATGGTGGGATGTTCCAGTGGAACCTGTGCTATTACCTCAAAGCCGTTGAATAGTACAATATACGGCGCTTTGATGGGGGCACTGCTTTTCGGGATATTTAAAAAAGAGAAACGTACCATAAATAAATAATTGACTATGACATTTAATGAAATGATTCAATCTGACAAGCCCGTAATGGTAGATTTTTTTGCAGAGTGGTGTGGCCCTTGTAAAATGTTGGCTCCTATTCTTAAAGATGTAAAGCATGAAATAGGCGACGATGTCAGCATTATAAAAGTGGATGTAGATAAGAATCCGCAGGCAGCGCAGCAATACCAGGTGCAGGGAGTACCTACACTTATCCTGTTTAAGAATGGGAAACCTCTCTGGCGCCAAAGTGGTGTGGTGCCGAAAGGCGCGATAATAAATATTATTAAACAACACATAAATAAATAAAAAACTATGGGACTTTTTTCAAATCTTTTTGGTACGAGCGCTCCCGCTGCCAACTTGCAAAACATTATTGATGATGGAGCTTTTTTAGCAGACGTAAGAACAGCAGGCGAATTCACCCAGGGACATGTAAAGGGTTCAATAAATATCCCTTTAGACCGGGTGTCTTTTGAACTGGCGAAGTTTAAGAACAAAAAAAATATTATCGTCTTCTGCAGAAGTGGTGCCAGGAGCGGACAGGCAAAAAATATTTTAGAGCAAAATGGATTTACCAACGTCATCAATGGTGGCACATGGGAAGAGGTGAATCAATTTGTAAAATAAAAAAGTATCCGGGATGGACAGTTTAAAAATATTGATACCCACAGACTTTTCCGTACAGGCAGAGTTTGGTTACCTGATGGTAAAAAAGCTGGAAGAAAAAATACCTGTAGAAATTCATTTCATTCATGTACTAACGGTGCCGGATACTGTTACAATGGATGGCAATGGCAACTTTCAAACCTGTGGCGAAATTGATATTAAATACCTGGTCCGGCAAAAGGAAATTGCCAACCGTCAATTGGCAACTTTGAAGACGGTGTATGGTGAAACTATTCACACCCATCTTGAAGCAGGTAAAATGACAGATACCATTTTGAATTTTTCAAAAATCAATCACTTTGATCTGGTAGTAATGGGCACCAAAGGAGCATGGGGAATTAAAGAAAAACTTTCCGGTTCAGAAACACAAATAATTGCCCGCAAGTCAAAAGTGCCTTTACTTTCGTTAATGTGCGACCGCTCTGATTTACAGATCCAGCACCTATTATTCGTGCACAATTTTAATAACCCGGTAAAGGAAGATATCGAACTAATACACAAAGTGATTACAGCCTTTAATGCAAAAATTCATTTCCTGCAAATTGTATCCGGCGATATTGATATAGAAGAGGATTCAGTGAAAGCAAATATGAAACAGCTTGCTGTATTGAATAATATTACCAACTACGAATGCCATTTAATAAATGACAAACATATTGAAGACGGGGTAATTCATTTTAATCAAATGAATAGTATGGATATCGTGTGTATCGGCACGCATGGCAAAGGTGGCATCTTCCACCAAAGTGCCACAGAGAAACTCGTAAATCATTTGTTCAAACCTATCATATCATTTCATCTGAACAACTAATCAAATAATATAGAGAAGGCATGAGAGAATTTATAACGCAAACATGGTCGTGGTGGTTTTCCGGAACGATGATAGCAGGTATCATGTTTTTCCTTTTATATTTCGGAAAATCGTTTGGCTTTTCCGCCAATCTAAGAACCATTTGCGCTGCAGCAGGCTTAGGGAAAAAGGTAAAGTTTTTCGACTTCAACTGGAAAACACAAATATGGAACCTCGTATTTTTAGTAGGTGCAATCATCGGTGGTTTCATTGCTTACAAATTTCTTTCGCCTGCAAATGCAGCCGTTCAAATTTCGCCAGCTACCATTTCTGATTTAAGTAAACTTGGCATCGCAGCCCCCACATCCTTACAACCCGCAGAGTTATTTAGCTGGCAGGCAGTATTCTCTATAAAGGGAATTTTAGTATTAGCAAGCGGCGGGTTACTCGTTGGGTTTGGCTCACGCTATGCAGGAGGCTGTACTTCCGGCCATGCCATTAGTGGTTTATCCGATTTGCAATTACCATCAATGATTGCCGTGGTAGGATTTTTTGCCGGCGGTTTAATCATGACTTTTTTAATTCTCCCTTTAATATTTTAAAAAATGAAGTTTATAAAATTCCTGGTACTCGGGATTGTATTTGGTATAGTGATGGCAAAATCGGAAGCTATTTCCTGGTTTAGGATACAGGAGATGTTTAGATTCCAGGCATTCCACATGTATGGAATTATCGGGACGGCTGTTGTGCTTGGCGTGACAGGTGTTTCGTTAATAAAAAAATTCAATATCCGCGACTTCCATGGTAATCCCATTATCTTTTATCCAAAAGATAAATCAATTACGCGTTACCTTATCGGAGGTACAATCTTCGGCCTTGGATGGGCATTAAGCGGTGCTTGCCCTGGCCCAATGGTTGTAAATATTGGGTATGGCTTTTTTGCAATGGCGATCGTATTTCTCTTTGGGATTATAGGCACTTTTTTATACGGTTACTTCAAAGAAAAATTGCCGCACTGATTTCTTTTTAAAGAATCAGCAAATGCAAAACCCGCGGGATAGTAAAGGCACATCGCAAGTGCTTTTCAGTTAATAATAAATTCGCTTTTGCCAAAGTAGATATAGTCCCATGCAATGTTGTGCAGAACTATTACTTTAAATTTGGAAAATGAACCTGGATAATCTAAAAAATATATTTGAACCTAAATTATTGCAGGAAATAGAACAATTTGGTACGTGGCAAAGCTTTAAAGAAGGGGATTTAATTATGGACTACGGAAAGTACATCCGTATGATGCCTGTTGTTTTAAAAGGAACCGTAAAAGTGTTACGGTTGGATGAAGATGGAAACGAAATTTTATTGTATTATTTATCAAGTAACGAAAGCTGTTCAATGGCGTATAGTTGTTGTATAGAGGCTAAGAAAAGTGAAGTGAAAGCAATAGCTGAGGATAATGTAGAGATCGTTGCTATACCACATATAAAGCTGGATGAATGGCTCTGTACTTATAAGAGTTGGAAAAACTACATTATGCGCAGTTTTAACGAGCGCTTTATAGAATTATTAAAATCCATTGAAAGCATTGCTTTTCACAAATTAGATGAGAGGCTGATTGCTTACTTAAAAGAAAAACAAAGACTCTCCGGCTCAAGTGTGATCAAAGCTTCACACGGCCTTATAGCAGATGAACTGGCCACTTCGAGAGTGGTAGTATCAAGGCTGCTGAAACAATTGGAAAACGACAAGAAAATTATTCTCTATCGGAATGAAATGAAACTGTTGCCTTCTTTTGGATAAAATGAATTTTAAATTTTATACTGCCTGCTCAACTTTCGAAAAATTCACGATATTCATTTAGTCTTGCATCTATTGCCTGGAAGAGCGGGTTTGCCGCAGCAGTGTCAGAAACAGATTTTAGCTGCCTGGCATTTTGCAAAATAGGCTCCAACCATTTATGCAGTGTCTCATGATCAGGTCCGGGTCATTTTGCATTCCTGTATCATCTTATTAATTCCTTTAGTTAAATCGTCGTCAAGAATAATATGGTATTCATTTAAAGGGGGAAAGGGTTGAATTTTGAACATATCGGATGTATTCTTCAGATCCATCACGTTGTTGTAGGTACTTGAATCCGCTTTCCATTTGTCTCCATTATTTAAGGTCAAACTTGTATAGTGATTACTCCACGCCACCTGGCAAAGCGGGCACCCATTTTTCTATATTCGGCTAACCGTTCCCGTAAGCCATCCAAACCTTCCGTAACTTTTTCATT
>JBDTVF010000133.1:0-8677 GCA_040007325.1 Ginsengibacter sp. | reverse complement strand
GTTTTTAGCTCAAACAATTGTTTTGCCTTATGGCAAGCTTTTATAAAACGTTCAAGTGAAACAGGTTTTACGAGGTAATCGGTAACATCAAGATTAAATCCTTCCAACGCATATTTTTCATAGGCTGTAATCAGGATGATCAATGGAGGATTATTCATGGATTGGATAAACTGCAAGCCTGTAAGCCCCGGCATTTGTATATCAAGAAACAACAGATCGATCTCCTGTTCCTGCATCACTTTCATGGCTTCTATTGCATTGTCGCAGGAAGCAGCCAACCTGAGAAATGGAACTTTGCTGATGTTGTCCTCGAGCAGTTCGAGTGCTAATGGTTCATCATCTATGGCAAGGCAACGCATCATTATGCAATTTTTATTTTAAGCGATACAGCAAACAAATCGTTGTCCCGGTTGATGGTAAGTTTATGATTTAAAGGATATAAAAGTTGGAGCCGGCGCCTGACATTGGCGAGACCAATACCGCTTGCCTTATCTTTTATTTCCTGCGAAGCCGCATCAAACTTATTCACAACACTAAGGTATAAACTATTGTCCCTTGCCTTCATATCAATGTCAATATGGGCATTTTCTATCATGCCGGTGCCGTGCTTAAAGGCGTTTTCCACGAAAGGGATTAACAGCATCGGTTCGATAGTATAATTTTTATCCGGCGGACAAATGTTCACATTTATAGCAACCTTTTTTCCGTATCGCTGCTGCTGCAGGTCGATATAACTTTGCAGGTATTCCATTTCTTTTTCTATCGGCACTTTCTCTTCATCAGTTTCATACAACATATAGCGCATGAGCGATGAAAGTTTGATCAATGACGGCTCAAGCTGGTCTGATTTTTTTCGGGCGAGCGCCACCATGTTGTTCAGCACGTTGAACATAAAATGCGGACTCACCTGCGAACGCAGCAGGGAAAGCTCTGTTTTCAGATTCTCGTTTTCTTTTTCTTTGGCAAGGTTATCTGAGATGATCTTATCGCGAATGGTTTTGTAAGCAATGCTGCAGGCGAGAATAAATAGAAAGATAAAGGTGCTGAAGAATACATGCGTATCCCATGAAAAATGTTGAGATTTCATCAGTTCTTTCCTGGAAAACCCTACCGTGAGCACATAGCAGGCAAATGAAAATAAAACCGCGAAAGCGTATAGAAAATAGTTCTTCCTGAATAATAACCTTGGAATAAAAAGGCCCGCATTCAGGTAAAAAAAGCCTACAAGCAAAACATCGCTTATCAGGCCTACAATAAAAGTAATAGTAGCCGATTCCTCAGGCTGGGGTGGCCTTCCCTGGTTAGGATTATAAGAGGGGCGCAATAAATAAGGAAGAAGAAACAGCAACACCCATGCGAGCACATGTATCAGAATCGTCACCCATTTTTTTGCATACCATTCCCTTTTCATTTTGCCAAATTAGTAATAACAGATGTATAATGACTACCTATTTGAAAAAGTTGCGACGAATGCAGCCTTTTTAGCGACGTGGTTTAAATCAAGCTTCTTGATCCTTTCGTTTATTCTTGCTTTCTTTAAATTTTAAAACATACTATTACCTTTTAAAAAATTGGATAACCTGATTGAACCGGTCACCATTAAAATTATTCTTCCTCCTTTTTAAAATTGATATTGTATCATGCAAGCCTTGGCATTCTTGTTGGAGTAACATTTGATACAGATCATAAACTAACAACATGAAAGCAAAATCATTTTTTATAAACGTCATTTTTCTTTTGGCAATGCAATCGGCGTTTAGCCAGGACAGCGCAAAGACATCAGTTAATAAATTGAATATTGATACAACCGTTACTACTTCCCGCAAAAAGAAACACAAAACAAAAGCTCAGGTAGATGCAAACTCAGGGACTTCAATTCCGAATACAACTTCGGGGACATTAAACTCTACCGTAAATCCAAGTACGCAGGTAGTAATTCCATTTGGCAAGGGCAGAAAAAAGAAATAACAGGTCTATTCATCATCAGCTTTAATTAACGATACCCGAACCAAACTTTCCCCCGCGCCGGAATAGGTTATGGATTGTGTAACAATTACCGACACGGGTGTGGAAACCTTCGAGAGCCCAAGGTTATCAGTTGCTTTTGCTGTTATCGTATAAGTTCCTATGGGAACATTATGCCAGTTAAACGAGTATGGACTTGTATTATCTATTCCAAGCAATGTACTTCCGTTATAAAATTCAGCTTTGTTTATAGAAACCCGGGATCCGAAGCGGTTGTAATAATGGTAATGCTAGCAGGGGGCATTCCAAAGAGTTGAAAACGGGTATTTAAATTCATTACAGCCAGCCCCTGGTGAAAACGCAAGGACAGAAGGTGATACCAAAGGTTTAATTTTTTTGAATAAAGCTGTAAAAAAATAAATTATTATTGTATCACATTTTCACATTATTTATTTATCTAACGAGCAATAAAAAATTAATGAATTTCTGATATGGCCATTCTTCTTCCACAATCTGATAAAAAAGAAATAGGGCATGAATATGTATCCGAAGATGAACATTCTATCATTGGCGAAATGATAGAAGAAATGAAAATGCAGCTGATACAATTATATCAAAATACACGAACACTCAGGCAGGTTCATACAAAAATGCATGGTTGTGTAAAAGCAGCATTTACGGTACTTCCCGGCCTTTCAGCCGAATTAAAATTTGGGGTTTTTAAAGAGCCCCTCACCTATCCTGCCTGGATAAGATTTTCTAATGCAAATACTATTGTGCAGCATGACAGGAAAAAGGATATAAGAGGTGTTGCCATTAAGCTGATGAATGTTCCCGGAGAAAAACTTTTAAGTAATCATCAATCTGAGCAAACACAGGACTTTCTATTAATGAGCAATGAAATTTTTTTTTCAAAAAACATAGAGCAATTCAGGTATGTTCTACGAGCCGCTACCGCAAAAAATAAATTGAAGCTTATATCTTATTTTCTCAATCCTTTGCATTGGAGCCTGCTAAAGAGATTGCTTGCATCAAATATTCCATGCAAGAATCCTTTTGAAATTCCTTATTGGAGCACTCAGCCTTACCGGTACGGAAATGAATCCACTGCAGTAAAATATTTTTTAAAGCCATCAGCAGATAATAAACTTATTATCGCGGATACGAATGATTATAATTACCTAAGTATAAACATGGCAAAAACATTAGCGGCAAATGAAATTCATTTTGACTTCTTCATACAATTTCAAACTGATGCAGATAAAATGCCGGTAGAAGACCCAACAATTGCATGGGCATCTCCATTTATTAAAGTTGCTGAAATAAAAATTTTTAAACAGGTTTTTGATACGCCGGAGCAAATGGAATTTGCAGATAACCTTTCTTTTGATATATGGCATTCTCTTCCCGAACACAGGCCACTCGGTAGTTTTAACCGTGCAAGAAAACAGGCGTACGTAGCGCTTTCAAAATTTCGCCACGAGCGTAACCATAGTCCTGTTTTTGAACCAACTGCAGGGCCTGATTTTTTTGAAACTATTTAATTTGTGATTTTAATATTGAATCACCCTCCTCAATAAAGTTGTTGAGCTTATATAAACGGAGAAGGGTTTTGGGTTAAAACAAAAATGGACAAACCGGCTCAAATCTTTTGAAAATGAAAAGTATAAAGAATGCATTTTTTATCACAAATAGATATTCAATTAAATCGTACTCAAATAATCCACTACCGCCACAGAAGGAAAAAAGAAATATGCGCCGCCCTTTACGGTTACAAAACTTTTTAAGCCTGTTATATATTTATTAACCGTTTCCTGTGAAATCGTAAATTTTTGCTCAACTCCCGGTTCAGGATTTTCCTTCACACCTATTAGTGGATCAGGGTCAGCATATAATTGTTTAAACTTTGGATAATTGGCCCAGGTGTATTGAATAAATTCAAACTGCCGTGAAATATCCGCATTAAAACAGCCAAATAAAATGCCTACTTCATCCTTTGGTGTGTGATGGGTTGCAGAACCGATGAATGTTTCACCATAAGACCTTACTCTGCGCATAATGCGATGCTTCCTGGTAAGTTTTAAAGATTCTGCCGGCCCCGTTTCTTCAAAATTGTCTCTTGGGTTGGTACGGCGGATGTGTGAGCCAAACGGGCATCTCAATCCAAGCTTGTCCGTGTCAATATAGTTAAAATCATTATCCTCACTTAGTATGCCCGGATCCTTATCAGGAAATTTTACCAATGGAGCACCTCCCGGCCATCGCCCCATCATCTTTGCTGCCAGCCTGGTACTTTCTTCGGGGTTGTTAGTACCGTCTTCATTTCTGCTTTTTTCATTTAAAAAATTCCAAAAACCGTCTACATCTTCTTTTAACTGGCGAAGTACAAAATAGGTACCATTCCGGCCAAAGTCTTTACTACCTCTTCCATCAGGATCATTAGAAAGTATATTCATGTTTCCCTGGCTTTCTTTAAGCAGGGGTGAATCAGGATAAACGTCATATTCATTTTTATATCCCAGTACAAATTCACCGGGCTTTATATTATCATTTCTAATTCCAACTATCCCACTGCCTATAATAGCAGGCTGTGAAATACTGTCTCTAAAACCAAAATGCTCCCTGTCTTCCGGAAAAGTTTCCCCATCTAAAAGAAAAACTTCTTTTAATCCATATTGCTGAAATTCTTCACCTAATTGCAGGGTATGTGTATTTATTTTTTCTTCTCCTGAATCAAAAATCATCAATATAATATGTATGGCTTCATTATTTGGGCCACCCCAATTCCAGTTTTCCGGATTGCTACTGTCATAATCTCCTAAAAGCCTTTGCCGGTGCGGAGTTACCATTCCTTCCCTGAATTCCCTTGTAAAAGAGCGGATATTATTTTGTGTAAGCCCCAGTGCCGCTAGCCCTATACTTGTAAAACCAATATTCAGATAGTTATCCTTTATTTCGCCGGTAACCGTTGTAATTTTTTCGGATACCGCTTTAATAAAAGCCTTCGCTTTATTTGCATCAGTAACCTGCAAAAGAAAATATTTTGAATAGGGCATCTCTTTATAATCTCTTACCAGGAAGCCTTGAATTTCTGAAAGTTCCAGTTGTTGCATTAGTGACTATTTAAAATCTTTTGAGAAATAATTGCGCCTGCTTTTCAGAAAGATTTTTACGAAGTTCATTTCTTATTAAAGTATTGTTCACAATATTTTTTATAGAAAGATGATGATAGGCGCTGTACCAAACCTGTGTAAGTATTTGCGTGCCGCGGCTCCATGCCAAAAAATGTTCTTCATCATAAGCGCCGCCGGTAAATAAAAATTTTGTCTTGGGAAACTTCACTGTATTACTGAAAATGCCGGTGAGCCCCCATCCTGATTTATCAATAAAATCACAAAGATATTGGTTCCAGCTTCCATCAAAATTGCTAAAGAACATCATGTGTTTATTATCATCTATTAATACCCACCTGGCAAAATGTATAGTGGGAATACCCATCAGCTTTCCCTTAATAAAAAAATTTCTTATCAATGTTTTTGCAAATAGCATGAGCGCCAACACTGTTATTAGCCTAACCTTGCCGGGCTTCATTACCAATACCTGGGTAAATTGATTTTGGTTGAATAAGTCTTCGTCAGACTCGAGCCGTCGCACCAGGTCGTCATTGAGCTGGCTGCGGGTAGCCTCGCAGTTAGTATCCCTTTTCTCATAAAAAAAATGAAGTACTAAAATCCAGATAATTAACACCGGTAAAAGAATTAAAATAATCAGCGACATGATAATCATACCGAGCCAGTTTATAGAAGCAACCGGGGACAATTCTTTTGACCATTCAAATTCCGGATTGGCATCTACTTTTTGCTGAATAAATTTTTGAGCCTGCACGGCGGTTTTACCATCCCATTTATTTTCGTTTATAATATTCCATATATAATCTTTCAACCTGTCTTCCTGCCTGATTTGTTGTAAGCTTCTGCCTGGTGCACCCACATAAAAGGCAGATGCCTTTACCTTCCATTTATTAAGGTAATTTTTTCTGCTTTCTGTATTTCTTGCAGCAGGTTCCGGGTAACCTTCGCAACATTCATACAATTCATCAAAATATTCAGGGAAAACTTTTACCAGCCCGGCTATATGCTCTTCTTCACCACCGTCAAAATTTGATGAGAATACCAATCTTTCGGGTATTGGAAAAGCAGCTTTATCTCTGAAGGAATCATCCCGGAGTACAAACCAGCGTGCATAATGAAGCGTACCAAGCTGTTTGAATCTTTCATTGAGACCGGCATTAAGCCCTACTTTAAATTTCTCAAGTATTTCATTAAGTTTCTCAAAACAATCTTTTCTTACGGGCGTAAGTAATGTTATTGGGTTTTGGCTGATCATTTCTCAAGTTTAAAATGCAAATCATTTATTTCCCAGGGAGAGATATTCAATCAAGATACAAATAAATATAAATTTTCGTCAAATTCTTACCGGGATA
This sequence comes from Ginsengibacter sp., assembly GCA_040007325.1. Classification (GTDB taxonomy): domain Bacteria; phylum Bacteroidota; class Bacteroidia; order Chitinophagales; family Chitinophagaceae; genus Ginsengibacter. The sequence goes on along the minus strand of JBDTVF010000133.1, from coordinate 2,229 downwards.
GTCTACCGCTCTGTACAACTTGTACAAGCCCGGCATCCCGGGGCAGCAGTTTACTCAAAGCAGTACTGGATAAAGCTAAAACAGAATTTTCCGCTGCAATACTTTGTGGGGGATAATCAAAATGCGATAGAAATACAAAATCTGGATGTCCATTATAGTCTTGTAGCTACTGTCAGTTGTACATTGCAAAAACAAAGCCAGCATGGCTTTCAGCGTATTTGTGGCGTTCACGGCTGGCATATTATTTTATATGAAATGGGAATGAAGGAAAAAGAATATGAAATTTATTTCAGAGATAAAATAAAGAATAGCAAAGTGCTCACCTATTTTGAAAAGCTCTTTGGCTGGGGCGGGGCCTAAAGCATTCTGCAAATAATGTAGATCTCGATAAGAAATATCCTCTATAAGAATCGGGTGAGTATTGTAAAAAATAAACGTGCTAACAATACTACCCAACATTAACTTAAGAAAAACAAAAGTCTATCGTTCTTCTTTCAGCACTGCTTTGTATTGATAGTTCAATAATGCGAATATTATTTCTTGCCTGCAGCGCCGTCACCATAAGTGGTTCCTTTCCAATGATTGTATTATAAACATTGTGGTAATAGGCAGAATAGTCACCGGTCTCACTTTCAATTTTTCCTACAAAATGTTGCCCTTTAACTTCAGTATTGATGGTGCCCCAAATATCGCGCGGTTCAACGCCCCAATTGCTTTTTGTGAGTGATGTAAATCCTGCTTTTAACGCTTCCTCCTGTACATCTAATCCATATTTCACAAAAGAGCCATTAATGCCGAAAAGAATAAATCGTGGTAGCGGCTCTCTCACCAGCATACCAGCTTTTAATGAAACTTTTATGCCGGGATAATGCAGGATGATCTCAAAATTGTCATCCACCTTCCCTCCTTTTCTTTGAATACGAAGGTCAGCAGTAACTGCATCGGGTAGCCCAAATAACGTTTGTGCCTGGTCTATAAGATGTGAGCCAAGATCATATAAGATACCAGCGCCGGGAGTGTCTTCTTCACGCCATGCATTGGGCTTTAAAAAATTTCTGAACCGGTCGTACCTGCTTTCCATTTCTACTACATCACCCAATATGCCATTGTTGATGATTTTTTGAACCGTATAAAAGTCGCTATCGAATCGCCTGCTTTGGAACACCGATAAGATTCTTTTCTTTTCGGAAGCAAGTGCTATCAGTTCATCGGCATCTTTTGTATTTATAGTAAAAGGTTTGTCAACTACGAGATGTTTACCCGCCATCAATGCCTGTGTCGCCAATGAATGATGTGACGTATTAGGCGTGGTGATCACTACCAGTTCAATACTTTCATCGTTAAATATTTCTTCCGAAGTAGGCACAATAGTGGCATTGGGATAATTTTTTTTTGCAGCCGCTACCTGTCCAGGTTTTGCGGCCCTGATCTTTACCAGTTCAAGACCTTTCACCATCGTCAATACTGGCGCATGAAATATTTGCCCGCCGATACCGAAACCTATCAAGCCTACTTTAATCGTTTTGTCCATTCTTATTTAATTTTATTTTGCATATAGTATTGGATGAAAGTTATTGTTTTAATGGATACAGTTTATCTTTTTATTGAATGAAATTAATATCTCCGATAATGGAGTCGCATAGCTATAAAACTTAATCAAAAAAATTATTCCTTTTATTTCTTCCAAAAAAATTCACATACACAGAAGCCGCAATGGCTATTAGAAATAATACAAGCGTCACGGTGTTTACCATGCTATCACTATACCGAATGCCCGTAACTTTTTCTGCAAGCCAGGTGATGAAAGACGGAGGTAAATTTGTTTCACCTAATTTTTCTTTTATCTGCCATTGCCAATCCGTAACAGGACAATAGCCCCAGCCAAACCAAATGCCCAGGATAAACCAGCAGAAAAGCGTTAACAACACAACCGCAAAATGAGCTTTACGCATTGAAGGAAAGATCCACCCAAAAAGATTGAAGGCGATGATTACAATGTGAAGAATGGTAAAGAGAATGTCGGCAAGACGCAGCATACCATTAAGTTAGACCAAAAAACTCACCCCAACCTCTCTCCGGAGGAGAGGGAATAAGAAAAGGCTGTAAAACACTATAGTCTTACAGCCTTCTTTTAACCAAAAAAATTTAATTCAATTTGCCAACCTGGTCATGATAATATTGAACGGTTTCAATTACATCGGGCAGGCTATGATACCAGTTCGATTCATG
>JBDTVF010000132.1:0-8937 GCA_040007325.1 Ginsengibacter sp. | reverse complement strand
TTGCGAACGGCAGATTTTGAGTCTGCTGCGTCTACCAATTCCGCCATCCGGGCTTCATCCGTTAATTATCGGAGGGCGCAATATTACGCATTCCGTCTAATCTCTCCAAAATACGTTTCAGGTATTTTTTCTTGTAATAATAATCTTTCACCAGCAGCAGTTGTGCTTCAGTCGTTCTGTCTTCGGTGTAATCTTCAATAATGTTTTGAACCTCCACATACAGGGTTTTTTGCAATTGGAAAATTTTCGTCTCCGTCTCTTCGATTTTCAAAATGTCATCATCCATTAATGACTCATTCAGCTCCATCATCTCCATTAAAAAATCAGGAGGCAACTCATATTTCTCTTCTTCCTGCAATAAGCCTTTCAGTTCCAAAATATATTTTATAGTGCCATCGGGATCTTTTAAAATCTTAAAAGCTTTATTAACCATGGATGATTTTTCCAGGGCATCATTCTGTTCCTGTTCTGTTTCGTTTGTGAAGAAATCCGGGTGATACTTTTTTTGCAAAGTAAAATATTGTGAAGAGAGTTCTTTCTGGTCAACAACAAGGCTTACGGGCAGCTCAAATAATTCAAAATAATTCATACACAAAGTTAGTCGAAATGATTTTTAAAGGTCAAAACTGATTTATGCCTGAGTAGAAAATCTGGTTAAATAGATTTATAGCAGTTGCTATAGTAGTCATTCACGTGCGAATCATATTTGTTGATGGGAAACTGTAAATTGCCGATCTCAAAAAATTGATGATGCTAAAGATTGGATTAATCAAAGAAGGCAAAATACCTGCTGATAATCGCGTGGCTCTCACACCCGCACAATGCAAGTGGATAAAGGAAAATATGGAGATCGATGTGGTGGCACAACATTCAGAATCGCGCTGCTACAAAGACAAAGAATATATGAATGCGGGAATAGAAGTAAAAGAAGATTTGAGTGATTGCGATGTTTTACTTGGAATAAAAGAAGTGCCGCTTGCAATGCTGATACCGGAAAAAACTTACTTCTTTTTTTCTCACACAAAAAAGTTGCAGCCATATAATCAGCCGCTGTTGCAGGAAATTATTCAAAAGAAAATTACGCTTATAGATTACGAATGCCTCGAGCATGAAGACGGTACACGCATTATCGGCTTCGGCTTTTTTGCAGGGGTTGTCGGCACCCACAATGGCATGATGGCTTATGGCCACCGCACTGGTCATTTTTCACTGGCACGGGTTTATAAACAAAAGAATTTTCAGCAACTCATACACACATATTTTGGATTAAAGCTTCCCATTGTTAAGGTTGCAGTAACAGGGAGCGGGAGAGTGGCCCACGGCATATTGGAAATTATGAACCTTATGGAAATTCACGAGGCAGAGCCTGACGAATATTTAAGTGAAACTTTTTCTTACCCGGTTTATGTTCATCTCAAAGGAGCAGACCTTTACAAGCATAAACTCACGGGAAAGTATAACCGGGTGGAGTTTCATCATCATCCTGAAAATTTTGAATGCCTCTTCGGTGACTATGTGAGTCAAACAGATATTTTGATGAATGGTGTTTATTGGGAAGAGAAAATTCCCCGCCTCTTTGAAATGAATGATCTGAAAAATGAACATTTCCGGATGAACACTATTTCAGACATCTCAGATGATCATAACGGATCGGTGCCATGTAACCTTGGTGATGCAACCATTGAAAATCCGGTTTACGGTGTAGATAGAGCTACCGGTAAGATCACTAAACCATACCTCGATGGATCGGTAGATGTAATGGCTGTGGGAAACCTTCCCAACGAATTACCAAGAGACGCGAGCCGCTATTTTGGAGAGCAACTAATTAAATTCATTCTTAAAGATTTGATCAATGGTGGCTCGAGACTTCTTAAGCACGCCACAATCGTAAGCCGTGGAAAACTTACGGAGCATTACGATTACATGACAGAATATGCAGGTGTTGGAAAATAGCTTCAAATATTTACAGGTATAAATAATATTCTTTAAGAAGTTCCGTAAACTCAGGAGTATAGTTTCCAAGGTTATCTTTTATTGACATCTCACTGTATTTTGCCTGACGTTTTTCCTTTTCAAGAATCAGCATTGATCTAAAGAAATTATGATTGAAAGTTTGCCTCACCTCACATTTTTCAGTTATAAACAAAGAATGTTTTTCGGCTTCTTTTTCAAAATATGCCGCGCTGAAAGAAGGTAGCAGAACACCGAACACTCCATCGCTGGCTAACAATTTTGAAACGATCAAAGCTAATTCTTCTAAGCTGAGAAGGGTTCCATGCTTTGAGGCTTTCTTTCCTTCATTTGCAGGTAAAAGATGACTATCATAAAAAGGCGGATTGCAGATAATACCATCATATTTTGAGAGTGTCGGTTGTAATTTGATATTTCCGGGATAAGCATGCAGCTTGCTGCTCCATGGCGAAGATTCGAAATTTTCATTTGCCTGTGTGCATGCCTGTTCATCAATTTCGAATGCATCAATCACTGCATTTGTCTTTTGGGCAACCATAAGACTAAGTAGCCCGGTACCAGTTCCAATGTCTAATATTTTTCCGGGATTTCTGAATGAAAATCTATCTGCCATCCAGGCACCGAATAAACATGAATCGGTGCACACTTTCATACCACATCGATCCTGGTTAACTGTGAAATTTTTGAATTCAAAATTTTTATTTGCCATCGTTCTAATTAAGGCAATATAAGAATAACTCAATTCAAAGGTGAGAAGGTCCATTGTTTGAGGTGTGATAATACATTTCTCATAGCTGGAGATTTTTGATTTTGCAAGGCAATAATATGAGCAAATAACCGTCCATATATTTTACAAACCTTTGTTAATTAAACGAGGTAATTTTAAAGCAGAAACCTATTTTCTGTTATTTTTACGTATGAATTCTTTAACGAAATTTATTATGAGCAAAAAATTTTTACCGGTACTTTTAGTGCTAATCTGTGCAGGACTATTTCTCACCTATGGCGTTATGGGGCGTGGCGACAGGAAAGATGATAATCCAAAAAGCAAGTATGAAAGAATATTGCGAAATGTGGGTATTGTGTTAGAGCAGGGACATTACAGCCCGAAGACAATCGATGATAAATTTTCACAGGAGGTTTTGGGTAAATATGAAGAAGACCTCGATCCCGATAAATATATTTTTTATCAAAAAGATATTGATGATTTCAAAAAATACGGAAACAAAATTGATGACGAAATTCATGGTACTCCGCTGGAATCTTTTTTTAATATCAGTAAAGTTTATCTCGCACGTGTAGATGAGATTTCAAAGTTTTATAAAGAAATTCTTGTAAAACCTTTTGATTTTACAAAAGACGAATCACTTCAACTTGATGGCGATAAAAGAAACTTTCCACAAAATGAGGCGGAGCGTCTGGATTATGGAAGGAAGCGTTTAAAATATTTGGTGATCGGCCGCTTTGTTGATCTGCAGGATGAGAGAGATAAGCATGTAGCTGCCAAAGATTCTGTTTTCAAGAAAAATGGTGCGAAGGCTGATTCGACTCTTGAGCGTGAAGCGCGAGAAATAGTTTCAAGGCAAATGGATCGCTATTTTCAAACATTGAAGAATCACAATACGCCTGATGACATGTTTAGTGATTTTGTGAATGCCATCACGGGTAGTATGGATCCTCATACCACTTACTTTGCACCGGTGGATAAAAGAAGTTTTGATGAATTATTGAGCGGTACTTTTTTTGGTATAGGTGCTCAACTAAAAGAAGACGATGGTAAAATAAAAATTGCAAGTCTTATTACAGGAGGGCCGGCCTGGAAGTCTGGCGACATTCAACCCGAAGATGAAATTGTAAAAATATCCCAGGGTCAGGCAGAACCTGTAGACGTTACGGGCTATGCTGTGACTGACGCGGTAAAGTTGATACGTGGCGCACAGAAAGGTTCGGAAGTAAGGCTTACTTTAAAAAAGGCTGATGGTACTTTAAAAGTAGTTCCGATTATCAGGGATAAAATTTCTCTTGACGATACTTTTGCGAAGAGTGCTATCGTAAATGGTACACATAAAATTGGCTACATCTATTTACCCGAATTCTATGCTGACTTCGACGATCCTTCTGCCCGTCGTTCAGCGACTGATGTTGCCAAAGAGGTCGAGAAGCTTAAAGCACAAAATGTAGAAGGTATTGTAATTGATCTGCGCGGAAACGGTGGTGGGTCATTGAATGATGTTGTGGATATGGCTGGCCTTTTTATTAAGGACGGACCAATTTGCCAGGTGAAAGGCCGCGACGAAAGAGCAAATATTTTAAGCGACAGAGATAAAGATGTTTTATACACCGGTCCGCTTGCTGTAATGGTTGATGAATTGAGCGCTTCTGCTTCGGAAATATTTGCAGCGGCTATCCAGGATTATCATCGTGGCATTATAATAGGCAGCACTTCTACATACGGTAAAGGTACTGTTCAACGCAGTATCTCTTTAGATCCCCAATCTGAAAATCCTTTATTCAATCGTGCGTCAGAAGGCCTGGGGGACATCAAACTGACTTTCCGCAAATTTTACAGGATAAATGGTGGTGCGACTCAACTGCATGGCGTGGTACCCGATATTATAATTCCTGACCGTTTAGAAAATGCCAAGTTCCGCGAAAAAGATAATCCTGATGCTTTAGCATGGGATGAAATTCCAAAGGCAGATTATACAACCTGGAATCCCGGTTACAGCTTCAATTCAGTAATCAGCTCAGTTAATTCTGAAGTAAACCAGAGCTCAAGATTCAAAGGTATACGTGAAGATGTAGGTAAACTTGATCAGTATAATGATAACGAAACACCTCTGAGCATTACAAAATATCGTGAAAGGCTAAGCGAGATCAAGACTACTTCAAAGAGTCTTGAAGACCTTTCTAAATTAACAACCGACCTGAGTGTTGCAAGCATTCCGCAGGATTCAGTTGCTATTGTAAAGGATAGCGATAAAATCGCAAAGAACAAGCAATTCCTTAAAAGGGTAGGTACTGATATTTATGTAGATGAAACAGTGAAAGTGATTGATAAAATTATAGGTGAAGCAAACCTTGCCCAGGTGAACAACAACCACAATTAAATTGCAAATATTTTAGTCAAATAATTTAATGTTCGAATTTTTTCAGGCCGGCAATTTGCCGGCCTTTGTTTTTTAAATTTATATCCTAAGCCTTTAACGCCTGATTGCTTTAGATACTATTGAAATCAATAAATAAGGCCATTTCCCGGTCAATTTTTATACGTAACAATTGCCTGATTTTATTTTTCATTTTACCCTATCTTTGCGACCTAAAATAAAAAAAATTGGCTACAAAGTTTTCAAAGGAAACTTATTTATACTGGTACGAACTGATGCTGTTGTTGCGCAGATTTGAAGAAAAAGCGGGCCAGATGTATGGAATGCAAAAGATACGTGGTTTTTGCCATTTATATATTGGACAGGAAGCAATTGCGGCAGGTTGTATGACGGCGACTACGCCCGATGACATCTTTATAACTGCATATCGCGATCACGCGCTTGCCATCGCGAAAGGTGTGTCAGCTAAATCGTGTATGGCAGAGCTTTATGCAAAAGCCACCGGTTGTAGTAAAGGAAAAGGTGGAAGCATGCACATGTTTGGTGTAAAAGAAAGGTTTTTCGGGGGCCACGGGATTGTTGGTGCACAGATTGGCACCGGCGCAGGTCTGGCCTTCGCAGAAAAATATAGAGGAACAGAAAATGTAGTGCTTTGTTTCTTTGGTGATGGTGCCGCAAGACAGGGCATACTGCATGAAACTTTTAATATGGCAATGCTTTGGAAACTGCCGGTTGTTTTTATTTGCGAAAACAACCATTATGCTATGGGTACTTCCGTAGAGCGTACTTCAAATGTGCTTGATATTTACAAACTTGCAGATGCCTATGATATGCCTGGGGATAAGATCGACGGAATGAGCTGCGAAAGTGTTCATGACGGTGTTGCAAGAGCAGTAAAAAGAGCGAGAGAAAAAGACGGACCGACTTTGCTGGAGATAAAAACCTACCGGTACAAGGGGCATAGTATGAGTGATCCGGCTAAGTACAGAACCAAGGAAGAAATGGCGGAATACAAGTTAAAAGATCCGGTAGAAACAACTTTAGTGACATTACAGAAAGAATTCAAGGTATCTGACGAAGATATTGAACAGATAAATGATAGGGTAAAGCAACAGGTAGAAGAAGCGATTCAGTTCGCTGAGGAAAGTCCTTTGCCTGATGATAATGAACTTTTCAAAGATGTATATATACAGGAAGATTATCCTTTCATCATGGATTAATTTCTTTATTAAATATCAGTACAAGTCATCTTATTAAACTCCTCTGAAAAGAAATACAAATAAATAATGATCGAGAAAAAAGTAAAACAGGAAGATGTTGATGTAGTGCAAAGAGCCCGCGGTTTTTGGGCTGACTACAATAAGCCTGTCATGTATATAGCTTCTGCTATAATAGTAATATTAGGCGGATGGCTCGTGTATAAATACATGTTTAAAATGCCGAAAGAAGAAAAAGCCAATGATATTATTTTTGTTACGCAAAAATATTTTACTGACTTTACCAATGCTCCTTCCGATTCTTCAAAAGCATTGCTCGCGGCGAAATGTCTTAATGGCGACGGTGTTAATCCAGGGGCATTGAAAATTATCAATCGTTACTCCGGGACAAATGCTGCGAACCTTTGCGAATATTATGCGGGTGCATGTTATCTGCATTTAAAACAATATGCCAAGGCGATTAGTTTTCTTAAAGATTTTGATGCACATGGCGCAACACAAATTAAGAGCCGTGCACTCGGCATGATGGGAGATGCAAGTGCAGAACTGAAACATAATGATGATGCATTAGACTACTATAAAAAAGCTGCGAATGTAAACGAGAAGGATGAATTCACTTCGTCAGAATTTCTGTTCAGAGCAGCTTTGTTTGCAGAGGTAAATGGTAAAACTCAGGAAGCAGTAGGTCTTTTTAAAAAAATAAAAGATGACTACCCGCTTTCTGAGAAGGCAGCAGATGTGGACAGGTACCTGGCTAAGCTGGGTGAATTTTCAGAATAATACGCACGAATATTTAATGGCAGTTGTAAACGAAAATCTTTTTAATTTCAATCCGGGCATTCTTTCAAAGGATGCCTGTATTGTTATTGTGCATACCGAATGGAATACAGATATAGTAGGAAAATTGCTTGAAGGCTGTGTAAATATTTTGAAGAAGTATGAGATGCGGAACTACAAGGTGATAACAGTTCCAGGAGCATTTGAAATACCTTTTGCTATTAAGAACTTTTGGGATACTTATCAAAATAAATTTGAGAAGCCCCAGGCATTCATTGCACTTGGTTGTGTGCTTCGCGGCGATACGCCTCATTTTGATTACGTATGCAAGGCAGTAACCGATGGTGTTGTTCATCTAAATCTTTCGCTTCCTGTTCCCACTATTTTTGGGATACTTACGGTTGACAATATGCAACAGGCAATTGATCGCATCGGTGGCCAACATGGTAATAAAGGCGAAGAGGCCGCTATATCTGCGTTGAAAATGATGTCGCTTAAGTACGCGATGTCTTAATGTTGCAATCCTGGTAATCCGGGTTTCTTTTTGAAAAATCCAGTTTGAATATTTGGGCATCCTTAAATCGAATAACCATTTCAAATAGTTTTAAGAGTTTAGCATGAGAGTACAGTTGTTCGTTCCTTGTTTTATAGATCAGTTATATCCTGACACTGCTTTTAGCATGGTGAAAGTTTTGGAGAAGGCATGTTGCGATATATCGTATAATACCAATCAAACATGCTGCGGCCAACCGGCATTTAATGCAGGATTTTGGAATGAAGCAAAAGATGTTGCTTTGAAATTTATCAAAGATTTTGAAGGCGCTGATTACATTGTCGCACCCTCAGCATCGTGCGTAGGGTTTGTAAGAAATTATTACCACCAGCTTTTCGAAAACTCTTCTCACCACAACAAGGTAAAAGATCTGCAAAACAGGATTTTTGAATTCTCAGAATTTCTTACGGAGATATTGCACATAGAAAATTATGGTGCTGAACTAAAAGTCAAAGCCACTTATCATGACAGTTGTGCTGCTTTACGTGAATGCAAGATCAAAGATGGTCCAAGAAAGTTACTGAATAGTGTAAAGGGCCTTGAACTTATAGAGATGAATGAAACTGAAACCTGTTGCGGTTTTGGTGGATCATTCGCTGTAAAATTTGAAGCGATCTCTATTGCGATGGCCGATCAAAAAGTTAATCACGCACTCGATGCCGGTGCGGAACTTATTATTTCCACCGATATGAGCTGTCTCATGCACCTCGACGGTTATATTCAAAAAAAGCAACTTCCTCTAAAGACCATGCACATCGCGGATGTTCTCGCGAGTGGCTGGGAATAAATTCTAATTAAAAGAACACTGCAAATTTTAACCTGACGAAAAATGGTGTGCCTGGTGTAAAGTTCAACTCGGTAACTGACGACCCAATTGGTTCGTTCTGCAATCTTGATTCAGTTGCAAACTGTGCTTCATTCCATTTGGTGTTGAAAATATTTTCTAAAGCAATTCCAACCTCGTATCGTGGCCTTGTAAAGTTTAAAGAAGCATCTGTAAGAAAGTATCCTTTAGCGACTATAGAATTATCTTCATTTGCAGGACGGTCTTTTATATATCGATAACTAATGCTTCCGTTAAATCCTTCGGTTGCTTTATAAAACAATCCGCCGGTACTTGTTGCGACCGGGGCAAGTGGAATATAGTTCTGTCCTTTGGCTTCTCCTATTGCACGCGGCTTTGTGAAATTCACATTTACATTCCCAAATAAATTATTGGTGAATTGATAGCGGGCTATGATGTCGATACCTTCCCTTCTCGTCTTGCCACTTGGTTCAATATTGCCGTCATCACCTACATACACAAACTCCT
>JBDTVF010000131.1:0-9131 GCA_040007325.1 Ginsengibacter sp. | reverse complement strand
CAATATTACATAGGTATTTGAACAGTACAATAAAAGGACGCATTTCAAATTGTCGCGGCAATTTTGCACCATTAGGTGCTACCTGTTTGTAGAAATTGAAATTCGAAAATTTTGCAGCGTGCCGTAGGTTCGCAACTAATATGGGGTAGCCATTCGTGGCAAATACAATTTTGAAAATATTTTTTCTACAAACAGGTAATGCCTACTGCACATAACTGCGACAATTTTAAATGCACCCTAATAAAATAAAATGCAGCAGCAGATAGTCAATTTCACACAAATCCCTATTAGAAGCTAATCACGTGTGTACTTAGCTGTTAGCTACTTTGATTTTGGGGATAGAAATTCAGCGAAAGAATTTACATTTACAATGCACTAGTGGTCTCTCCAGATTTATTTCTATGTCAATTTGTTAAAATGAAAAAAACGTTTTGCGCCTTGCTTTTGTCGGTACTTTTTGCAAACGCCTTTTCGCAGCAAAAAAATATTAAGCTCATTATTCGTGGAGATGACATGGGGTACAGCCACTCGGGCAATCTTGCGTTGATTAAATGTTACAAAGAAGGTATAGAAAAATCAATAGAAGTGATTGTGCCTTCACCGTGGTTTCCTGAAGCGGTAAAACTGCTTGAGGAAAATCCCGGTGTGGATGTGGGCGTACATCTTGCCATTACAAGTGAATGGGAAAATATTAAATGGCGGCCGCTTACAGATTGTAATAGTATTGAAGATAGCAGTGGGTACTTTTTCCCAATGGTTTTTGCGAATAAGAATTATCCGGGAAAATCAATTAAAGAAAATGCATGGCAAATCGCTGATATCGAAAAAGAATTTCGTGCGCAGATTGAAATGGCAATAAAGAAAATTCCACGCATAAGCCACATATCTTCTCACATGGGATGCACCAGCATTGCGCCTGAAGTGCAGGCGATGTCTAAGAAACTTGCAGAGGAATATCATATTAATATTTATATGGACGAACACCAGGTGCAATATGCAGGCTATGATGGGCCGCATCAAACTTCAGCAGAGAAAATGGAAAGCTTTACAAAAATGCTTAACAAATTGCAGCCGGGTAAAACTTATCTTTTTGTGGATCATCCAGGACTTGATGATGCAGAACTCCAGGCAATTTTTCATATCGGCTACGAGAATGTTGCAGAAGATCGCCAGGGCGTGACTGACCTTTATACCAACAAAGAACTGGCGAAGTTAATCGCACAAAAAGGTATTACTTTGATAAGCTACAAAGATCTGTTAGGAGAGAAAAAATAGCGACCTTGAACGCAGGTTCTAATTGCATCATTTGTTCTCAATTGACATGGTTTTTCGAGGCAATATCTTTGGCTATCTTTTTGGCGTCTTTAGCGATCTCTCTTATTTGACCAGTTGGTGCAATCCAAAATCCGCAAAAATACAAGCCATCTTTGCCAAAATATTTTTGCTTATAAGTTGGCATTTTCAGATCATCAAAGCGATCGGTTTCAACTGCTACAATTTCGCTGCAATTATTTTCATAACCAACCGCTGCAATGATTGCATCAAAATTTTCCCGGTATCCATCTGAAAAAATAACTGTATTTCCATCTATGCGTGCAATGCCTTTATGGATCGACACATGACCTTTTCGGATGTGTGTTACGATACCAATATCAATAACCGGAATGTGCATGTCTTTCCTTATTTCTTCAAAAGGGCCGTAAGCTTTTTTAGTTAAACCGAATTTACTGATATCCCCAACTAACAATTTTATCAGCGGCGCATTAACGGTATCGGCTAACCGGGGAGGAAGCTTGCTTAAAAACTGGCTTAATTCCAAAATAGGGATACCCGCAAGATCCCGTGGGATAATATTTACCGGAGATCTTACAGACATTGAAGGTGATGCACCTTGTTCATAAAGATCAATGGCAATTTCACAAGCGGAGTTTCCAAAGCCCACTACCAGTACTTTTTTTCCTTTGAAATCTTTCCCGCTTTTGTATTGGGAGCTATGGATAATAGGTCCGTTAAATGTCTCCATACCTGGAAAGTCTGCAATCTTTGGCTTTCCAAAAGCGCCTGTGGCAAGTACCAAATGGTGTGCTTTAAAAGCTTCTTTATTCGTCTCAATAAGCCAGTGGTCATCGTTTCGGCGGATGGAATTTGCTTCTGTGTTGAAGATTGGATTTATGTTGAATGCTGTTTTATAGTCTTCGAGATAGTTGACTACCTCCTGACGCGATGGATATCGTTGAATTTTTTTTTCAAACTTTTTATAGGGCAGATTGGAAACTCTTTTATTGGTATGAAGGTGCAATCTCTCGTAATGATTGCGCCATGGCATTGCAATGTTGGCGTCTTTTTCAATTACCAGGTATGGTATATTTTGCTTTTGTAAACATGCTGATAGCGCCAACCCCGAGATACTTGCACCAACTATCAATGTATTTGTTTGAAGCATATTCGAGTGAACAATTATTTGTCACGCCAACTTTCTTTAAAATTGCTTTAAGCAATTAATCAAAACAAGCCTTAGTGAAAATTTATTGATGGTAAAAATAAAATAATTTCAAAATAGAAAGGTGCGACCGTTTATCTCAATGAAATGTTTGGACGTAGCGGGCGTCAGAAACAGATTACTTTTGCCATTATGAATCAAAATACTCCCGACCTAGCCACGATACTCTCCGGGCTTGGAATTGACGAACTTAATGAAATGCAGCTTGCGTCGATTGATGCCAACAAAAAAAATGATAATATCATTTTGCTCTCTGCAACAGGGTCCGGGAAAACGCTTGCTTTCTTGCTGCCCATTCTCGATCATCTTGATCCCTCCAATAAATCAACGCAGGCGCTTATTGTAGTTCCATCAAGAGAATTGGCAATCCAGATTGAGCAGGTATTTAAAAATATGGGAACGGGCTATAAAGTGACCTTGTGCTACGGCGGCCATAAGCGGGAAATTGAAGAAAATAATTTAGTAGAAGCGCCTGCCCTCATAATTGGAACCCCTGGAAGACTTGGAGATCACATTCGCCGTGGAAATATTGCACTTGATAGTATACAAATGATCGTGTTGGATGAATTCGATAAATCACTGGAACTTGGTTTCCTAGAAGAAATGTCTTTCATCATTGATTCGCTGAAGCATTTGAAAAAAAGAATTCTTACCTCCGCCACTGAAGCTGTCGATGTGCCTGAATTTATCGGGTTGAAAAATCCTGAACGGTTGAACTTCCTTACGGATGATGAGCCGGAAAGACTCGCGGTAAAAAAGGTAAGATCACCTGATGCTGACAAACTTGAGACTCTTTTTAAACTTTTATGTTTCTTAGGGAATCGATCATCGATCATATTTTCCAATCACCGGGAAGCAGTGGAGCGCATTAGCGCATCACTAAGTGATAAAGGGATTAACAATGAATTCTATCACGGTGGTATGGAACAGCAGGAGAGAGACAGCGCATTGGTAAAATTTAAAAACGGTACAACCAACTTTTTAGTGACAACAGATCTTGCGTCACGCGGCCTGGATATTCCGCATATCAGGTATATCATTCACTATCATTTGCCGCATACGGAAGATGCCTTCACGCACAGGAATGGAAGAACTGCCAGGATGGAAGCAAGTGGTACCGCGATCTTGATTCTAAATGGAGATGAACAAGTTCCTGATTACATACAGGAAAATATTGAGGAAATAGTTCTTCCGGAAAACGGCATTGTTCCTGAAAAGCCAAAGTGGTCAACTTTATTTATTGCCGCGGGTAAGAAAGATAAAGTCAATAAAGTAGATGTAGTTGGATTTTTATCTCACAAAGGACAACTAAAGAAGGAGGACATAGGCCTGATAGAAGTAAAAGATTTCTTTTCTTTTGCCGCAGTGCGTAAAACAAAAATGAGTCATACTCTTCATCTCATAAAAAATGAGAAGATCAAGAACAAAAAGGTGAAAATTGACATCGCAAAATAAAACTGTTATAAATGGAAGGTTTGCTTCATGGCCTTAAACATTCCGGGAGTTGACCATTGGGTTGGAACGATCATTCTGCGAATGGTGTACAAAGGTTCCGTCGAATCACGTTTGGTTGACAGGATAAAGGCCATTTTATAACCACGGCTTTTTAACTCCGGTATGGCAGCCTGGTTCCAGAGTCCAAAGGGGTAGGCAAAATATTTCACCGACTTACCAGTGATACCTTCTATTTGCTTTGTTGGCTTCACCAATTGTATATCCCAATCGGCATCTTTATATTTTGTTACCATGTGATGGTCCCATGTGTGTGCTTCCACCACATTACCATCATCAGCAAGTTGTTTCAATTGATCTTTGCTCATATAACGGGGACGGTTAATAGAAATCGTCATAATGAAATACACGCCTTTAAAACCATACTTCTGCATTTCGGTCTCACCAATACTGAACTGTTCTTCATCTGTGTCGTCAAAAGTGAGCATCACCGGCTTTGCAGGCATTGGGCCATCATGCACAAGATATTCATACAGTTGATCTGGCAAAACTGATTCATACCCGCTATCTTTTAAAGCTTTCATTTGCTCTGCAAACTGAGCCGGAGTAACGGAATAGCTTTTCATACTTTCGCTTTGGCCCTGCTTTGCCTCCCTGATGTGATGATAACAAAGAACCGGAACTTCCTTTTTTAAAAGTATAGTAGCCACATCGGCTATTGGCTTTGAACTTTCAATGTTCGTGGCGGGCGGTGTAGTAGTTGTAGTCGAGTCTGTGGCTGGAACTGTTTTAGTAACATCTGAGGAACATGCTGCGAGTAAGAGAGCAACAGCTATGATACCCGGAAAAATATTTTTCATGAAAAAACGCGGAATTAATTGGTTATTGATATTGAATATAAATTGGCTTAGGACTAAATTTAAGCAATTCTTGCGGTGTGTAAAGCTGATCCGCACCAGTCTTTGTATCATTTTTATAAAACAGCTTGAAGCCGCTAAACTGTACAGGTTCCCTGTAAATGTAACGCAGATAAGAAGATCTCTTTAATATCTTATCTCCCCATCCGTCCATATCAATCACTACTTGTACTTCCGGCACATTCTTAATATCCTGGTAGCCTCTAAGCATACCCTGCGTAAACCGGTGAACGACTAGAATCTTTGGAGGTAAATTATTTTTCCTGACAAGATCTGCAAGAAAGTCAATTGCATCGTTCACATCCGAGGCATTGAATGTTCCGATCTTAGTGCCAGGCACCTCACCATTCTTCATGGAAAATTCCGGATCTATTCCGAGATGCACGCCGGGCATCATCAGGTATTTTTCTAATGCAGGCACTTCATCCTTAACCACACTATGTCCCACCTGGATATCAAGGAATACCAATGCATCAATTTCTTTTGCCCAATTCATGATCGTATCAATCTGGTGAAACGGCATACGCAAACGATGCTTGCCATCTTTACCGCCAGCACCCTGTGCAGTCACCGCCACATAATGTAAGGCAGGTATAACGGGTAAAGAACTATCGGCGGCCTGCCATTTCGCAACCTCACCTTTTAGCTTATTAAGCATTGAATCTTTCGGAAGCTCGCCCAATATTCCCATTTTCTTTGAATACAGGTTACCATAAAACGCGACGATCCTGTGATACGGAAGCACAGCTCCCGGTAACGGGTAGACAATTTTAGCGGGCCAAAGTCCATTCGTATCATTATTGCTGAGCGACTTCATTAGGTTGGTATACTCCGCTGAATCGATAGGTTTTTTGTCATATACTTTTTGTTCTTTGGCAGGCACCGCCTCAGTCGAGGAGTCAGTAATATTCTTTTCACTCACAGACTGAGCGCTATTGCAACCTGTGCAGGCAAAAATCATTAAAACTAAAAGATGGAGTGGGCAGGGGTTACACAGTCGTTTCATAGGGCGCGAAGGTATTTGAATTTCATAAACAAAATGTTTTTGATAAAAAATAATTGATGGTGAAGTAACGAATATTTAAAAGATAGAGGCCGTTAAACTTTTGTAGCATTTAACGGAGAATGCGATAAAATCTTGTATCGGTTAATTTTATTTTTTTAAGGCTTGAAATGGTCATCGACCTGTTGGAATTTTTCTGAAGCTTTATTGAAAAAATACTTATCTGGGATTTGATTAATCATTCAATCCGCATTTGATCATAAAATTGTTGGTGAAAACTTTTTGGACTTCGGGGCTTAGCAGGGATTGTCTGCATGCTTTCCATTTCACAAGGTTATCGCCATACATTTTTTGCAGAAGCTCAGGGGAGAGATGAAAATTAATTTTCCCCCAGTGTAATGTATAAGGTATTGATAGTTCTTCGAGCCGCTCCCATACTTTTTCAAAAAAATTTCTTGAAAGATCAGAATCAACTCCGTCAAGCTCGAGGATACAGGTTTTATCAAAATGTGTAAAGCCAAGGAGTGCCTCCGTTCCTTTTACGTAACGCAAGGCAAGCGCTCCCGGAAAAGGATTTGTTTCATTAATTTTCACAATCTCTTCCACTACAGTGCTTGCATTAGAGGTGTGAATGCCAATTGCGGCGCTGCCGGCCTTGCCTCTGAATTTTGTATTGCTAAAGGTTTCACCAAGAGTGCCTGTCATAGCATCTGATGATTGAAAGGCCAGGGGAAATAATTTATTAACCAGCCCCGGAACCAGTTTGGAAGATAACCCCGGCCCAAGGTGATCGAGAACAGTTTGCACGACGCCCAACAAGTCATCTCCATAAGTAAAGCCTTTGTCGTCCCTGGATATTCTTGTATAATCTTCGTGGTAAGGCGTTTTATACATTGTTTTAAAAAACACTCCTTTCGCAGGATTACCCGGCTCGAACTTTTGCGGATTTACTAATATTTCAAAATGATATAATTCTTTCCCCGGATCATTTGGGGGAAAAGGTAGCCTGTCAAGAATGTTTTTAAAATCGAGTTCATTCATGGCAGGCTTTAGGCTATCGTCATAAACAATGTCGCCTGCACGAAATTGCTCCAGTAGAAAAATGGGTTCGGTTTCTACCAAAATTCCGTGGATAAAACCAAAACAACCGAAACTTACAACGGCCGCGTTAAACATGTCATCATTCCTGATACGCTCGGCACCCAGCCAGTTTATGAACTGATCGGAGGCTATAGGATTAGATTCTTTTTCGATCCATACATGCCTGGTAGGGCTTACAACTATATGTAATCCAACTATTGAATCGTGCACTGCACCTACATTAAAAGCAGACCCATGTGTGCCGGTAGAAGTGCAGCCAGCTATTGTTTGACCATTACTTGCCCCGGAAGCTTTAAGCGATCTTTTAGGATTGGAATGGATTTCGAGTTTCTCATCAATATCAAGGACACTCATACCACATTCCGCAAAAAAAAGATCTCCGGCACTTTTGCCTTTTTGTAAATACTCCGGTGCAACAAACGAATTTTTGAGATTGTAAGAAAGGCGTAGCGCTTTAGTATCTACCAATCCTCCCTCGCATATAGCTACTTCCGAAAATGACCAACCATTACCCAAAGCCCTTAATTGAATATCGTTATCAATAGCATATTGAATGAGCCATTGAAAATTTTTCGTAGTATCTAAATATGGATTGGAAGAGTTTGATGAAGGAATTCTTAGTTTGAAAGATGCACCTTCTTTGAAATGGTGGACAAAATTCTGGTGTCCATTTTCCCATTTTGTAATGGGCAATTTTTCAATACCATCCGGTAATGTAATTACGTTCGCCATAATTTTTAATTAGTACCTAATGAATCAGTAGGGGGACTATAAGGTGCACAGCACCATTCTACTCTTTGAGGCATCACAATACCCAGCGTCACTACTGATATCAAAGCGAAGCCAAGATTGTTTTTTACTACCACATTATTCATGTGATTAAACCTTGGGTCGCATTTTGGGTTGATGTCTTTCGGTTGCACCAAACCCCAGGCAAATGACCATGTTGTTTTTTTATTTACGGGATTGTTTGCGAAGGTGTCGCAATCGTATTTTGAAACGATACGTGTAGTGGTGCACGAGTTAAAAGTGTAAGAGCAGCAAAACAAAATCAGAACCAGTACATACTTTCTTTGAGATTTGATCATAATCATTTTGATTGCTTTTGATACATTGATAATACTTTCATCTTCCCAGAGTTCACAATAAAAACATTCAGGATAGAATGAAATGCGAACAGGATTCTGAAATTGTCAAATTACAAAGCCCATTAGGTGAGTATAAGGAAAGCAGAGAAAAAAGCCAATGCCTGGCTATTGTGACACGGCTATTTACAATCAGTTTTTGCAAAGGGACGATCTTCATGAAATTTCAAATGATCTACATCTTTGAACCTGGCGGTGTCGCCTTTCATTTCTATATCTCCATATCCTTCTATAAGAGAATCGCCACTCTTTTTAAAAGCTACTTGTCTCACAGATGTCATGCCTTCAGCCTGGAAGGTATAATCTGCTACGATCAATTCATTTTGAAAAGTACCCTTTAGCGAGCCTTTGTTTTTATCTTTTTGATATAAAGAATAGTTGAGATCCCCCGAAACATCTGTGCCGGAAACTGTCAGGTTCAGCATCGCAGTATCCTTTTTGAAAATAGATAAATAGCAACCGGAAGAGATTGAATTCATAGCTGTTTCGCCAGCCGGTGAGGTAGAAGAATCAAAAGTTGTAGAAGTAGAATCTTGTATGTCGGCTTCTGCTGAACTTTTATCAGGCTGCGAATTGCAAGCTGTAAATAAAAGCGCTAACGAAAAAAATAATACTGATCTCATTAGTTTGATTAGGCGATGGAAGAAGGAAAGCTTAAAATATCAGGAATTGATGTAACTGTCCAAATGCCTGATAGTCTGTTGCTGTTTTAAAATAGTTTCCTTTACCACATCGGTAATAGAGATAATACCTTTAAGTTGATCTTTTACGAAAACAGGAAGGTATCGGATCTTACTATCGGTCATCAGTTCCATGCAATGCTCCACAGTATCATCAGGCTTAATGCGGGGCAAGTCGGAAGTCATGATCTCGCTCACTTTTGTATTAGTTGAATTCTTTCCCTTTAATATTACTTTGCGGGAATAGTCTCTTTCAGTAATCAGTCCGAGGTATTTATTATTTTCCATTACCAATACTGATCCTATATTGTTATCGGCCATTACTTTAAGCGC
>JBDTVF010000130.1:0-9157 GCA_040007325.1 Ginsengibacter sp. | reverse complement strand
AATGCACCGTCTTTGGATTGGTACAAATGGCGGAGGATTGGACTTATTTGACGTAAAAAATAATGTTTTTATCCATCATAAAAATGACGAACGAAATCCTAATAGTCTTGCGGGTAATTATGTTTACACTATCAATGAGGACAACGAAAATAACATCTGGATTGGTACAGAAAATACGGGGCTATCTATTCTTAACCCTTCAACAGGACTGTTTGAGACATATGTATATGATGAAATAGATAATACAAGTTTAAGCCACAATTCTATATACTCAATCTGTAGAGATAATAAAGGCAACATTTGGCTGGGAACATTTTCCGGGGGGATAAGTTTTATTAACAGCGATAATAAGTTTACTCACTACAAACATTCTACTAATACCGGAAGCCTTAGTGATAATAAGGTTTTAAGCATTTATGAAGACTCCAAAAAAAATGTGTGGGTGGCCACTGATGGGGGCGGGCTGAATCTATTGAATCCTGCGACCGGAAATTTCACGCACTACAAGCATGATCCGGCTAATCCTAATACAATTTGCGGAAACTATGTATTGAACGTAACTGAAGACGCCCGACATAATTTATGGATTGGCACATGGGGTGATGGAATTACGGTTTATAACAAAGAGAAAAATAAGTACCGTCATTTGAAAAATAACCCAGCTGACCCGCATAGCCTGAGCAGCAATAATGCGTGGAATATTTATATGGATAACGACAGCATTATGTGGGTGGGAACATATGGTGGTGGTCTTGATCGTTATGATGCAGCAACAAACTCGTTTACTTCATACCGCTATAACGAAAAAACTCCCTACGGAATTTCCAGTGATAAAATTCATTCAATTTTCGACGATAATAACGGACACCTTTATATCGGTACAGATGGCGGGGGATTAAATATTTTAGATAAGCAAACTGACAAGTTTAGACATTATCTCCACGATGATAATGACAAAAGCAGCATTGCAAGCAGCAGTGTTGGTTACATTTTTAAAAGTAAGGATGGAATAATTTGGATTGCAACCTCCGGAGGCTTATCGCAATTTAATCCCATCACCAGTAAGTTCAAAAATTTTACAACAGAGGATGGCTTGCCGAGCAATAACATCTTTGGAATACTTGAAGATAATATTTCGAATCTCTGGATAAGTACCAATAAGGGCATTTCAATGTACAGCTGCCGTAATCATTCATTTAAAAATTTCGGAGTAGTGGATGGCTTGCAAGGCGACGAATTCAAAGAACAAGCCTTTTGCAAAAGTAGCACGGGTGAATTTTATTTCGGCGGCAACAACGGGTTTAACGCGTTCGACCCAAATCATATTATTGCCACCCAGTTTGATCCGCCGCTAGTGCTTACCGGCTTTAAGATTTTTAATAAAGATGTTCCTGTAGCAACTGACAGCATCGAATCACCTTTGAAAAGCGACATCACAGAAACAAAGTCAATTATACTGCCCTACAGCAGTTCTGTAATACAATTTGAATTTGCTTCACTCAATTACACGAATAATGGAAAGAAGCGCTACCAATACATGCTTGATGGATTTGACAAAAACTGGAATGAGGTGGGCGAAAATGGTTCTGCATCATATACTAATCTCGACCCCGGCACATATACATTTAAAGTAAAAGGCCTTACTAACGCCGGTTACTGGTCTTCAAAAATTCTCTCGCTTGAATTAACGATCACGCCTCCTTTTTGGCTAAGATGGTGGTTTAAGCTTCTTATATTCCTGTCGATAGTTGGAGCGTGTATTGGGTTTTACCAGATACGAATGCAAGCAATGAAAGTGCAGAAAAAAGCTCTGGAACGGCAGGTAGAAGAGAGAACAATACAACTTGTATACTCTACAAAAGAAGAACAACGTGTAAGGATAGAGGCAGAGAAAGCCCGCCAGGATGCAGAGCAGGCAAACCAGGCGAAGAGTATTTTCCTTGCAACGATGAGTCACGAAATAAGAACACCTATGAATGGCGTAATAGGTATGTCTTCCTTATTGGCAGAAACAAACCTGACCGATCAACAACGTGAATACACAAATACAATTGCTACTTGCGGGGAAAGCCTTTTGAATGTGATAAATGATATACTTGATTTTTCAAAGATAGAATCAGGCAATATGGAATTAGAGCAGGAAGACTTTAACCTTCGCATATGTATTGAAGATGTGCTTGACATTTTTGGAACAAGAGCTGCACAGGTTGGCCTTGATTTGATTTACAAAATTGATGATGATGTACCTATTCAAATTGTGGGAGATGATTTAAGACTTCGTCAGATACTTACCAACCTGGTGAGCAATGCAATGAAGTTTACCCAAAAAGGAGAAGTATTTGTTGGCGTTCATTTTATACATTCTGACGGCGATGAAAATGTAACGCTGGGTTTCGAAGTACGTGATACCGGTATTGGAATTCCGAAGGAAAAACTAGATCGGTTGTTCAAAGCTTTTTCCCAGGTAGATTCATCAACCACAAGAAAATATGGAGGCACCGGCCTTGGTCTTGCCATATCCGATAAGCTCGTAAATCTTATGCACGGCGACTTCCACGTTTCCAGTGAAGAAGGCAAGGGTTCGGTATTTTCATTTAATATTAAAACATCTGCAGGTAAAAAATTATTACCGGTCGCCTATGCTCAATATAACCTTGCCGATCTGGAAAACAAAAAAGTGTTGGTGGTAGATGATAACGTTACCAACCTGGCTATTTTAAAAAGCCAGCTGGAGTTATGGCAACTCGTGCCAGTTTTAGCTGGCTCTGGCGAACTTGCATTAAAAATATTATGTACAGATGATAAATTTGATCTGGTTCTTTCCGATATGCAAATGCCTGAGATTGATGGGATACAGCTTGCGGAAAATATCAAAAAACTTTATCCGAAACTACCTATCATCCTGCTAAGTTCAGTAGGCGAAGATTATCACCAGCATCAGCCGAAACTATTCACCTCTATTTTGAATAAGCCTGTGAGGCAGCATATACTGAGTAAAAACATTTTATACGCTCTTCAACCACAAACAAATTCTATGGCATCAGAAAACACCGTTCGTGAAAAGTTATCCGCCGATTTCGCAGAAAAAAATCCATTTCAAATTTTAGTCGCGGAAGACAACGCGGTGAACCAAAAAGTGATTTTATACACACTCACCAAACTCGGCTATAAGCCAGCACTTGCTGAGAATGGTGCGATTGCTGTAGAAAAAGCCCGGGAGTTGCATTTCGACATCATTCTAATGGACATGCAAATGCCTGAGATGGATGGAATACAGGCTACACAGTTTATAAGACAAAATCTTGACCGACAACCCATCATTATAGCATTAACTGCCAATACAATGGAAGGTGATGAGGAAGCGTGCTTAAATGCGGGCATGAATGATTATATATCAAAACCTATAAGACTCGAAGAGCTCACAAGCAAGCTTGTAAAGTGGGCCGCCCTTGGTGCAATAACCAAGCCTTATGCTCCGGTCTGAATTCAGAAGTCCGATCTTAAAAAGATCACGCCGCCGCATAAAAAAAGATCAAATTCCTTCACAAAATATTTCTTTATAGCCCAATAATTTAACCGATTAACAGTTATATATCAAGTGGTTTATTGCTAATGGTGTGTTTCAAGCAAATTGACATTTAAATCCGTCCCTAATGCATTTTTTAAAAGCTACCTCAACTTGTTCAGACGTAAAAGTCTCTATGTACCGGCGTTGTATAAACTTTATATGATGCCGAAAAACAATTTTATAAGTGTTCAATGGCTGTCATCCCTTTTAGTTAAGGCGATTATTATTATTCCATGTATTGTTCTTATTGACTGGCAATTTAATCTTGTTTTTCTCAAAAGTGTTTCGGAAGTACTCGCGGTAATGAACCCGACGACAGCTGTACTATTCATAATGTGCGGACTCGCATTACATTTCGTACAAGAGCAAAATACTTCTCAAAAAATAAAGGTGGGAAGATACATCGGCCTTTTCGTGTCGCTTATCGCCATCGTGCGGCTTCATGGTTTCAATGAAGATTGGAGCCTTGGTGTAGACCAATTTATTTACGGCAGTAAGCTTGCGGGGAACACAATGGCACTTAATACTGTGATCAGCTTTATGTTAATTGGTTTTGCAATATTCCTTACCGATGACAGGAAGAAAGCAACCCTTATACCCACGCAATTATTTGCCTCCATCGCCTTTATCATAAGTCTTATAACCATAATAGGCTTTCTCTATGCAAGGGGCCTTGTGTATCGTAATGCGCTATTTATGCCAATGGCCGTTCACACTGCTGTAGATTTTATTTTACTTTCCTTCGGTATTTTACTTTGCCGCCACAAGAAAGGTTTTATTGGATATATTATGCAGAAGAATTCTGGCGGGCAAATGGTTCGCAGATTTCTTCCTTTTGGCATAGGCATACCTGTTATAATTGGACTTTTGAGGCTGGAAGGACAAAGGTTACAACTATACGACCAGGAGCTGGGCACAGTGCTAAGTATTGTTTTTACAATCGTAATTTATTCAGTGCTTATGTTATGGCTTGCAAAATCATTGAATATAAAAGATCAAAAAAAGAAAGAAGCCGAATTGAGTTTATTATCTGTAAAAGATGAACTTTCTACTAATGAAATTAAATACCGAAACCTCATAGAAAACTCAGGTGTAGTTATGTATACCACATCAATTGATGGCTGCATAACTTTCTCCAGCAGTAAGGCCTTCAATTTAACAGGCTATACGATGGAAGAGCTGACAGGCATGCATTTCACAAATTTAATAGCAGACGATTGGCTTGAAGAGGTAAAGGGAAAATATAGACGCCAGGCGGAAAATAATATTGAAGAGACTTTTGTTGAATTTTGTATTCGAACCAAACATGGTGATACCAAATGGGTTGAGCAATCTGCCATACTGGTATATGAAGACGGAATGCCTGTAGGCTTCCAATGTATAGTAAAAGACATTTCTGAGAAAAAGAAGATGGAAGAAGTACTCAGGAAATATGAGATGGAGCTTGTACAAAATCAAAAGCGTCTACAATCGGTACTTGACAATGCAACATCTTTCATTTTTATCAAAGATCTCGAGGGTAAATATTTAGTCATCAATAAGCAATTCAAAGAAACCTTCAATGTAACAGACGACCAGGTAATTGGCAAAACTGTTTTTAATTTCACTGAGGATGAGCGGGCGAAAAGATTTACAGGTAAAACAAGTGAAGTATTACGAAGCGGTAAACACGTGGAGTTTGAAGAGATCATTGAAATGGAAGATGGTAAGCACCATTTTCTTATCACTAAATTTCCATTGCTTGACAGCCAAAATCAGATATATGGTTTAAGCGGGATCGGTACTGACATTACAGAGAGGGTGCGGTATGAAGAGCAGCTCATCCAGGCAAAAAAGATTGCAGAAGATGCAAAAAAACTGCAAGAGCAATTTCTTGCTAATATGAGTCATGAAATACGGACGCCAATGAATGGCATCCAGGGCATGACTGATTTATTGCTGGAAACTAAATTAAATGATGAGCAAATTGACTTTACAAAAACAATTAAGCGATCATCTGACAACCTCCTTGTAATCATTAACGATATCCTGGATTTCTCTAAAATACAGGCAGGCAAACTCACAATAGAAAAGATAGATTTTAAATTAAGCGAAGTGGTTGAGAATATCAACGCCATTTTCAGGCATCGTTTGCAGGAGAAGAAATTGGATTTCCGTTTTGAAATAGACAAGAACGTTCCGTTCGTTTTAAATGGCGATCCGTATCGCTTGAACCAGATCCTCGTGAACTTAATTGGCAATGCTATTAAATTCACTCATGAGGGTGGCGTAAACGTGAAGGTTACCACCGAAAAACAAAGCAGGGACGAAGCAGTTTTTAATTTTTCAATCACAGATACCGGCATAGGTATTCCTCCTGATAAGATCAGCCAGATATTTGAAAGCTTTACACAGGCAAGTATAGAGACATCACGCAAGTATGGTGGAACAGGTCTTGGACTTGCTATTACGAGACAGTTGTTGGAACTACAGGGAGGCTCTATATACGTAGAAAGCAAAATCAATGTTGGCACTTCTTTCAAATTCACCATTCCTTATCACTGCAGTCAGTCAGCAAATCCGGAAGTGTTTGCAAGTAGTGAATTAAAGGACTACGCTTCGCTGTTAAAAGGAAAAAGATTTCTTGTGGCTGAAGATAACGAGGTAAATCAAAAAGTGATACGACATGTATTACGCAAGGCAGGTGGTGAACTTGACATTGCAAACAATGGCGCAGAAGCCGTTAAATATTTACAACAAAATCCAGTTTACGATCTCATTATAATGGATCTACAAATGCCGGAAATGGATGGTTACGAAGCGACGAGCTTTATAAGAAAAGAGATGAAACTCTCCATTCCAATTATTGCAATGACAGCATCTGCACTAAAAGGCGAAAAAGATAAATGCCTGGATATCGGCATGAATGAATATATGTCAAAGCCTTTCGACGTTACTTTTTTATATAAACGTATTAGCCAACTTTTGAATGAGGGCAATACCAAACCGTTACTTATGGAAACCAAAACCAACCCAAGCGAAAATCTATTTGACCTGAGTCTTCTGCAAGAGATGGATGATAATGGATATATCGCGGAAATTCTAAGCACTTACCTAACTAATACCCCGCGAGAATTGAAGGAATTGCAGAAGACTTGCAATGCACTTCAATTTGAAACAGTCTACAAACTTGCACATAAAGCAAAAGGCAGTTCCAGCCTGATCTATGCTCATGGTATTTTGCGAATACTTTCCAAAATAGAAGAGTTTGGCAAAGCCAATATTAAAGAGGGCCTCCCAGTTTTGGCTCAGCAAGCAATCGATGAATTTGAAAAGATCGAAGCCCCACTCAAAGATATTTTGAAGAACTTACGTAAGCAGCTTCAGGCAACATTATAATTCTCTTTTTATATAGTAGCCCTAATAGGAATAGGTAGCCTCGCGAGCTATCTTTCCGTATCTTAAAAGCAGCCACAAAGATTGCAAAGGCTAAAATTCAGCCGCTAACTGTTTACAGCTGATTTTGCCAAGTACTTCAAAAGCCTGTACATCAGTTTCACTCTCCATATTGTTCTTAATACCAGGTCTACTTTTACATCATTATCTTTGATCGCTTTTTATTCAGACCTAATCATTAACTCAAAAATTTTTTAACGATGTACAGCGCAAATTCTGACAGATATACTTCCATGGAATATCGCAGATGCGGCAATAGTGGCCTTAAGTTACCTGCGATCTCCCTTGGCTTATGGCACAACTTTGGTGAAATAGATAATCTTGAAAATTGCAGGCAAATTTTACATACTGCTTTTGACAATGGCATTACCCATTTTGATTTAGCTAATAACTATGGCCCTCCACCCGGCGCAGCGGAAGTAACATTTGGAAAAATTTTTAAAGAAGACTTCCAGGGTCATCGCGATGAATTAATTATTTCATCAAAAGCTGGCTGGAAAATGTGGGAAGGTCCTTACGGCGACCTGGGCTCAAAAAAATATCTTGTGGCAAGCCTTGATCAAAGCCTAAAACGAATGGGACTTGAATATGTAGACATCTTTTATCATCATCGGCCTGACCCCGATACGCCGTTGATAGAAACCATGACAGCTCTTGATCTTATCGTAAGGCAGGGCAAGGCTCTATATGTTGGTATATCCAGTTATCAGCCGAAGGAGGCAAAAAAAGCAATTGAGATATTAAGAGAACTTGGAACACCTTGTCTTATCCATCAGCCTAAATACTCTATGTTTGAGCGTTGGATAGAAGATGGCTTACTTGATCTTTTAGAAAAAGAAGAAGTTGGCTGTATTACTTTTTCATCGCTGGCCCAGGGTATTCTTACCAATAAATATTTGACTGGCATCCCGGCCGATTCAAGAGCGGGCAGGCATCTTTCAAATGGCGCTATCACCGAATCACAGGTAAGCGATGCCATTATTGAGAAGGTTAAAAAGCTAAACGAAATTGCCGGAAAAAGGAATCAGTCACTGGCTCAAATGGCTATTGCATGGGTTTTAAAAGATCCGAGGATTACATCTGTTATTCTTGGAGCAAGCAAGCCTCAACAAGTAACTGACGCTATCGAGGCAATCAAAAATTATGATTTCTCCGATAAAGAGTTAAAGAAAATTGATAAAATACTTGGGTAGAATATTCGGAATTATAGGCCCGTTAATAAAGCTGAAGGCGTCAAATAGGATCTAAAATATGCGATATCTCCTCACCATTTTTATTCTAATAAAAAGACCCGGATTTATTAAGCATGATCTTAATATCTCCGGGTCTTTCGATATATTATTACTGAGTTAATTAGTGAATAACGGTTAGCTTTTCATTGCCAATCAAGTTGCCTTGCTCATCCTGCACTGACAAATAATAGATACCGGAAGATAGCTTATTCACCGGGATCTTTATTACAAAATTACCTGATGCGCTCGCGAATTTGCTTTCAACTATTCTGCCATTTTGGTCTGAGATTTTTATCTGGTATTTACCCTCATCAATATTCAGGATAACATTATCTTTCACAGGATTGGGATACACACCGAATTTCACCAGGTTGTTAGACAGTTTGATAATTTTTGAATACGAAATTGAACCGTCCTTATCCAAAATCTTTAGCCTGTAAAAATTATTACCTTTGAAAGGTTCTTTATCAATGTAACTGTGTTTTCCTGCCAGGGAATTCCATGTGGCAACGGCATTCGATAATGAAGTAAAATCAGTTCCATTTGAAGATCTTTCAATAAAGATATTTTTGACATTATCTGCATTGCTGATATTAATATCAAGGTAATTTTCGCTCATGCGCCTGTAGCCTGAAAAAGCATACGCCTGTAATGGCAACACGGAAGTTTCAATGGCGCGAAATGCGACATCCCATGTTATGTCTGGTAATAGAATATCCAATATACCCGAAGACACTGTAGCTGATGTGGCACTTAAAAAATTCCCGGTTAAGGTGCTAAAAAAAGCAATTGAATAATTACCATTATGCATTCCGGCTATAGATAATGTACTTCCGGAAACTGCCGGAGGAGTGCCGTTATTTTGTACATATTGCCAGTTGTATTTTGAATTTAGTAACCATCCTGAAGCCTTGTAAGTATC
>JBDTVF010000129.1:0-9264 GCA_040007325.1 Ginsengibacter sp. | reverse complement strand
AAGTGGTAAGGCTTATCATCATGCTCTTCCTGGTTAGCTACAAACTCTACCTGTGCGATAGACGCTATAGAACAAAACATGAATAACGATACCAGTAAAATTATTTTTCGCCGCAATAAATAGTGCATATTCCTAAACTCAATGTTTTGTAGAAAGCGTGTCTATAATTTAGCTGATTTAAAATGTTAATGAATTTGTTCTTTTCAGGAAATTTTTGAACGGAGTTATTTAAATATTGATAAGCGTCACTATTTTTTGAAATCAGTTTGCCCAAACTCGGCGTTACATACTTCATATAAATATTATACAAATTACGAACTATCGGCAACGTTGGCTTTGTACATTCAAGCACTACCAATTTTCCTCCCGGTTTCAAAACCCTGTATATTTCCCGAAGACCCTGCTCAAGATCCTGGAAATTACGTACGCCGAAAGCCACTGTCACTGCATCAAACGAGTCATCTTCATAAAAAATTGCCTCACTATCACCATTCACTAACTCAATCTTGTTTTGTAAATTTAAATTTAGAAGTTTTTTTCTTCCAACATCCAGCATCCCTTCACTTATGTCTATTCCTGTAATTTTTTCCGGATGCAACAGATTGTAACTGGTAATCGCAAAATCTCCGGTACCGGTAGCCACATCCAAAATCTGTTTTGGGTGCAAAGAAGTAAGCTGTTTAATAGCTTTTTTACGCCACACCTTATCAATGCCAACACTTAGGAAACGATTTAAAAAGTCATATCGAAAAGCAATTTTGTCAAACATTTTTTCTACCTGCTTCTTTTTGCTGTCGGTAGAATTCATGAATGGAACCACCTCGTCGTGACTGTATGTATTCATTGCTTCAAAGATAGTTTTTTGCATTAATAACGAACTGTGGGGGTGATTCTTTCACTTTTATTTTTGATTTTATCCATGAAAGGCGTAGCCTCTTTGTAATGTATATTGCAAAGTAATGCATATAAAGAAAGCCGAGTATCTCATAAGCAGCCCTTCTTTGGAAAATTGCCCTGCACCTGTTAAGCCGGAATACGCTTTTATTGGCCGTAGTAATGTTGGCAAATCCTCGCTAATAAATATGCTGGCCAACAATGAGAAGCTGGCCAAAACCTCTAATTCGCCGGGCAAGACGAGTATGATAAATCATTTTGAAATAATTAGTGCGCCAAAACCAGGTGATACAGAAGAAAGCCAATGGTATTTGGTAGATCTGCCAGGATATGGATTTGCAAAAACTTCGCAAAGTACGAGGAGAAAATGGGAGCAGATGATTGAAAATTATTTACGCAAACGGCAGAATCTCGTTGAAGTTTTTGTACTGATTGATGCAAGACATTCGCCTCAAAAGATCGATCTTGAATTCATCCATAAATTGGGAATATGGGATGTACCGTTTGCCATTGTATTCACTAAAGCAGATAAAGAAAAGCAACGTGTCGTAAGCAAAAACGTAAGTGATTTTTTAGGTAAGCTTCGGGAGACATGGCAGTTTTTGCCACAGCATATTGTTACAAGCTCTATAAAAAGAACAGGAAAGGAAAAAATTTTGAAACTTATTTCAGAAAAGAATGACGAACTGAAATAGAAAGCAGTAATTGAATTAGTTCACCACCTTATTCGCACAGCTGCTGCTGGCAAAAGCTTCCGGCTTTGCTTTAAAGGCGAATCCCATTCCGAGGATGTAGCCCATAGCTTCACGCAATGCCTCGTTACTTTTAAAGTGTGGATTGGTATTTATGTCGGCATGTACTTCCATATCAACATCGTATAAAGTAAAAAGATCGCAAAGTTCATAAGCAATCTCTATACTTTTGGCTACTTCCACCAGCATTCGTTCTTTGATGCTGTATTGGTGTTTTGTTTTTTCATTATGAATAAACATAAAGCCTCCATGGCCCTCTCTTAAAAAAACAATCACCGTAGCAAATTCGGTTTCAGCGCCTTTAACCTGGCTGTCCGTACCTATACAAACTTTTAAGTGAAAGCCGGCAGCAGTTTCTCTTTGAATTACATTTTCTACTGCACTTTTGATGGGAAGTTCTATGGCATCGCCATTAAATTTTCTCCAGAGCATAAATTAAGGTTTTTTAAAATTACCGAAATTCTTGTTACATAAGTAGTTGCTTAGAAAAAATTAAGATTAGTTAATAATGGAGAAAGATTGGTGGTTGAAATGCTTAAATAAAAAAGGGCCAGCCCCTAACGCTGACCCTTAACTTACACATGAATCTACCTTACAGTCTTAAAATTCGTTCTGTTGATCTTTGATTGTTGCTTATTATCTGTATTACATAAATCCCGTTAGGGTGGTTATTAATGTCAATTGTGTTGATACCTGCCTGTCCTTTTCCGCTCATTAAAATTCTTCCACTCATATCTGCAAGTCTGTATTCAAAGTTTTCAGGAGCATGAACAGTTATAAGATTATGAACTGTATTTGAAACCTTGAATTTTTTACCTTCTTCAACTCCTGGCTTCAGTGAAATAACGTTTGAATAAACTGTTTCCCATGTCGCTGAAACTGCCTTCAACCGGTAATAAATATTGCCTTTCAAAACCGGCGTATAAGCATATTCTTTAGAGCCCGATAATAACGCAGCAAGCGTTGAGAAAATTGCACCATCTGAAGAACTTTCCAGGATCAAATTATTGATTGGCTCATCCGAAACAATGCTCCAACTTAAGCTGTGAGAAGCCTTTTCAACCTTGCCACTTAATAAAACTTGTCGTATAGGAGTTACACTTAAAGGCGTACTGGTTCCGGAAAGTGAATAAGAACCAAGGCTTCCATAATTAGAAATGTTTGCATTTCCGGCGCCTTCAACCACCAGAAAGTAATAACCCGCATTTAAAGCAGTATCAATTACTGCATTTAGTGTAGTGGAGTCATCATATACCTGGATGACTTGCATAGATGCGTCAAGCAAGGTTAGTTTTATATCGAGATCAGCACCGTCATTATTAGCACCAACTGAAAATGGCACAACATCTAAATGAAGCATTCCCTGGCTGAAAAAATTTAGTTTGAAAACATCTTTGTCAGCATTCGTTGAAATAATCCCGGTATTAGAAAAAGAATTATTAACTACCGGAAGTATGGTTGGATTCACATGCGGGTCGTCGCTGTGGTCGTCCTGACGGTATGTGAAGCCATTAAAAGATGTGATTATTGAGAGATTGTCCTGGTCTGCAGTACAACCACTTGGTGTTGGGCCATTATTCCATCCGGAAAAATTGCGATAATAGCTATTGCCCATTACAGGTGCCCACCCGGTTTCACCAGTGCCAAGGCCATCATTGTAGGTAGCAAGTAGCGTACATGTGCCGCTATACTTAGACTGGTGCGATAAACCAAGCGTGTGGCCCGTTTCGTGGCTGCAGCACTCTGCTATCATTTTAGGGCGATATGGCCCAAGTTTATCGCTAAATACAAAACCCGGAGTATCATCACCCCAGGTAAATGATCCTGTATATGAAACGCCACCTACATTAGGAAACCAGCTGCTGGTAGGCGTAATAATAATGCGCATTCTTCTTGTAAGCGGTGCGGCAAGGAAAGTTAATGAGTCAGTTGTAATGTTGATATTAAATGGCCTGAAATCTTCGGAAACACGATTGAACACCTCGGTAATTTGAACATCACTTAAACCCGAAGGGGCACAGTCTAGTGGATTACCACCATTCCAGGATGAACCGGATACATAATGTCCATCGAAATCAAGAAAAACCGTAGCCTGGGCAGAAGGCAAACTATTTAAAAGCGGTAAAGCATTTACCTGAAAAGTTGTTATTAATGTTGACAGAAAAATTATTGCAAACAGTTTTTTCATGAATTTGGATTTAGGGGCTTATACAAGCTTTCTTTTAGGAATATTTTATTAATAGTCCTGTATTAAATCTTCCGTTTTTATTTTATGAAATGCATATTTCCCATCACTTCCTTGTTTTAATTCATAACCGTCAGCATAGCCTTCGTTCAATATTCTTCCAACATAGCTCACCGAGTTGTCATCGTTCACCCGCCTCGAGATTGATAATAAAGTGTTATGTAGGTTGGGAGATTTTATTATAATGTTGGAAAGTTTTCCATAACGCTGTACCGATGAAACTACTACTCCACTGAATGTAAAGTTGTTGGCAAAATTTAATTGCACCTGGCTACCTTCTTTTACAATAAATGCTTTATCAAGTTCCATGGTTGTTACAGCAAACGAAGCGCTCACATTTTTAAACAGTGTTGGCCTGGAAGAATTAACGATCTGCGCCCGGGAGGTAAATGCAACGCAGGTTAGGGTGCAAAGGACAAAAGCCTTAACTAAGGTTTTCATGGCAAGGATTTATTTTCATTGTATCGGATAATCATAGAACGATACGTCAGTAAAAAAATTATACTGCTTTTGAAAAAATCCTTAATTGATGCGAGGAAAAGATTATCGGATGAACTTATTTAATATTGGCCGGTACTTAACAAAACGAGCGTACAAGCCTCCTGCGGCATAATACCATGGTCTTTTGCCATCGTCCAAAGCTCGTCGTTTTCAGCGCCGGGATTAAAGATGATTCTTTTAGGCTTTTGGGACAGGATGTAGTTGTAAAATTGTTTTTGATTATTAGCATTGAGATATAAAGTAACGGTGTCAAGATCTTTAATCTCTTTTTGTTCATTGGTTATATCTACAGTCCCAATTTTACCAATCCGTCTGCCAATAGCTGTAACATCGTGTCCTTTTGCGACCAATCGATTAACTGCAAGATTGCTATAACGTGAAGGGTTAGCTGATGCTCCAAGTACTAATGTTTTTTTATTTTCCATACGATGTTTAATTCAAAAATTTAGCCCGCAACTCCGGGGTGGGTATCATACATTCATCTTTTTTACCAAACCATTTATACCTGTTTTTTCCAACCCATCTATAGAATCCGTCTCTTATAAAACGCGGTACAACCATTAATCCATAGCATAAAGGCCACAGGGACGATAAATACCTGCAAACCTTTAATGCTGCTGTTGATTCAGTATATAAAACTCCTTTGTCGATAAAGACAAAAGACTTCAATTCTGATGCATTTATGGCAGAATCCTTTAGTAAAACTCGCGCTGTTTCTGATTGCAACGGAGCAAATTGTATTCGGTTATTTTTATCTCGCTTTATAACAAAATTTACGGCGCTATTACAGAGTTTGCAAACGCCATCAAATAGTATGATCGATTGATTTTGCACGATGTACAAAATTACTAAAACTCCTTGCCATGCGTCGCTTTTATCATCCTGGTAATTAATGCCGGGAAGTGTTTCACAAGACCAATAAAAATGTTCGTCCCGCTTTCTTTACCAAACAACTTTTGAATAGCGCGGCCATTGCTGAGACGTTTTTCAAAGCTTTCCTTCCACTTGGAAATATATTCCTGCTCCATTTGCAGTCGTGAAATTCCTTTATTCAAAAAAGAGTTGATCAGGGGCGCCGCTATTTTTGATGAATGTAACGCTATACTCATACCATTTCCGCATAGTGGTGTTATCATCCCCGCCGCATCACCAAGCATCAATACATGATTCTCGACTTGCGATTTTTTATTAAAACTTATTTGGGAAATCGTAACCGGGTTGTCAAAAATGAATTCTGCTTCTGCAAAAATTCTTTTCAAAAAAGGATTTTTAGAAAGAACATTTTTTTCCATTTCACGGATCGAATTGTTGTTCTCTTTCAGGTTGTTGGCTGTGGTAAGATAACAGAGACAATATTTATCGTCCTCTATTTTTGACAGCCCGCAATACCCATCTTTAAAGTTGTGCAGCGAAATGGTGTCATCGGGAAAGGCAGTACGCACATGGTATTTTACACCTATATAATTATTGAGCTTTCCGTGTTTCTGGCCGATAAAATCCCTTGACCATTTAATATCTAAATTGCTGCGTTTGCCGAAAGATCCTGCTACAATTTTGCAATTAAATTTTGTGTTATCGCAGGCAACATTAAACACTTCGTCAATTAATTCGACAGTACTAACTCTCATTTTTTCTTTGAGAATAACACCACTGCTTATTGCAATTTTCTTTAGTTCATTATCGATAAAAAAGCGGCTGACGCCAAAACCGCCGAGGTCAAGATCGCTTTTTACGAAGTCCCCATTTGGAGATGATACGATCAACCTTTTTATTACCGGTAAATTATATGCTGAAATATTGAAGTCAAGACTCTCAAGAAATTGATAACTTTCAAGACTTATGTATTCACCGCAAACCCGATGAAACGGGTACTTTTCTTTTTCAAATAAAACAACACTATGCCCTTGTTTCGCAAGTAAAATCGATAGTGAGAGGCCGGCAAGCCCACCGCCTATGACTCCGACATCATAATGTTCTACTTCATTTTCCTGATCCATATTTTTGGTACCAACCAATACTATTACGTTTTAAATTTTCAGCCGAGATTAATTTAAAAAGATGCTTCAGTTAATGTTTAACAATCACAAGGTATCGGAACGCCCATTTCCACTCAATAGAATAATTTTCTATACCTGCAGTTTTCAATAGTTGTTTCCATTCAATTTTCTTAAAGCCACGCAGAACTGAAAGCGGGGCATCATTTTTTACAAGGTAAGATTTTGAAAAAATGCTGGAAGCTGTCTTAATAAAATTATATGCCAACGGGTGACGGTGTAGATCGTTGATGAAAAATCCAATGCCGGAATTTTGCCTAAGCCATTGCAGCATTTCTATAAGCTGATCATCCGTAAAATGGTGACAGAAAAGCGACGAAAAAATAATATCTGGCTTCTCCTTTTTGAAATCAACTTCCTTATAATCTGATACAACAAAACTAATATTTTCAATAGCTGAAGTAATTTTTGCAAAAGCAATACAATCCGAATTGATATCTATACCGATAAACCTTACCCTTATTTTTTTTCTTTTGCAAAAATTACTGATCGCAACCAGGTTATCGCCACCGCCGCATCCTATTTCACATACCGTTATCTCTTTTCTATGAACAATTAATTTTTTAAATCCATCAACGGTTATTACATGACCGCCCAGCCATTTATTGATGAAATTAAGTTCCTCCATGTTCTTAATAATGTCATGGAAAGGAATATCATTTCTGTCAAGCAATTCTTTTTGATATGAACGGCGGATATAGTCAATCATTAGAAAGAATGAAAGTCTCCATTGTAAGGCCCGGGCCAAAGGCTGCTCCGAAAATATTTGCTTCCCTTTTTTTATCCAAAGAATCCATAATTTCTTTAAGTACAAATAAGATTGTGGGAGACGACATGTTACCGTAATTTCTTAAAACGTTATATGATTCTTTTAGATCAGACGAAGAAATATCAATGCTCTTTTCTATAGAAGTGAGAATTCTTTTACCCCCGGGATGCATACACCAGTGTGAAATTTTCTCTTTTGTCATACCTGCACTTTGTAATGCATTTGTAAGAAGTGTGTTGAAATCCTGCCCAATAAGTTCCGGTACATACCCTGATAAAGTCATTAGGAAACCCGAAGATGAAAGCTGCCAGCTCATATCTTTTTTCCCTTTAAAAGCCACCTCGCTGTAAAAATTTTTCACCCGTAATCCATCCTGCTTCGCGTCATCATTTGTAACTAACAGTGCCGCACACCCATCCCCAAAAATAAGGCTCGAGGCAATATTATCAACAGTGTTTTCTCTTTGAAAATGCAGTGTACACAACTCAGTACATACTACTAATACTTTTGCATTTCTATCATTTTTACAGAAAGCATCTGCAAGTTTCAAGCCGTGTATAGCCGCATAACATCCCATGAAATTTACTGATGTTCTGAAGATGGTGGAGGGTAGATCCATTTGTTCGATGATCTGGAGATCGAGGCCCGGGGCACTCATGCCGGTGCAGCTGACTGTGATAAGGTGGGTTATTTCATCTTTCCCAATTTTATTTTGAATACAATCTTCAATAGCCTTTACCGATAAAACCGGAGCAGTTTTATCAAACCAGCTCATACGGTATTCTAACGATGGGAATGGGTCAAGGTTTTCTGTAGCAGGATAAAACTGCCAGTCGTTGGCCTCAAGACTGTAATCCGGCACCACTGAATACCTGGTATCAATAGCGCTTTGGTGATACAGGAACTTAAGTTTCCTCTTATCTACTTCATTCATGGCATATACCTTTTGCATAAAGCCAAGAATTTTTTCCTGTTTATGCCGGTATTGCGGTACCGAAGTGGCTATCGAAATTATTTTACTCAAAAAGATGAAGTATTAGGAGCGTGATAAAACCAAGATTAGTACATATAGATGCTAACAAATTCATACGCATAGTGTTCTTAAAGTTAGCTTCTTTTTTATCCCTTGCTACTTTGGCAAACCAATAAAAAAAATATACGAGCACCGGAAACATGAAAGCCTGCAAAATAAAAAACCTTGAACCTTCAAGATTCAAAAAAAATTGTAGTGCAAGCATGCTAAACGCAAACGCATAAATGATACCAGTAAAAATAAAGGTGCCTCTGTAGCCCAGTTTATAACTAATAGTTACCACCCCGTCCTTTACATCTTCTTCGTGCTGATATATTTGGGTGAGCGGATAAAAGCCACCTATTAATAAGCCTGCTGCAATCATGGCAATAACAGGAACGTGGATTGAATGTTGTTGGTTGCTTCCATAGTACACTAAAAAAAAAGTAACGCATCCCTGGAAAATAACTACAGTAAGGTATCCTATAATGGGATATTTTTTCAGGCGAATTTTCCTGTAACTGTACGCACGTGACGCCAGGATGTAGAAAAATATGCCTAAGGCAAATAGCCATGTTATTAAAAAACTAAGGCAAATAGCTAAGACGTCCATCACCACCGTCGCAAAGAATAGCTCAATTGTCGGTTGCATTGGCTTTTTGAGACCGCCTATGGGAGAAGTATCCCGATCCATATAACTGTTATAGCCATTGCTCGCCGGATACACAAGCACATGCAGAATGATGAAAATTAGTGTCGCGTCTGCCCAACTTATGTCAATCACCTGGCTCAACGCAAACCAGTAAACGGGCATTAAGAAAATAGAGAAATGAAAACGTAGAAGTTGAAGTGTTGACTTTAAAGTTGTATTCACTTCTAAAATTAATACAAATGCGGTTGCAATCTCTTGACAATGTAGCGGGCCGGCTGATAAATCCATAGTCCGCAGACCAAGACTTATTATAGATGGAGGGAATATTAATTAAGAAAAGTAAAACTTACACCAACATAGTTACCGGATTCTCCAGGAACTTCTT
>JBDTVF010000128.1:0-9269 GCA_040007325.1 Ginsengibacter sp. | reverse complement strand
CATAAGCTTTTATGGTAAAAGAATTTTACTTATTGATAGTGTGGTAAACTATGCTATGCCAAATCAAAAGATTGACATTGACTATATTATTATCTCAAAAAACCCACGGCTGTTTATCCCTAAAGTTGCTGCTGTCTTTAATGTGGGTGAATATATTTTTGATGCGTCTAATCCCCTGTGGAAAATTGAAAAATGGAAAAAAGATTGTGAAGAATTACATTTGCGTTTTTACTCAGTTCCTGAACAGGGTGCATTTATCACAGATCTATAAAGCTTAATTTCTTCCAGGCTATTTATGCAAAAAAAAATTCAATCGGCCCTTATCTCTGTTTTCTATAAAGAGGGTCTGCAAAAAATTATTTCCCTTTTAAAAGAAAAAGATATTACCATTTACACAACCGGTGGTACACAAAAATTTATCGAAGAGCAAGGCGTATCATGCGTCCCTGTAGAAACACTTACTGGCTATCCTTCCATCCTTGGAGGCCGCGTGAAGACACTGCATCCTGCTGTGTTTGGCGGTATCCTCGGGAGAAGGGATGTTGAGCAGGATATAGAAGAGATGAGAGAATATAAGATCCCTGTTATCGATCTTGTGATTGTCGACCTGTATCCTTTTGAAGAAACTGTAAAATCTACAAGCGAAGAAAATCTTATCATTGAAAAGATTGATGTGGGTGGTCCATCAATGATAAGGGCTGCAGCAAAGAATTTTAAAGATGTACTTGTTATCGCAGATAAATCTAATTACAGCGATCTCGAAAATATTCTCGAAAACAATAATGCAGAAACATCGCTTGAAGAAAGGAAAAATTTTGCGGCCAAAGCTTTCGATGTATGCTCCCGCTATGATATTGCCATTTCAAATTATTTTAACGGAACATCATTTGCCAATCCATTTGCTTCGCAAAAAACTATATTGAGATACGGCGAGAATCCTCATCAACAGGCAACTTTTGCAGGTGACATTCCTGAAATGTTTGAGCAGATACATGGTAAAGAACTTTCTTATAATAACATTGTAGACATAGATGCTGCGATCAACCTGATGCATGATTTCACTTCTTCCGACACGCTAAACGATGATGCCATCTTTGCGATTATAAAACATACCAATGTTTGTGGCATTGCTAAGCGCAGCGATATAAAAAGTGCTTTTGATGCAGCATTAGCCGGTGATCCCGAGAGCGCTTTTGGCGGAATTCTTATTACCAACAAAGCGGTTGATATTGCCACAGCTAATGGTTTAAAAGATCATTTCTTTGAAGTTCTATTGGCACCTTCTTTTAATGCAGATGCTTTAAAAGCATTGCAACTAAAGAAGAATCGTATTCTTCTAAAAATGAAAAACTTTACTCCTGTTATAAACCAATCACGCACTATGCTTAATGGTGTATTATCGCAGGATGCTGATGAAGGCAATTACAAAGAATGGAAAGAAGAAGGTGGCAGACCAGCAAGCGAGATAGAAAAGAATGATCTAATTTTTGCCAATGTAGTTTGCAAGCATTTAAAAAGTAATGCGATAGCAATTGTAAAAAATATGCAATTGATAGGCAAAGGTTGTGGACAAACTTCCCGCATCGATGCATTAAAGCAATCGATTTTGAAAGCTCAGCAATTTAGTTTTGACCTCAGCGGCGCTGTCGTTGCAAGTGATGCGTTTTTCCCATTTGATGATTGTGTAAAAATTGCTCACTATGCCGGTGTGGCAGCATTTATCCAACCCGGCGGCTCAATAAGAGACAAAGATTCTATTGAGTATTGCAAACAAAATAATCTTGTAATGGTGCTAACCGGTCTGCGACATTTCAAACATTAGTGCTTTATTGTATCGTATAAAAACTGCTCATAGGCATTTCTCCATTCAATGTCGTTATCTCCCATGAGATGATTATGCATGACCGTTATGAAGAGTCCATTCACTGCCTTACAGGTTTCGTAAAAATATTTTAGCTCTTCAACCGATTCAGCAGATGTAAGTTTTTGGTGGAAGATTACATTGCTATCCATGTAACAAAAAGGATGGATGGATAAATTAGTTTGTTGCTCTTTCTCTAAATCGTACCAATAAAAAGTTCCGGCATATGATGCTCTGAAGCCATTGGTACTGCCATAGCCCATAGAATATTCCTCTTTAATTCCTGCATCAATTAACTGGCGGTAGGTGTCCGGCAAAACAAATCGTAAATAATGTTGGCGGCTTTTTAGAACAGTTATTCCGACGATATCTTCTAACAAAAACTTTTCACTTTTTAATAAATTTTCATGCAGCATAGAATAGTATGAGGGATGTATTCCGATAGAATTTTTTGCAGCAACTTGTTGAATGAAATCTCTCATGCCTTCGCTATCCGGGTTTATGTTTTTATCGTACCTGGTAATTTTATTTGAGATTAAAAAGAAATAAGTGGGCTTTAAACTTAGCCTTTTATGAAGCTTTGCAAAGAATTCAAAATTATCCGAAGGATCATTTTCTTCTCCTTTTAAAACCTTAGTTCCCTGCGAAATCTTTTTATAGTCTTGCCTTGCAAGCAATGAAAGCATCTGTCCGGCGTTTCTCACGAGCCCTTTGTATTTCCAGTCAAAAGCCACGTCCACATCATACGTAGGCTGATAGCTAAAAACATTTTTCTTTAATTGAATTCCGTGATATTTCTCCTGGAGAAAATCCGCGAAATACAGGAGCCATTTGTTGATGAGGGGAATTCTCAAAAATCCATTCAGCGCGGCAGTTGATTGTCGATGATCATAGCGGCCGTATGGGTCTTTAGCGTGAGGTAAATATTCTTCATACCTGCTGAGTAAATAAAACGTCGCCGAAAAAATATCGAATGGAAAATTACCCGGTCCTTCCTGGTTTCTAAAGAACGCGACTAAATCATCTATTAGAAAGATTTCAATTTTTTGTGAATATATTTTTTTTTCGAATAATAGCCTGCTTCCAGCAATGTGAATAACATCACCAGCAATTACTTCCGGTGTATAATTAATTCTTATCGCATCACTGTTTTTAAAACTATTCTTGTCAGTCGTGATAGAGTAGCCGATGCCAAAATTCTCTTTAAAAATAAAATCAGCAACATATTGCAGGCGCGGCGAGAAGCTATCAGATAAAATGAGGACCATCGTTAATCGCTTTTATTAAAACGATCTTTCCATAATTCATTAAACGTCTTTTTGCTAAACTCAAGATCTGAGCGATGTTTATTCCAATCTTTGAAAAGCCTATTGACAACTTTGTTTTTGAGATTCCCGCTTCCCATATTCATCATTCCTCTTCGTAACGAAGCCATTCTCCAAAGTTTCCATGCAGTCTTCTCTGAGAATGTAGTAAGCCCCTCTTCTACACTTTCTTTCCTGTTTACAAGAAGAAGCTCGTGAAGGTTAATCTTTACAGCACACACTTCTGTGCAATTGCCGCAAAGCGATGAAGCATAACTCAGGTGTTTGTATTCATCCATGCCCTGCAGATGCGGAGTGATCACGCTGCCGATCGGGCCACTATAGGTTGTTCCGTAAGTATGTCCGCCAATGTTTTTATACACGGGGCACGCATTAAGGCACGCCCCGCATCGGATGCAGTACAAGCTTTCTCTCTGTTGAGGATCGGCAAGAATATTACTTCGATTATTATCAAGCAAAATCACATACATGTCTTCAGGTCCGTCCAGCTCACCCGGTTGTTTCGGCCCTGTAATGATACTGTTATAAACAGTAACTTTTTGACCCGTGCCGTAAGTAGCCAGCAGTGGCCAGAACAATGCAAGATCGGTTAGTGAAGGCAACACTTTTTCAATACCAACGATAGCGATATGAGTTTTTGGCCAGGCCATGCTCAGGCGCCCATTACCTTCATTTTCTGTAACGGCAATCGCGCCGATATCACTTATAATAAAATTAGCACCGGTAATACCGATTTCGGCTTGCGCATATTTTTCCCTTAGTTTTCCCCGGGCAACCAATGTCAGTTCTTCAGGTGAAAGCTTTGAGGGTGTTCCCAGTTTATCGGCGAATAATTTGGCAACATCTTCCTTACTCTTATGCATTGCGGGAGTTACAATGTGATATGGCGGCTCACCATCGAGCTGCTGAATATATTCACCAAGGTCTGTCTCTACACTTTCGATATTGTGCTCCTCAAGAAATTTGTTCAGGTGAATTTCTTCGGTCACCATGCTTTTACTCTTTACAATAGTCGAGCAATTTTTCTCTTTACAAATAGTCAATATTTCATCTAGTGCTTCTTGTGAATTTTGAGCCCAGATCACTTTGCCTCCCCGACCTGTAAATTTTTTTTCAAAACTCTCAAGTTGCTGGTCGAGTGTTTCTATTGCCTTCCATTTTACATTCTTAGCACGCTCTCTTACTACATCTGTATTCTCGAATTGGTGTTTACCTTGCGGCACCACAGCATTGTATCGCCCTATATTAAAATTGATCTTTTGGCGGTGGTCAAGATCTTGGCTCTTAATGGTACTCTTCGCCTTAAATGTTGATGCGTTCTCAGTCATATATAGTTTATATAAGATTATTTTCCACAGTAAATAATTTCTCAGATTTCAAAATATAAAATTGAATATAGGTTTGATTTAACCTAATTATTTTTCCAAGTCTTTTATAGTTATTGTTAAATAAGGGATGAGTTAAGAATTTTCTTATGTAATAAGCTACTTCATATTTTTCCACATCAAGAAAAACAATACAGTAGTTAGCATGACAAAATTCTTTTTTGAAAAAGTCACTATCCCTAGTCAGAAAAAGCACTCCTTTTAAGTGTTGCAGTAACGTAATGATCCGCTCATCTTTAATTCCTTTATTTTTAAAATCAACGCCGATTTGCTTTACCCGAAAACGCCATTTTTCTAAAAGCTCTCTTTGGTCTTTTGTTATGTTTTCATCGAGCAGGTACAATAGAAAAAGTTGAATTTATGTTTGTTGCATCAAAGATTCTTTTCCTAAAAGCACGGCTTCTTTAATAGCCTCCTTCTTAACAGCGCCATGCCATTGCTCCTGGATGTAATTCCATGAAAGCCCTTCGGCTACCATATCTAATACGTCGTCTACAAAAATCCGGGTACCTTTGAAAGTTAATTTCCCGTGGCAGATTTTTGGATCTGAAACAATATATTTTCTAATAATTTTTTTACGAGCCATTGATTGATAATTGTTGAAATATAAAGTTACAATAAAGCTTATAACATAGAAGGAAGATCAATTAACTTAAAATGCTTTGCAACTAATATTTTTTCTTCTGCTTCCTGGATAGTTATTTTGAACCCAGTACTCCTAATTCTTTCCCAACTTTTATAAAGGCTGTAATTGCTTTATCAAGGTGCTCTTTCTCGTGAGCGGCGCTTAATTGAACCCTTATGCGAGCCTGGCCTTTGGCAACTACAGGGTAGAAAAAGCCAATTACATAAATTCCTTCGTCAAGTAATTTGGCAGCAAATTTTTGGGCCAGTTCCGCTTCATAAAGCATGATAGGTACGATCGGATGCTCTCCGGGTTTTATGTCAAAACCTGCACTGGTCATTTTCTCCCGGAAATATTTAGTATTAGTTTCAAGTTTATCACGAAGGGCTGTTGTTTCACTAAGCATATCAAAAACGGCGATCGAAGCTCCCACTATACTTGGGGCAACAGTATTGCTGAAAAGATATGGACGGCTTCTTTGCCTCAGCATTTCTATA
The DNA here is from genome assembly GCA_040007325.1 of Ginsengibacter sp. Lineage (GTDB taxonomy): Bacteria > Bacteroidota > Bacteroidia > Chitinophagales > Chitinophagaceae > Ginsengibacter. The sequence goes on along the minus strand of JBDTVF010000128.1, from coordinate 3,576 downwards.
ATTTCCTTTTTGCCTGTAGTAAAACCGCCACTTGCTCCGCCAAGTGCCTTACCCAGAGTGCCAGTAATAATATCTATTCTCCCCATAACGCCACGATACTCATGCGTTCCCCTGCCCGTTTTACCAAGAAAGCCGGTCGAATGGCATTCATCTATCATAACTATTGCATCATATCTATCTGCGAGGTTGCAAATTTTATCCAACTGTGCAATGGTGCCATCCATGCTAAAAGATCCATCCGAAACTATTATGCGGCTACGTAAATGAGCAGCATCTTTAAGCTTACTTTCCAGGTCCTCCATATTGTTGTGCTCATACCTGAATCGTTGAGCTTTGCACAACCGTACACCATCAATAATGCTTGCATGATTTAGCGCATCAGATATAATGGCATCTTCCCCACTAAAAAGCGGTTCAAATACACCACCATTTGCATCAAAGCAGGCGGCATATAAAATGGAGTCTTCTGTACCGAGAAACTCAGCGATTTTTTTTTCTAGTTCTTTATGAATGTCCTGTGTACCACAAATAAATCTTACACTGCTTAATCCATATCCTCGTTCATCAATATACTTCTTGGCAGCTTCGATCACTTTCGGATGAGCCGATAGCCCGAGATAATTATTTGCGCAAAAATTAAGTACCTGTTTATTTCCTACTTCAATCTCCGCTCCCTGGTCGCTGGTGATAATTCTTTCATTTTTATAAAGGCCTGCGTTCCTGATTTCCTCAAGTTCATTGCCGAGGCGCTTCACAAAATTTTCGTTCATTCGGTTTACTTTTGAATTACGCAAACCTACTGAAATCAGGAGATTTTCAGGCTAATTGCGGGGAAAAGAATCATGCTTGCGGATTTACTGTAACTTTTTTTGTGCCAAAGCGTATAACAACAAATTAAAGCTCAATTGAGAAATTTAAACTGCCAATTACCGGTATGAATGAGAAGGAATACAACCAGTGTGTGAATCTTTATGCGGACGGCGTTTTCAGGTTCATCGTCAAAAACCTTCGACATGAGGAGGATTCAAAGGATGTAGTGCAGTCTGCATTTGAAAAATTATGGGTTAACAGGGAATCGGTGGAGAATGAAAGAAGTAAATCTTATTTGTTCACGGTAGCATATCATCAAATGATCGATCATATAAGAAAAAATAAAAAAATTACTTTACAGGAAGATTTTTCAAACGAGTTAAGAACAACTTCGCAACCGCAGCCTAATGTAAAAAAAGTTTTGAACGAGGCATTGCACCGGCTTAGTGAAACGCAAAGAAGCCTTGTGCTACTAAAGGATTACGAAGGCTACAGTTATGATGAAATTGCGCAGATCACATCTCTAAGTATAAGCCAGGTAAAGGTTTATTTGCACAGGGCCCGGATTCAGTTAAAAAATTTTTTGGTTAAACAGGAAAATGTAATGTAAGATGGAGATTAACAGAAATAATTACGAAGAATACTTTTTGCTTTACGCCGATAATGAACTAACCGATAACGAAAAGATCGAGGTGCTGAAATTTATTCGTGAGAACAAAGATCTTGAAAATGAATTCAAGACAATCCAGGATACCATTTGTAAACCAGATAATATAGTAATGCAAGACAAGTCTTCATTACTAAGAGCCACCGAAAATGATTTTGTTACTGAAAAGAATTATGAAGAGATCTTTGTTTTATATCATGATAATGAACTGGGCAGCGAAGAAAAGACGGGCACTGAATTGTTTTTAAGAGATAACCCGCATTTAAGAAAGGAATTCGATTTTATTGGACGTGCTAAACTTACGCCGGACAAATCGATAACTTTCCCACGTAAGAAAGATTTGTATCATAAAGAAAAAGACGGAAGAGTGATACCAATAGCTTTTTGGAGATCGCTTGCTGCTGCGATGTTTATTGGATTTGGTTTGTGGATATTTGAAACTTATCGTGAGCAACCTGCAGTACCGCAAACCGCTGTTATAAAAAAAGATAATGCTCAGGGTAATAAACAAAGTACAGCTACTACGAACATTGATAAAACTATCGAGCCGACAAAAAAGGATAAGGATAGTTTTGCAACATCATCCAGGCAAAATCAAAACATAGCCGATAATAACAGGTCTGTTGAGAAGAAGGAGGTTTTAAAACAGGTAAAACAAAACCAGCAGCAAAAAAATTCTTACGCACAGCAAACCCCTAAACAAAATGATAAAGCTAAAACGGAAATGAAGGTGATAGTTACTAAAGAAGCATCTTCCGATAAAGCTCAAACTGAATTAGCCTCGCTGGAAAATGACTTGAAAAATATTCCGCAAAATAAAAAAATTGATGCAGCCGATATAGCCTTCACTGGTGATGTAGAAATAAAGCCGACTCAAAAAGATAATGTGGCAGAGCAACCTGCAATGCAGTCTCAACAAGCCTCTTACGTAACAGATGCAAACCAAAAAAATGAAAACTATGTATTTTATAATGTAACAACCGAAGAATTCAGGAAATCAAAAGTAGGTGGCTTCCTGAAAAAGGTAAAACGAATAGTCGAAAGAAACAATCCTGTAACACGCCTCTTTGCCGGCGAAGAGAAACAAGTTGCTTCCAATTAATATTTTCAAAATAAATTTACTTATCTCACAATTATACAAAATGAAAAAGACAGCGCTGGCTTTTATAGCAATACTATTTACTTTCCACACCTTCGCACAGGACGATTCGATGGTTATACGCAAGCAAAATGACACGATCAGGATAGGAGGAATGATCATTTTAAAGAAAGGTGACACATCACATACAAAGCGTGTGACGGTTACCGTTGGTAACAGGCGCCGGCAAAAACCTTCGAATATAAGCACCGCATCTTTTATTGTGGATCTTGGTTTCGCCAACTGGACAGATAAAACCAACTACGGCAATGCAACAGCCGACGGATATCTTGTAAACCGCCCGGGAGCTGCTGCGCTTGGTGAAAATGATTTTAAGTTGAAAACTATAAAGTCTGTCAATGTAAATATTTGGTTTTTTATGCAAAGGCTTAATCTTATAAAGCATTATGTAAATCTAAAATACGGGCTGGGTATAGAGCTAAATAACTATCGCTTCAAATCCGCCGTGAGTCTTAATGAAGGAGGAAATAACCCGTACACTTCCCAAAATATTCCGCATCCGTTTATTTTCAGGGACTCGATAAGTTTTTCAAAAAACAAGCTTGCTGCAGATTATGTTACTGTACCATTCATGTTGAATTTTAGAACTAATCCTAACAGCTCTTCCAAAGGACTAAGTTTAAGCGCCGGAGTTAGTGCAGGATATTTATATAGCAGCAGGAACAAACAAATAAGTGATGAAAGAGGTAAAAAGAAAAACCGTGGTGATTACGATCTTGAAAAATGGAAGTTCTCTTATATAGCTGAACTTGGCCTGGGGCCTGCACACTTGTATGGCTCCTATAGTCCAAATTCAATTTTTGAAAAAGGTCTGAATTTGATGCCTTACAATATTGGCATCAGGCTAAGTAACTGGTAAAATTTAAGTAATGCCACATTATCATAAAAGGAAGGCTTGATGCTTTCCTTTTTGTGCAGCAATTTTTTCTCTCTTTAAAGT
>JBDTVF010000127.1:0-9270 GCA_040007325.1 Ginsengibacter sp. | reverse complement strand
AAAGTTGGTAGTCTTTTTTGGAAGAGATTTTTGAAAACCAAATATTTTTCATTGTTCTTCGCTGTTCACGTACATTGAGTATAAAATAGAACCGGAAAGACATGATACAATTATCAAAAGAGATACCCAAATGGGCACGTGAATATCGAAATATTCCACAAGCATTTTTGCGCCAATAAATATTAATACAATCGCTATTCCTTCTTTGAGATATTGAAATTTTCCTACGGCGCCTTTCAACAAAAAAAATAATGACCGCAATCCCAATACTGCAAAAATATTGGAAGTGTAGATTACCATTCTATTTTGAGTAATGGCGAATACCGCCGGAATTGAGTCAAGTGCAAATACAACATCGGTAGTTGCAAGCATTATCAATACAACGAAAAACATGGTAAAATGTCTTTTACCATTTATCATTTTTGTAAATTTTCCTTCAGTGTTTTCATGAGTCAGCGGTACTATCTTTCGTAAAAATTTATAGACCGCATTGCTTTCAGGATGAAACTCTTTGCTGCTATCTACGAAAAACATTTTCAATCCTGTGTAAACAAGGAAAGCTCCAAAAATATATAACAACCAAAAAAAACGTTCTACCAATACAATGCCTGCTGTAATGAAAATCACCCTTAGAATAATCGCTACCAATATGCCAAGTAATAAAACACGATTAGAATTTTCCTCGGGAATTTTGAAGTAGGAGAATATTAATATAAATACAAAAATATTATCGATGCTGAGGCCCCACTCCATCAGATACGCACTCATATATTCAAGGGCTACTGTCTGACCATCTTCAAACCAAACGAATAAAAAAAATGCAAGGCCTAATGCTACCCAAAACATTGTTTGATAAAAAGCCTGTTTTAATGAGATTTTTTTAGACTGCTTGCTTAACAACCCGAGATCAAAAATAATTGCAAGAATTAATACGATTCCGAAAATGAGATAAGTCCACTCTGTTGCAGTCATCTATTAAATATTGCGGTAAAGATAAGTAGTGAAAGATGAAAGGGCTGTGCAGTAATGATTAAGCTAAGCGGTATATTTTTTTCTTCGCCACCATTGGTAAACTATTCCAAATAAGATGATCAAAAAAACCGGAACAGCCATGTTGATAATCTGCCAGGTTGTTTTTTGACTCTCAACTTTTTTGGGATCAAGTAGTCTCAAAGTATAATCTTTGGCACGCGCCTCGCTGAGGCTGGCGTCATTGATAAGATACTCAATACAGTTTTCGACAAATTGCTTATTAGCAAACTGATACTGGTATTGGGTTTCTATTGTGTATGGATTTACCCCCATAGGAAGAGGCTGTCCTTGTGAAACGGCATTAAGCGCAATATCACCGTCTGCAACGATTATCATTTTATTGTCTTGCACAGGTTGAGCTAAAAAAGGTGTCCCGTATTTCTGATTAGAGTCTGTTACTGCCTGGCTTATACGATTTTTATAAAGCGACGTAAATTTTCCTTCTAATAGCACAGCTGCAGGAACCTCACTTTTATTGAATGCCGCATCTTCAGGAGCGTTCCTGTTTTCCGTACCACTTATAAGAGCAGGCGTCTCTATAGTTCTTGCATTTGCTGATGAACTTAACAGTATCGTTTTTTTGATTCCGGGAGCGCTAACAGTATCTATGGAGTTTACAAATCTGCCAGCTACCAATCCTAAATTCTTATTGATTACGCTGTTTTGCTTTGATTCAAATAATGGAAAATAATTCCAATGCAAAAACTCGAATTGCTTATTCCCATTTACATCAAAAGGTAAAAAATCACATTGCAAATCCATCAGGAGATTCGGGTTTATTCTTGCACCATACCTGAACAACAGATCTTCTAGTTTGAGATTGCGATCATACGCGACTACCTCGTTCTTCATTTGAAGACTATCCATTTCCGCATTAAGCCTGTCAATGAACCAAAGCACTTTACCACCCCGCATAATATATTGATCAATCTTAAGTTTTTCTTCCTCGCTGAAGGAGATTGAAGGCTTCACAATCAGCAGTACTTTGAAGGTATCTGGGATAATGGGTTCGGCCGAAATATTGATCGTAAACAATCCATAATTCTTTCTCAAAACATTTTCGACAAGATCATATACCGTAGTACCGGAAGGTTCACCATTGCCACTGGAATAAGCTATGAGTGGCTTTGTGGTTTGGCGTATTCGGTTGATAGCATCGGCAAATTTGTATTCGAGTTGCGCTTCTGCGCTGTTTAATTCGGGAGGAGTAATGATCGTTTTTGTGCCGGGATATAAATTTACCGGCAGCATTTTATCTTCGTAATGAACTAACGCAGCCGGATAAACATACTGTGATTGTTCGCCTGCCTTCAACTGCACTTTCAGATTTATCGGAACGATTCCTAAAGCGCTCAGCGTATCGGCGTAAGTCCTGTCCGTGCCGGGCATTGTTTCTTCGGGCGAAAGTAGCTTGTACCTGATGTTGCCTTTGGCATACTCTTTAAATTCCTGTAATAGTTCCTGCGAAGTGATCCCAAGTTTTTTAAAGCCTGAAGGAAGGTCTCCTTTCAGGAAAATATCGATTTCTACAGGATTATCTAAATCCCTTAAAATCTTTTTGACTGGTGAGGAAATCGTAAATCTTTTTTCATTAGTAAGGTCCACCCTGTAATGAAGCGCCACAGCCAGAAAATTTATTACTGCCAGGCAAATGATCACAATAAGTAAACTCCAGTTCTTGTGTGCCAAAGAGCGCTTCATTATTAATGTAAAATCTATTTTTTTGAAAGAATTTTTTGGGTCGAAAAAAGAAATAGAAAAATGATGCTGGCGAAATAAACAATATCCCGTGTATCGATCACGCCCCGGCTTATACTTCGATAATGAAAGTCTATGCCGATCATTTCAAGATAATAATCTGCATTCCCCGAAAATACCGGGAGCTTGCTTACTGCATTAAAACCAAAGTACAATACGAGGCATGAAAATGCACCTACAAGAAATGCAACTACAGCATTTGAAGTAATCGATGAGCACCATAGGCAGATTGCTGCAAATACAGCTGACAACAATATTAGACCGATGTAAGAGCCAAGAATGCCTCCTGAATCAATGCCACCGCTGGCAGCAAGATCATGTATCGTGTAAACGTATAACAAGGTGGGAAGCAAAGCAATCGCAATAACAAAGATCACCGCCATATATTTACCCAATACTATTTGCCAGTTAGTAAGTGGTTTCGTTTGTAAAATTTCGAAAGTCCCACTCCTAAGTTCATCGGAAATGCTTCGCATTGAAATCGCCGGAATAAGAAAAATAAAAATCCAGGGTGCAAGATCAAAAAACTGGTCGAGAGTCGCATAGCCGAAATCGAAAATATTAGTATCCTTTGAAAAAAAAAGTATAAACCCGGTAATCAGAAGAAATAGTATAATGGTAATGTACCCTGTGAGGCCGCTAAAAAATTGTCGTAATTCTTTTTGTATGATGGGGATCATGCTTTGGGCAAAATTAAATTCTGGTTTGAAAAGTAGTTAAAAGTTTTTGATTTGAAATAAAGCAGCGTTTTGACATACAACCCTGTCTTACCTACTGCTGGCCTACCTGATCGAGATTTGTATTATTTTTCTATATTTAAATTATCTCTGAAATTAAGATTGATCTATCTTTTTTTCTGCAGGAAAAGCAATCTTCAGAGATTTTGCTATGAAAGTTTACCTGAACAAACTGCTGAAGCCCCGTTCCAACGGGGCTTTTTATTTTGTGGAAACTGGCTAACATAGCATCCTTGTTAAAAACAATTAATCATGAAAATTTTAAATGCCCGGCTTTTTGCGGTTTGCATGTTATGCTCTTCCGCCTTATTTGCCCAGTCGAAGGAAATAGTAAAACCGATTCCGCCGCCTCCGCCCCCCATTGCATTAAATGCGCCTCCACCGCCGCCAGAACCACCTGTTATAGTGGTGCAGATAAATGAAATACCCGCTCCCCCACCTCCCCCGCCACGCCCACCCATGAAAGACGAGGCTGGTGCAAAGGAAGTCAAGTAGAAATAAATGTTACAGAAATAAAAACAGGTTTTCATTTTACATGAAAACCTGTTTGAAAGAATGAAATTAAAAAATCAAACTGCAAAACTTTCACCGCATCCGCAACTGCGACTGGCGTTAGGATTGCTAAAATAAAATCCTTTACCATTAAGCCCATCGCTAAAATCGAGGGTGGTGTTTACGAGATATAAAAAGCTTTTGAGATCTGTTACAACTTTTACATCATTATCATCAAATTCCTGGTCCATCGGCTTTTTTTCGTTATCAAAATCCATCTTATAACTAAGTCCCGAGCAACCGCCGCCAACTACACTTACCCGCAGGAAATAATCCTCCTTAAGGAGATTCGCATCCAACTGCAGCTTCCGCACTTTTTCTTTTGCCTTATCACTTACATAAATCATATCAATCAATTTAGATAGCTAACTATCCAGAAATTTATCCCTGTAGCTATTAAAAATAAAAAAGGAATTAAACGATTTAATGAACCAGGCTTTCCTCAAACTTAATCTTTTCAAGGCCGTTTTTTATACGGTAATCGTTTATTGCCGACTTAATGGCGTCTTCAGCAAGCACTGAACAGTGTATCTTAACAGGAGGAAGATTCAGTTCTTCCACGATATCCATATTATCAATCTTAAGGGCGTCATCAACACTTTTTCCTTTCAACCATTCAGTTGCCAGCGACGACGATGCAATAGCAGAACCACATCCGAAAGTTTTAAATTTCGCATCTTTAATCATTCCTGTTTCATCATCAACTTCTATCTGCAGGCGCATCACGTCACCACACTCGGGAGCTCCTACCAGGCCGGTTCCTACATTTTTTTTACTTTTATCTAAAGTACCCACATTCTTAGGGTTTTGATAGTGGTCTATAACTTTATCTGAATATGCCATGATTATTTAATTTTTAGATATTTGAATTTCCTAAACAATTTACGATTTAATTACCAAAGGTGTTTATTGATCAATGAGCTGCCCATTCTATCTTTTCGAGATCAATTCCATCTTTCCACATTTCCCACAAAGGGCTCATTTCTCTCAACTTTAAAACAGTTGAGCTCACCTGGTCTATTGTGTAATCAATTTGTTCTTCCGTTGTAAAACGACCCAATCCGAAACGTAGCGAAGAGTGTGCCAGATCATCGCCTAAACCGAGCGCTTTCAATACATATGATGGTTCCAGTGAAGCTGAAGTGCAAGCCGAGCCAGAGCTTACCGCGATATTTTTATTAAAGCCCATCATAAGTCCCTCGCCTTCTACATATTTAAAACTGATATTACTTACGTGCGGAAGCCTGTGCTCTTTGCTGCCATTTACATAAGCCTCTTCCAGCTTTAATAAAGAATTCTCAAGCTTGTCACGCAATTTGCCAATACGCTCTGTATCTTTTTCCATATCAAGCTGGCACAGTTCGCAAGCCTTACCAAAGCCGACAATGCCCGGAACATTTAAAGTGCCGCTACGCATTGATCTTTCATGCCCTCCACCGTCCATTTGGGCAGTTACTTTCACCCTTGGATTTTTGCGGCGAACATATAGAGCACCAACGCCTTTAGGACCATACATTTTATGCGCTGTGAAGGCCATAAGGTCGATGCCATCTTTATTTACATCCACAGGTATTTTACCAACAGCTTGTGTAGCATCAGTAAATAAAAGTGCTCCGTGCTTTTTAGCAATAGCACTTATTTCTTTAATTGGCTGGATCACGCCTATTTCGTTATTAGCATACATGATTGCTATCAATACAGTAGTAGGTTTCATGGCTGCCTCAAGTTCTTTAAGGTCTATAATTCCATTCTCCTTTACCTCTAAATAAGTAACCTCTCCGCCAAGTTTTTCAATATGCTTACAAGTATCAAGTACAGCCTTATGCTCGGTGGTAGCTGTAATAATATGGTTTCCTCTTGATGCATACATTTCATATACTCCCTTCAGCGCCAGGTTGTCAGCTTCTGTAGCGCCTGAAGTAAATATGATCTCTTTAGGATCAGCTCCTATCAAACGGGCTACTTGCTCACGTGCATAATCAACCGCCTCCTCAGCTTCCCATCCAAAAGGGTGGTTCCTGCTAGCAGCATTTCCAAAGTGATCAGTAAAATAAGGAATCATCGCCTCAAGAACTCTCGGATCCATAGGTGTCGTAGCGTTATTATCAAGATAAACCGGTAGTTTCAACATACATTTTAAATTTTTCTGATTCTTACAAATTTACGCCAATTGGGATTAAAAAATAAGTTATACGTTATAGTCTAACCTAATTTTACCAAAGTCGCAAATCTAAATTTAGTTATAAGTTCATGCACAAATAATAGGGGTAAAGTAGTTTTGTTTTAAAAAAATAAGAATGAAAAAAATTGAGCATATAGGAATCGCAGTTAAGAAACTTTCGGTGTCAATCCCATTGTTTGAAAAGCTGTTGAATACGCCGTGTTACAAGACCGAAGTAGTTGAGGGCGAGCAGGTAAACACCGCCTTTTTTATGAAAGGGGACAGTAAAATTGAATTGCTTGAAGCCTACGCCCCCGGAAGCGTAATTAATACATTTATTGATAAAAAGGGAGAAGGTGTTCACCACATTGCATTTGAGGTAGATGATATAGAATCAGAAGTGAAGCGATTGGTGGCTGAGGGATTCAATTTAATTAACGAACAGCCTAAGGAAGGCGCAGACAATAAATTGGTTTGTTTTCTTCATCCCAAATCCACTAATGGAGTGCTGATAGAATTGGTAATGGAAAAGAAATCTTAACGACATTCATTTTTGATTACCTAATGGAGTCATTTAGAAAGGATAAAATTATTTTTGCTGGCAAATCTTCTTTGCATCTCCTGTAGTCGCAATTGTAACGTGTTAGCGTGTGCATCTACCTTCTTTGAGAGCTGTACCAATGTGGTAATCTCATCGTAATCAGCCCGACCACTATCGGCTTTTGATTTTAGCTCAATCAACTCCTTTCCCTCGTCAATAAATTGGCCAGAGTAATATTTAAAGAAATCTTCGGATACTTCTCTGAAAGAAGAATCACCTTTAAATGGCGCCATGTGGCTCACGTCTGATAAACTTTGAGAAGCATGCAGCAGAATGGAATCAAGCGTCTTCATTGCAACCGCATAATCATGCTCCATCGCAAGATTATAAATGTCAACATCTGCAATAAGCTCTTTATGCCGGTCAACTATAAATTGATTGTACGATAGTGGGCTGGCAAAAGTAATTCGACCGGGCCCACGATCTTTGATTTCACAGGCAAAAAAACAACCAATTACCAGGATTGCAAAAGCCACGAAATGGAGCCTGCGTAAATGCATAATTGATTCGATCAAACAAGGAAAGGATTGGTGCGCTTTTCATATCCAATAGTCGTTTCTCTCCCATGGCCGCTGTACACTTTCACCTCATCCGGCAGTGCAAATACTTTCTCTTTTATACTTTTTAATAATTGTTCATGGCTTCCACCTGGCAGATCGGTACGACCGATGCTGTTGTAAAACAGAACATCCCCCCCGACCAAAAAATTTTGTGCTTTAGAGTAAAAGCAAATACTCCCCGGCGAATGCCCTGGCGCATGAATAACTTCAAGTTGATCATCACCTAGGGTGATAACGTCTCCTTCACTTAAGAAGAAAAATTCTCCATTATAATTATCAAATGGGAGGTTAAACATCAATCCGGAGGCAGGTGCCATCTTAAGCATTTGTTCATCCGCTTTATGCAAATGAAGGATTAGCTTATATTTTTCAGCAATAAACTTGTTACCGAATACATGATCGAGGTGACAGTGCGTGTTCAATAAAAGTTTGGGGGTAAGATTTTTTCCCTCGATAGCAACTGCTAAAGTTTCTTTCTCGTTATCGTAGTAGCATCCCGGATCAATGACGATGCATTCATTTTTTTCATTAAAAATCAGGTAGGTATTTTCCTGAACGGGATTAAATGTTAAAACTTCTATTTGTAGCATAACGTATGTGAGTATATGTTAATTTCTTTTCCTTATTAACGCGAAACAAGTAATTTTAGAGCAATTATAACCACCGGTATATGCAAGATCACGAGAAACAAATGCACAAAAAAATATTTCTTCTTTTCACTTTTTTTACTGCTATAAGTTTTGCTCTAGGCGCACAAGTTAGCAGCGTAGAATTTGGGAAAAACAGGGTTCAATACAAAAAATTTAAATGGCAATATTACCAAACAAGAAATTTCAACACTTATTATAACCAGGGCGGGCAGGAGTTGGCAAAATTCGTAATGCAGGTCGCCGAGGAAGAACTTCCAGGCGTGGAAAGATTCGTGGAATATAGTTTACAACGCAGAGCGAATATTGTTCTATATAATACTTTCAATGATCTGCAGCAAAGTAATATTGGCCTTGGCATTGACTGGCAGAACACGGGTGGACTTACAAAGCTGGTAAATAACAAAATGATTATTTACTATAACAGCAACCACGACGATCTGCGCAGGCAAATACGTGAAGGCATTGCAAATGTTCTCACCCAAAATATTTTGTTCGGAGACGATCTCGGCGAGGTTGCCGGAAACCAGGCGCTCCTTGATTTACCTCAATGGCTAATCGATGGCTATATAGCTTATGCAGGGCAGAACTGGAGCACACAACTCGATGACGATCTGAAAAGTGAAATCCTTAGCGGCAACTATAAAAACTTTTACCAGTTTGCTTTTGAAAAGCCATTATTGGCAGGGCACGCCTTTTGGTATTATATTGAAGAACGTTACAAAAAAGAAAACACTACCTACCTCATGTACCTCGCCAGGGTTTATAAGAGTTTAAACAGGGCGAGCAATCAGGTTACAAAAACAAAAAAATTTAAAGATGTATTGGCCGACTTCATGACGTATGAAGAAGAAAAATATGATAAGGATATTTCACGACGGAAAAATTATCCAAAGGGAAGTGAGATCACCAGCTTAACCGTCGGAAAGAGAAGAGACTTTTTTCATTTCAATGTAAATCCTAATAAAAGGAACGGATCATTTGCGGTGGTAAAATATGATAAAGGCCAATACAAACTCTTGCTCAATGAAGGCGACAAAGATAAAGTGCTACTGAAATTTGGAGCTAAGGCAAAATTAGGTGACATAAATCCTAATTATCCTATGATGGCATGGGATCCAAAGGGAACAAGGCTTTCGGTTCTATATGAAGAAGAGGGGCGTATTAAATTATTTGTTTTCGATGTGGTAACAAGAGTGAAACCCTACAAGAGAGATCTCAC
>JBDTVF010000126.1:0-9282 GCA_040007325.1 Ginsengibacter sp. | reverse complement strand
CGGGCAATCATTTATTAATTGCGACGATTGGAAAATTCTTTAAAAATCTCATTACGGTCTCTGCAGATAATAATCTTACTGAACGGAGTAAACTTGATGACCTCGATCTAAGCCAGAACCGAACTGCTGATATTACATATACTGATTATGAAAAAAATGGTGACATGTATTTCGCCACCGGACGGGAAATAACCGTTGCAGAAAAAACAAAAGTAGATATAAATCTATCTTATAAACAGTATGAGTTTAACAAGGAATTATCATTCAGGTTTGTAGTTCCGCCAAATTATAAAACAAAATAATTGTTACTTTAACGTCTCGCAATATACATGCTGCCTACCCGTTTTTTTACTAAAATATAATGTGCATGCAAAAGAAAATTGTTTCCATATTAGTTTTGCTATTTGTTGTATTCAGCGCCGGTGCGCAACAACCGGAAGACAAAGACGCTCTGCAAAAGGAACGTGAAAATCTAAAACGCGAAATAGTGGAGACTGAGAAAGCTCTGGCTGAAGTGAGAAAGTCTGCAAAAGTAAATATCGGTGGCCTCACTTTAATAAATAAGAAGATCGATCTGCAAGGCAATGTAGTCGATAATATTACCGGAGAAATAAGAACACTCAACGATAACATATACCTGGCCCAGAAAGACATCATTAGAATGTCACGCGTATTAGATACCCTGAAAGATGAATATGCAAAAAGCATGGTATATGCCTACATGAATCGCAGCAATTACGATTTTCTCAATTTTATTTTTTCAGCCTCAAGCTTTAATGATGCAATAAAGAGAATAGCCTATTTAAAGTCTTACCGTAGTTACCGTGAAATGCAGGCTGAAAATATTTTACGTACACAGCAAATGCTTGAAGACCGTATTAAAGTTTTGTCAGGGGCAAAGCAAAGAAAAAGCGTGGTATTGGATGAGCGGGATAAAGAATTGAGCCAACTTGAAAAACAGCAACAGGAAAAACAGTTGATCGTAAATAAAATAAAAGGTCAGCAAAAAGAACTGACAGCACAGGTAAACGCAAAGAAAAAACAGGATGCCAAATTGAAAAATATGGTCGCTGCAATGATACGCAGGGAAATAGAAATTGCACGGGCCGATGCTGCAAGGAAAGAAAAAGAAAGACTGGCCGCTATTAAAAAGAATGCGCCGGCAAACAATAGCAATACCGCGGCCAGTAAAACACCGGCAAAAACTACTACCACACCTGCCGAAAGAAGGCCATCAAACAGTGTATTAGTTTCGACAGAAGCTGATAAGGCCCTGGATGCAAGTTTCGAAAGAAATCGTGGTTCACTGCCATGGCCAGCCGCAGGATTTATCGCCGCCCACTTCGGCCCGAATAAATTACCCGGCGGTATAAATTATGATAATCCCGGAGTTACACTCGGCGTTAAAATAGGTGAACCAGTAAAAGCAGTTTTTGATGGAGAAGTAACGCTTGTAAGTTATATTGAAGACAAGCAAGCCGTATTTCTGAAGCATGGTAAATATTTTACCGTGTATAGTAACCTCTCTTCAGCTAATGTTCAACGAGGTGATAACATAAAACTCGGACAAGTTTTAGGGAAAGCCGGAGCTAATGACGAGGGACAGGGACAGGTCGACTTTATTATTATGAAGGAAAGCAACAATGTAAACCCTGAGCAATGGCTTAAAAAATAGACCTTTTAAATCTGCTCTAAAACTTTTTTATAGAGATTTTCATATTCAGGAACGATCCGGTCTATATCAAATTTCTTTGCCTGGTCAAAAGCATTCTTCTTCATTTGTGCAAATGCCTTTTCGTCACCAAGAAGATTTATAATTTTCCTGCTCATATCGTCAACATCTCCCACATCACTAAGGAACCCGGTTACACCATCGATATTAATTTCCGGTAGTCCTCCTGCGTTGGTTGATACAACAGGAACCGCTGCGGCCATTGCCTCAAGCGCAACCAACCCAAAGCTTTCATATTCGCTCGGTAAAATAAACAGATCAGAAATGGCAAGAATATCTTCCATTTGTTCCTGCCTGCCAAGGAAACGTATATCACCATGCGAGTCGCTCTCACGACATAATCTTTCCACATACGAACGCTCTGGGCCGTCGCCAACAAATAACAATTTAGAAGGAATTACCTTGTTCAACTGCTCAAATACTTTCACAACATCACCCACTCTTTTTACTTTTCTGAAATTGGAGGCATGCATGATTATTCTTTCATTATCAGGGGCAATTATTTGTTTAAATGCTGTTACGGGTTTTCTATTAAAGCGCTTTACGTCTACAAAATTGTAGATTACTTCAATCTCTTTGTCGATCTTGAAATTTTTGTAAGTCTCATCACGAAGATTTTTAGAAACCGCCGTTATCGCATTACTCTCGTTCATCGAAAAAGTCACCACCGGCGAGTAAGTTTTATCCCTTCCAACTAGCGTAATATCTGTTCCATGCAATGTAGTTATTACCGGAATTTTTATTCCCTCCTTCAATAAGATTTGCTTAGCCATATAAGCCGCAGACGCATGCGGAATGGCATAATGTACATGAAGCAACTCCACCTGGTTATTCATTATCACATCTACCATGGTGCTTGCAAGTGCTGTCTCATAAGGTGGGTAGTCAAACAGGGGATATGTAGGCACTCTTACTTCATGGTAGAAAATATTCGCGTGAAAGCCGCCTAGCCTTACGGGCTGCTGGTAAGTTATAAAGTGAATATTATGCCCTTTTTCTGCAAGAGCCTTTCCTAATTCCGTTGCTAACACTCCGCTTCCGCCATAAGTAGGATAGCAGACAATTCCAATATTCATATTCCAGGTTTTATATCCAATTTAAGAAGGCATTAATTCACCAATTGATGCGGTAATGCAAAATCGTGCGCAAATTACAATTTCTTTTTGCAGACCGAAGAACCGTCTATACAAACGATATTTTTATGTGGATTGTTTATGTTTGCTAAAATTATTCCTGGTGAAGAAAATTCTATTTTGGTTTATCAGCGTCGTTGTAATCATACTGGCTATTTTCATTTTAATAAATGTAACATTTACTTACAGCGAGGGAAATCGTGCAGGCAGATTAATAAAATTTTCGCATAAAGGCTATTTATTTAAAACTTATGAAGGGGAACTTAATCTTGGTGGAGTAAATACCACTAACGGAGGCATTTTAGTTAATAACATGTGGCTTTTTTCAGTAACAGATCAGGTTGTTGCAGATAGTCTTGGCAGGTTAGAAGGCAAAGATGTGAGCCTTCATTATAAAGAAAAAATGTCGACATTACCCTGGCGCGGCGACACACGTTACATTGTGGATCGTGTAACGGAGGTAAGATAACAAAAAGATAATATGGATTCTATCAAAAGATGTTTGACTCTCATACTTGGGGTATGTTTCATTGTGAAAGCTCAATCGCAAAGCGGCGATGCAATAATGGTAAAGAAAATTGTTGATGAAACATTAACTAGCGGAACAGCCTATACTAATCTTAGGATATTGTGCAAGAAGGTAGGGCCGAGACTATCAGGTTCAGCAAACCATCTTAAGGCAGTGCACCTTACCGAAAGCATGCTGAAGCAAATTGGCGTTGATACAGTATACCTGCAGGAATGTATGGTTCCTCATTGGGTAAGAGGTAAAATAGAACAAGGAAAGGTGGCCTTTACAAATGGAAAAAAATATCAGCTTCATCTCACGGCTCTCGGCAATTCGGTGGCAACTCCGGCCACAGGCATTTCAGCGCCTGTCGTTGAAGTAAAAAACATGACAGAGTTACTAGATCTTGGTGAAGATGGTATTAAGGGCAAAATAGTGTTCTTTAATTTTAGAATGAATCCTACTTACATCGAAACATTCAGGGCATATGGCGAGAGCGGCGTTTCCAGGGTAACAGGACCTGCGATGGCGGCAAAATACGGTGCATTGGGCGCAGTAGTTCGGTCTCTTGCTATTAATCTGAACGATTATCCACATACCGGCGTAACAATCTATAATGATTCATTCCCCAAAATACCAGCAGTCGCGATAAGTACTAACGATGCCGAATACCTGAGCGGAGAGCTGATAAAAAAAAATGTATCGCGGCTATGGTTCAGGACAGATTGCAAAATGCTTCCGGATGTGAAGGCTTATAATGTTATCGGGGAAATAGCAGGTTCGGAACATCCTGAAGAAATCATTACCGTGGGAGGTCACCTTGATAGCTGGGAGCTCGCAGAAGGAGCTAACGACGATGGGTCTGGCGTAATGCAAAGTATGGAAGTTTTAAGAACGTTGAAAGCACTCAATATAAAACCTAAACGAACTATAAGAGCTGTGTTATTTGCAAACGAAGAAAATGGCGGACGCGGTGCTGAAGCATATCTTAATGCCGCAAAGGAAAAAAATGAAAAACACATCTTTGCTCTTGAAAGTGATGCCGGAGGCTTTACACCTCGGGGTTTTAGCCTTCAGATGTCTGCTGCACAACGAAGTAAAATTATGATATGGAAAGACTTGTTTTATCCTTATGGAGTCTACGATTTTTTTATTGGTGGCGGCGGATCAGATATTGGACCGTTAAGTAAAGTAGGTGCCGCCCTTGCAGGACTGAGACCGGATAGCCAACGTTATTTTGACATTCACCACGCAGCTACAGATGTATTTGAAAATGTAAGTGAGAGGGAGCTAAAACTCGGTGCAGCAAATATGGCTGCTTTAGTTTATCTGGTTAGTGAATACGGATTGTAATTCACGCTGCTCCTGAAAATTTTATTTAATACTGCACAATCTTTGAACGTCAGCTATCTATTTTGCCTGGTCGCCTTCGTTTATCTCGTCGTCCCGGTAATGGGGTTCATTTAATTCAACTACTCTATTTGGCTGACTTTTTCTAACCCTCATGTTCAAAAGCTCAACTACGAATGAAAAGGCCATTCCAAAATAAATATAGTTTTTCAGATTAAGGTCTTCCGCTTTCTCGGATGCCCATCCTTCAATTACGAGACTAAGGCCAATCATTACCAAAAATGAAAGCGCCAGCATTTTAAATGTAGGATGCTTATGAATAAACGCCGCGATTTTAGGACTAAAGGAAAACATAACCACCATGGCAACAAGCACAGCGGCAATCATTATTTCCACGTGCTTTGCAGTACCACCGGCGGTTATAATGCTATCAAATGAAAAGACCATATCTACTAATGCTATCTGGAAAAGTGCCTGTGTAAAGCTAAACGACTTCTTTTTACTGCCATCTAGCACATTCGGGTCTTCTCCCTCGAGTTTCTGATGTATTTCATGAACGGATTTATAGATGAGAAATATGCCTCCAGCTATCATAACGATACTTGCAAGATCAAATCCTTTACCCATAATAGTAAAGACAGCCTTACCTTTCTGCGCCAGCAACCACCCTAACGCCAGTAGCAAAAGGCTGCGAACAATACTGCCAGTTATGACCCAGAAAAGCCTTGCGCTTTTGTGTTTCTCCGATGGAAGCCGATTAATAATAATGCTTACAAAAATAACATTGTCTATTCCCAGTACTATTTCAAGTATTACGAGAATAAAAAAACTTATTATGCTATCTGATGTAAATAAATAACTCATGCTACTTTCTATTAGGCATTTTAAAATTACTCTAATGACCGGCAAATATTTTTTACAATCGCCGGACCTTCATAAATAAACCCGGTCCAAACTTGTATAAGTGATGCACCGCCCTGAAATTTCTCCTTTGCTTCTGTACCGTTGAAAATTCCACCACTGGTAATGATTGGAATTTCACCATTTGTTTTTTCAAAAATATACCGGGTAATATCTGTAGATTTTTTATTCAGCGGCTTTCCGCTTAATCCGCCGGCACCAGCTTTTAAAACGATATCACCAGCAGTCAATAAATCTTCGCGGGTGATAGTTGTATTACAGGCTACAATGCCATCTAATTTTATTTCCATGGCGAGGTCAATAATATCATCTAATTCTTCCTTCGAAAGGTCAGGCGATATTTTTAATAGCAAAGGCCTTTGGGCTTCTTTTGGTCTGTTTAAATTTTGTAAATGCGAAAGGATTATTCGCAGAGACTCCTTTTGCTGAAGGTCGCGTAAGCCCGGCGTGTTTGGAGAACTCACGTTTACAACAAAATAATCTACATAATCATGTAATGCTTCAAAGCATTTCTCATAATCTTTCCAGGCATCTTCATTTGGTGTCGCTTTATTCTTTCCTATGTTGCCGCCAATGATCAATTCAGACGAAGGCGGCCCCAATCTTTTCCTATACTCTTTCAATCGCTGAGCAATTGTTGCCGCACCATCGTTGTTAAAACCCATCCTGTTAATGATGGCCTTATCCTTTGGCAAACGGAACAATCTCGGTTTGGGATTTCCTTGTTGCGGTACAGGAGTCACCGTGCCGATCTCAACAAAGCCAAAGCCCATAATTAAAAGTTCATTCAGGTATTTCGCATTCTTATCAAAACCTGCAGCCAAACCTATTGGGTTCGAAAAGTTTAGGCCAAATATATTTTTCTTGATTCCACTCGTGTCACTATTAAAGTTTTTCGTTAGTAATTTTTTAACCGGGGCAATTCGACAAAAAAACTTGAATGCATCCATCGAAAAGTAATGGACTTTTTCAGCATCAAACCAGAATAATATATTTCGAAGTAGTTTGTACATCGCGGCCGCGAAGATACTTTATAGATCGTTTTGGTAATGACTACTTGAATTAGATTGGTTAGTTCTTCAAAATGATATTACTAAGATTTTGAAAATATAAATTTTCATTGTAGTGATTGAGATAGCAAGATCATTTAATTCCCTTTAAGGCAAATGCTTTCATAGTAGAATCATTTACTGCAGCTAACAGCACTTTCCTGTTACCAACCTCAATCATCTTGAGATCTTTGATATCACCGTCTAATATTAAACCGCTACTCATTGGCTTCACTGTATTAAACTTTCCCTTTCCATCTCCTATTAAAAGTAATCCATAAGATGCATCATAACGGCCAGGCATCACATTCGCCTGGTATTCGTTGCCAGCAATAATGATGTCAGTATTGCCATCTCCATTTGCATCCGTACAAACTATAGCATTCACCGGCGCTTCCTGTGCTTCTAATGGAAAAGGATGAAATATGAATTTTCCACTTTCGTTTTCAAAATATCTGTAAGAGAATAAGATGTTTATTCGGTATCATATCTATCGACGCTTTCAATACCGGGGAGATTTTTTAGATGCGCTACAAGGTCTTCCAGTTCATCTTTATCATGTACATACACTCTTATATTTCCCTGGAATAAACCATCCTTAGCTTCAATAGTAAGCGCATTAATGTTGATCTTTAATGTACCACTTATCAGGTTGGTGATCTTATTGATTACACCGACATCGTCGAGACCTACTATCTTAATACCCGTAAGGAATGAGATTTCTTTATTCTTTACCCATTTTGTTTTTACAACCCGATGCCCATAATTTGAAAGAAGTCTTGCAGCATTGGGACAATTGGTTCTGTGGATTTTTAATCCTTCGCCCTGTGTTACAAATCCAAAAACATCATCGCCAGGAATTGGCTTACAACAATTAGCGAGGCTATACATTATTTTATCGCTACTCTCACCAAATATTATAAGTTCAGTATCTTTTTTATGTAGATGCTTATGTTCCGGTTCATGCTTTTCATCTACAGTTTTGTTGGGTCTCGGAAGATGGATTTTATCTCCGAGAACGGTAAACTCAGATAATTCGTTAAGATCTATTTTCTTGATTGCAATTTCATATAACAGGTCTAGCTGCGAAGGAAGCTTATAGAATGCGGTTATCTCATCAATATTTACGTGGCTCATTGCAGCACCCATTTGCTCAAGCTTCTTTTGCAGGATGACCTTTCCATCTTCAGCTATTGTCCTTTTCTCTTCTTTTAGTGAATCTTTTATTTTAGTTTTTGCCTTTGGGGTAACCACAAGTTTTAACCATTCCCTACTCGGCTTTTGCTTTGTAGAAGTAATGATCTCTACCTGGTCACCACTACGCAGCTTATGCCCAAGTGGCACTAATTTATGATTTACTTTTGCCCCAATGCACTTTTCACCTACGGCAGTATGAACAGCAAATGCGAAGTCGAGCGCTGATGCTCCGATGGGTAGCATTTTCACATCACCCTTTGGTGTGTACACATAAATTTCTTCGGCTAAAAAAGATACCTTAAAATCCTGTAGGAAGTCTATGGAATTTGTATCCTGATTGGCAAGCATATCTCTTATTTGCTGGAACCAATTATCAAAACGATTTTCCTCGTTGGTGCCTTCTTTATATTTCCAATGCGCCGCGAGCCCCTTCTCCGCAATATCATTCATACGCTTGGTTCTTATCTGCACTTCAACCCATTTGCCCTGTGCACCCATTACTGTAGTATGCAACGCCTCATACCCATTACTCTTTGGATTGCTTAACCAGTCGCGCAATCTTTCCGGAGCGGGACTATACTCATCTGTAATCGTGCTGTAAACTTTCCAGCAATCTTCTTTCTCTCTTTCAGGCGGCGAGTTTAATATAACACGTATTGCAAACAGGTCATACACTTCATCGAATGACACACCTTTTTTCTTCATTTTGTTCCATATGGAATGAATACTTTTTGGCCTGCCATATATTTCAAAATCAAATTTTCCCTGTTGCAGCTTTTCCTTTATTGGCCTGATAAAATCATTAATGTACCTCGTTCTTTCTCTCTTGGTGTTATCAAGTTTTTGAGCAATGTACCGGTAGCTGTCCGGCTCCATGTATTTCATTGCGAGATCTTCCATCTCTGTCTTAATGTTGTAAAGGCCCATCCGGTGTGCAAGAGGAGCATATACGTACACCGTCTCGGAAGATATTTTAAGCTGGTTCTCGCGTTTCACACTGTCCAGCGTACGCATATTGTGAAGCCTGTCTGCCAGCTTTATCAGTATTACCCGGGGATCATCAGTGAGCGTGAGTAATATCTTTTTGAAGTTCTCTGCCTGTTTTGATGAATTAGCATCAAGGACGGTGGATATCTTAGTAAGGCCGTCAACTATCTTTGCAATTTCGCTTCCAAATTCTCTCTGAACATCTTCAAGCGTAATGTCAGTGTCTTCTACTGTATCATGCATAAGCGCACAAATAGTACTCCGCACACCAAGTCCAATCTCTTCTACGCAGATCATTGCCACTGCAATGGGATGAAGAATGTAAGGCTCGCCACTCTTACGTCGCATAGTCTTATGCGCTTCTACAGCTATCTCAAAAGCCCTTCTGACAAGTTCTTTATCGCC
>JBDTVF010000125.1:0-9350 GCA_040007325.1 Ginsengibacter sp. | reverse complement strand
CCGAATTGAATAATGGTCAGTTGATAAAAATAATCAGGGATCAATACCTTGTTGATGCGAAAGGGTATAATAAAATCATGGGCGTGCCTTTTACAAAGCACGAACTCGTGGATGAAATAAAGAAGATTATTAATTTATCTGGCTCTCGCTCTGAGCGATAATCCCAGCTTTACACTAAAGACTATATACGAGTCATTATTAACAGGCCTTCCCCTGATGCCATCGGGATGCGCGGTGGTGGCGCCGGGCTTGTGCCTGTCATTAAGCAGCAAAGCCTGCGTAAGTTTCTCGCCGGTAAAATAATTTGAATATACCGAAGGATCAATATATCTGCCGCTTACATCATCAAGGTAGTCAGTTTTTAAAAGTCTGGTAGCAATTTCTGCTTTTACATTAAGAAGAGGTGAAATGTCATACCGTGCACCTATGCCTAAAGGAAAACAAATTTGATTAAGCTTATAGGGCTTTCTATCAGGATATTCGGCAAAACCTTCTCCTTCAGTACTTAGTGGTTGTAGATTTACATAGGCATTATTTAATTTTGCCTGGGGATTAAAATGAAAATACCCAATTCCAACCAGTAGGTATGGAGAAATTGGTGGTGGGTAATGATCTTCATCGTAATTTCCAAAAACATAAAAGGGGTGAAACTCTACTGTGAGGGCTATTTCAGCGATAGAACTCCGAAAACTTAAATTTCTTTCATAGCGCTCGTTTGTTGTAGCGGCTACTTTTTTTAAAATACTATCATAAGCATGTATTTGACCGAAAGTTGCTTCTAACCTGGCGGCCACTTGATTTTTGTAGACTACACCAATATAAAATCCTCCGGAAAGCTGAGTATTCTTAAAGTTAAAGTCTTTAACAAATTTTTTACCAAGTCCTTTTCTTCCACCCAGATCAGTAAAGGCATTCATTGCGCCCACCGAGCCTCCGATTTCAAAAACGAAGTCGCTTTCATAGTAGCCTCCATCATAAAAATAATATTGCGCAGAAGAAGGCTTTGCTACTGCAAATAAAATAAGTAGGAAAAGAAATTTAATTTTCATAACGACGAGTAATTAAAAGCTGGGATAAAAGGTGTTTTGGTAACCACATACAAAATAAACACAATTTTTTAATTATTTGCTTTTATAAGTTTACTATAATATTTACAAACGGGTTTGATGCCGCATTCATTGCATTTGGGATTTCTTGCATTACAAATATACCTGCCATGTAGTATGAGCCAATGATGAGCCTTATGGACAAGATCAATTGGTATATTTTTAATGAGCTGTTTTTCTGTTTCAAGAGGAGTTTTTGCATTAGTTGTTAAGCCTATTCGGGCAGCAACCCGGAATACATGGGTGTCAACCGCCATGTTGGGTTGTTTGTCAACCACCGAAGTAACAACGTTCGCAGTTTTACGTCCCACACCTGGCAATTGTGTCAATTCATCAACGGTCATTGGGAGCTTACCATTGAATTTTTCCATTATCATCTTTGACATACCTATCAGGTGCTTTGTTTTATTATTTGGGTAAGAAATACTTTTTATAAAGGGAAAAAGCTCTTCTACAGTAGCGTTGCTGAGTGCGCTAACATCGGGGTATCTTAAAAAAATAGAGGGTGTGGTTTCATTTACTCTTTTATCGGTACACTGCGCTGATAGTATTACCGACACCAACAATTCGTACGGATTGGTATAATCCAATTCAGTTTCAGCATCAGGTAAATGTTTTAAGAAATAATTGATTACGAACTGATAACGCTCTGGTTTTGTCATAAAAAAAATCCTGCCTTTTTTGGGGCAGGACGAAAATACTTTTTAATTTTTTCTTAATGAGAATGTAAATGCTTTTCCTGTTGACCGGCATATTGCAAAATTTTGTCAATTGATTCCGGCCGTGGAGACAAGTTAACTTCTTCGAGCGTTCTTTTGGAGGCAAGAAGATTTTCAAAACTGTCTCTCAGATTCATGTCAGACTCCAGCGCATCTTTTATCAGTTCAGATTTTTTCTCTGAAGTTTCATTATAAAGATATCTTACCAGGTCTTCCTGAGTAATTTTTGTCATAAAAAGGGGTTAAGGTGCATTAATAAAAAAACTATCCAATAACATTAAAACGCACCAAGTATAAAAATATTGTTACCAGCCTACTTAATTATAGAAGAGTCAAAAGAGATGATGTAAATGTCTTCATTGTCTTTTTTCATCATAAATTTTTCACGTGCATATTTCTCAAGAGTCTCAGGATTAGTCTTCAAAAGCTTTAGCTCATGCCGGGTATCCGCTATTTGAACGTCCATGGCTTTTTCACTTTCCTGTAACTTCTGCAGTTCGTTTATCCGTCTTAATTGCAGCGATAAATCATTTCGGTCAAAGAACAGCATCCAAATAGCAAAAGCTAAACCCGTGATAAGATATTTATTTGAAAATATTTTTGGAATCTTCGGCATAGTGTCGCCTTAAAATTATGGATTGTTTTACCATTGAGAAAGACTACTTACCAAATTTAATTCTTCCCTTTGGATAAATAGCGCTTTCATCCAGCATTTCTTCAACTCTTATCAACTGATTGTATTTAGCTATCCTATCAGTGCGGCTTGCGGAGCCAGTCTTAATTTGACCACAATTTAATGCTACTGCCAGGTCAGCAATCGTGGTATCTTCAGTTTCGCCACTGCGATGACTCATAATAGTATTATAACCATTTTGCTGAGCAAGTGATACTGCATTTATAGTTTCTGTAAGTGTTCCTATCTGGTTTACTTTTACGAGCAATGCATTGGCTATATTTTCATCAATTCCCTTTTGTAAACGTTTTACATTGGTTACAAAAAGATCGTCGCCAACCAATTGTACTTTACTTCCAATTTTATCGGTAAGCATTTTCCAACCCTTCCAGTCATCTTCAGCCATACCATCTTCAATGGAGATAATAGGATAGTCCTTCACCCATTTTGCCCAGTAATCCACTAGTTGAGCACTATCCATTTTTTTGCCATCGCTTTTATGAAATACATACTTTTTTTCTTTTTCTTTCCAGAGCTCACTATTTGCAGCATCCATTGCTATGCCTATCTGAGAACCGGCTTTAAACCCCGCAGCACTGATCGCCGCGAGGACAGTTTCAATAGCCTCTTCGTTGCTTTGAATATTAGGAGCAAAGCCACCTTCGTCACCCACATTTGTACTGAAACCTTTCTTTTTCAACACTGACTTCAATGCGTGAAATATTTCTACACCCCATTGTAATGCCTCGCTGAAAGACGAAGCGCCTACCGGCATTACCATAAATTCCTGGAAGTCTATTTTGTTATCAGCATGGGCACCACCATTCAAGATATTCATCATTGGGATGGGTAATATCCTGGCGTTAGTACCGCCGATGTAACGGTACAAAGGTAAATTTGCTTCAAGAGCTGCTGCCTTAGCAACCGCGAGGCTTACTGCAAGAATAGCATTAGCACCAAGGGAGCTTTTGTTTTCCGTGCCATCCAGGTCAATCATCGCCTGGTCTATACTTGTTTGGTCGGCAATGTCCCAACCCAACAACGCATCCGAGATGGCGCCATTCACGTTCTCAACAGCTTTGAGTACACCTTTACCTAAATACATTTTCTTATCGTTATCTCTCAATTCAACCGCTTCATGAATGCCGGTACTGGCGCCGGATGGTACAGCGGCTCTGCCTAATGATTCGTTTTCTGTTAATACATCTACTTCAATAGTGGGATTTCCGCGACTATCTAATATCTGGCGGGCATGTATGTTTGCAATGTAGCTCATGATTTTTTTATTAATTATTTTGAATATTACCGGTTAAGTTTCTGAATACATCTTCCAAAGATTTGCTTTCGCTTTTTAGTGAAAGAATGTTTAGGTTGTTTTGTATGCTAAATGAAAACAGGTTTCGCTTTAAAAGTTCCGGGTCCTCTGTTTTAAGCTTAAAAAGCGAAGGATCTATTGCGGCAACGTGAATAACTCCTTCCAGTTTTGTAAGGCTCTGTATCTCCACAGGTTCTGCGAATTCGACAATTATTGCGTGAGATGCTTTATTAGTTGTTCTGAGATTAGACAGTGTATCATTAGCCACGATATTGCCTTTATTAATTATTACCACCCGGTCGCATATACTTTCTACTTCCTGTAAAATATGCGATGAAAAAAGCACTGTTTTATTTTTGCCCAACTGCTTTATTACTTCTCTTATTTCTATAATCTGGTTAGGATCCAGGCCACTCGTAGGTTCATCCAATATCAAAACTTCCGGATCATGTATAAGGGCAGCGGCCAGACCAACCCTTTGTTTATACCCTTTACTTAACTGGCCAATCTTTTTTTTACTCTCAGGACGTAAGCCAGTGAGGTCAATTACTTCTTCAATCCTCGATTTTATATCCCCTGAAAGGTGGTGAATACCTGCTACGAAACTTAAGTATTCACGCACATACATTTCAAAATACAATGGATTGTTTTCCGGCAAGTAGCCTAATTGGCGTTTTACTTCGAGCGAATTCTCCTGAACATTCGTTCCATTTACTGATACAGTGCCTGAATCGGCTGGTATATAGCCCGTAACAATTTTCATTGTTGTCGATTTTCCAGCACCGTTGGGTCCTAAAAATCCTACAATCTCATTATTATTTACTGTGAAAGAAATATTGTCAATCGCTTTTTGCTTGCGATAATTTTTGGTGAGATTGGAAATTACAATTGACATGAGCGCAAATGTAAAGCAGATTCAATGAAATATAAAAAACGGCACTTATCAAAAATTTTCGTCAAAACCTTTTCATAATGCTTGCAAACAAACGTCAATCTTTTTTGGGCGGTCGGTTGCGATTGTTATTATGGCGTGATTTTTTAGGATTATCAGTCTGGGGGCGCTGCTGCCCTGAAGGGCGCTGTTGTTGCGGAGGTCTCTGCTGCTGAGATTGAGGCGCATTTCTATTGCGTCCGCGATTGGGATTGGAATCGTGCTTTCTTTTTCGGGTCTGCTTGTCAAGCGATTTAATAGTGATGTGGCCAACAACATCTAC
Source organism: Ginsengibacter sp. (assembly GCA_040007325.1). Classification (GTDB taxonomy): domain Bacteria; phylum Bacteroidota; class Bacteroidia; order Chitinophagales; family Chitinophagaceae; genus Ginsengibacter. The sequence goes on along the minus strand of JBDTVF010000125.1, from coordinate 4,323 downwards.
AAACTCAGGCTCTACTTCTTTTATTTTTCCGCTGACAACTTCTACTGTTTCCAAAGTATCAGGCCTAATCCCCTTTCGGTTCTGATCCTGTATTTTTTTAACGCTATCTATTGAAAGAGGATAATGCTTGGTGCTATCAGGCATCGAGTACCACATTAGATTGCGGAAGATATCTTTCTTAATTAAAAATGCTTTACCCTTGGTCACCTCAATTACTTCGGCATCGTCAGGAAAATGTTGTAAGGCATCGAGATAAGTATCCAATTCATAATTAAGACAACACTTAAGCCGCCCACATTGCCCGCTAAGTTTTGTTTGATTAATGCTGAGATTTTGATAACGGGCAGCGTTTGTATTTACACTTTTAAAATCTGTAAGCCAGGTACTGCAGCATAATTCGCGGCCACAACTTCCAATACCGCCTACTTTTCCTGCTTCCTGCCGTGCGCCGATCTGGCGCATCTCTACCTTCACTTTAAATTCGGAGGCATATATTCTAATAAGCTCACGAAAATCTACCCTTTCATCTGCTATATAGAAGAAGGTCGCCTTTCTGCTATCAGCCTGGATCTCTACTTCGGCCATTTTAAGATCAACCTTAAGTTGCCTTGCAATTGCCCGGCTCCTTATAAGCACTTCATGTTCCCGCGCTTTAGTCTCTTTCCATTTGATAATATCGTTGTCAGATGCCATGCGCAGGATTTTTTTGAAATCCGCATTATCTTCCTTGAGGCCGTGCTTTTTTAACTGAAGTCTTACTAATTCTCCCGTAAGGCTCACGGTTCCAACGTCGAAGCCACTTACTCCTTCCACTGCAATGATGTCTCCTTTTTCAAAATAAAGTAATGAGTTGTTCCTATAAAAGTCTTTCCGGCTTCCCTGGTTGAACGATACTTCTACTATCCGGCAATTACTTTCAGGATCGCTGAACGGCAGATTAGCTAACCAGTCGTGCACATTCATTCTGTTACATCCGCCGGTGCTACATCCTCCATTGCTTTTGCACCCATTAGGTTTACCAGTACTACAACTTGTACAACTCATACGCTTGGTTGAAATAAAATTTCAAATAAAATAAGAGAGAAATAATTACAGCAGATGAAGTTTACAGCTTGAACACATATTATTCAATAAAATTCCTCAAATCAAAGAAAAGAGATCATAGAATGATCGGGGAATGATATAGTTACCTTTACACAGGTGATGATTGCTATGCGTATTACTGAAATTTTTATTCAAAAGGATATTAAACATCTGCATCAAATTCATTTGCCTCAACTGATCAAAATTAGCGAATTATCTTTAATAATGTGATACAAGCGAATGGACAATGCATGGAACAACATTTTAGCGTGAGCATTTCGTTCTATATAAAATGAAGCCTTGTCAAGTTCAGCGATGATGGCTTCCTGTGCTTCCGTACTGCATATTTTATTTAGCCTTAAAGCAAAATCCTTTTCATTGTCATCAACGCACAATTCTGCTGATGCCACATCAATGTATTTGATCCTGATGGCCTGCTCGAGCAAATGAATAAAATATAAGAGAAATTGCTTTTGCTTTTCCCTTCCCAACCGGCTTACTACATCGATCCACTTTATCTGGGCTGAAGGACCATTTTTTAAAATTGCATTGAGCCAGTCTCTTACAAGTCCCTGCCAATCTTCTTCGGTATGCTGAATAAGTTGCAATGCTTCGCGGTAATTACCTTCACTTACGGCAGCTACCTGTGCTGCCTTTACAGTTGACGCACCCGCATTTTGCACCAGTGATTCTTCAATCTCTATATTGGCAAGCCGTGGAATTTTTACCAGCTGTGTTCTTGACAATATAGTCGGCAAAATAGCTTGCTCATCTTCAGCGACAAATAAAAAAAGCGTATCAGGCGGCGGTTCTTCTATTAATTTTAAAAGTTTATTGCCAGAGGTGCCTAACAATTCAGGCATCCACATGATAAGAATTTTGAAATCGCTTTCAAATGCTTTCAGGCTTAGCTTATGATTGATCTCGTTGCATTCCCGTGCGGTAATATTTCCTTGTTTATTTTCTGCATTGAGAAATTGTAGCCAATCATATACATTTCCATAAGGATGTAAGGAAATAAATTCTCTCCATTCACTGATGTAGTCGTCACTAACTGGTGGAGTGCCTGCTTTTTTTGGAATAACAGGAAATGAAAAATGAATGTCGGGATGAATAAGTTTTTGAGCTTTTACGCATGCAGCGCATGTGCCACATGAATCCGTTAGATTTTCTTGATCCATCTTCTGCGATTCTTCTTGCGCCTGTTGGGGGCTTCCGAAGAGATCCGGCGCATTATTTTCCACGATGTGTGGAGGGTTGGCAGTGTTGCAAACAATATATTGAGCAAAAGCAATTGCAAGTGGCAGTGCGCCGCTACCTTCTTTTCCTAAAAATAATAATGCATGGCTTAACCTGTTTTGCTTTACCAGGTCAATAAGATGTTTTTTAGTCTCTTCCTGGCCTATTACATTTTCAAACTTCATCCCAACTTAAATTAAAACCGGTGGACCAGTTTTATGAAAGAATAATTCGCTACCGGCGCAGTCGCAAATAGCAGATCAGACTATTTTAAATAATTCAAGAGCTCCGCATAAGCTTGCTTTCCTTTTGGATCCGGATTGTCGGGTATTAGCCTGGCCCTGTTATTAAATACCGTAATGAATTCACCTTTCTCATTAAAGAGAAATTTGGTAAAATTCCATTCAATAGGATTTTTATAACCATTTTTTTCAGCCTCAGCAACAATGTATTTATAAACAGGCGCCATATCATTTCCTGCAACGGAAACTTTGGCTGCCATTGGAAACGAAACCCCATAGTTCTTTTTGCAGAATTCAGCAATATCAGTATTGGTTCCGGGCTCCTGGGCTCCGAAATTATTAGCCGGGAAACCGACGATTACAAGCTTGTCCTTATACTTTTCATATAATTTTTCAAGGTCATCGTATTGGGGTGTATTGCCACATTTAGAAGCTGTGTTTACCACCAATATCTTTTTTCCTTTGAATTTAGAAAAGTCAATAGTACCACCTTCAAGTCCTTCCACCTTAAATTGAAAGATCGATGATTTTACAAAATCAAATGTTCGTGATGGTACAATAAAAGAGAATACTACGAGGGAAGCACAAGCAAATAATATCTTTTTCATTTCTTTTTTTCGTAAAGATAAGCAATGCGTCATGTTACAACCCCAGCATAAATTATTATTCGTCTTTACTAAAATGTCTTATCGTTCATAACACCCAAGATCAAAAATGCCGCTGCGGACATTGCCATCGAGATCCGATAGAAATGGCGTTGTGGAACCTCGGTCGATTGCAGGTGCCGCAAGATCTTTTGTGAAGTGAAAGTCGTAATAGCTTTTTGAAATATTGATACTATCGAACAATGGATCTGCATTCTTCAAAATGTTTCCTGTAAATACTGCATCAGCAGGATCAGTGTCTTTCACCTTATATATGGTATTGTCAAATACTAAGGAGAAAAGTACATTAGGTTTCTTAGCTGTAACTATTTCGTTATCGACTGTGCCGCCCTCACCCCAGAAAATACAATTGGTAAAGCGTGCGTCAAAATCAGCCACAAATGTTGTATTGCCCTGGTCTAAAAAGTTGGCGGCTTGCAGCACCGGATTTTTATGATCAATAAAAAAGTTGCTGTACGAAACGAGCGTACAATTGAAAAATGAATAATTGCCGCCTAATGCCAGCACAACGTTTTTACCACAATTACTTATAAGGCAGTTGTCAGCATAGATGCTTGAATTAATGCCAATAATACCGGCATCATAAACATTATCTACAATACATTGCGACATGGTAAGCTTTGGGATATTACTTGCTGAAGGGTCTTGTGCGATAATGCCTTGATAAGCATTTTTGATCACTGCATATTTGAAATTATTTTCCTGGCTGCTGCTATTCAAATAAATGCCGGGCCAGCTTGCGGGGAAATCTTTATAATCCGGATCGAGTCGGTCGCCGGCAAAAACGACTTTGTTTTGTAGTGTACCCTCAATGATCAAAGTTCCATCAACCAGTATTGGCGCATCAGGATGTATATAAATTTTAGCACCTTCTTCTATAGTTAATATCGCATTGGAATCAACCAGCATTCCGCCCAGGATTACAAAGGGTAAAGAATCAGTAAACACAGTATTACCGGTAATTCTAACTCTATCGAGAAAGATGGCGTTCTGCCCATAAGCCTGCAGTTGAACTTGTTTTTGATTGCCGTTATAATCGATTAAGATACTATCGGTGATGATGAAAGGAAGATTCGCCGTATTAGGATCTATTT
>JBDTVF010000124.1:0-9458 GCA_040007325.1 Ginsengibacter sp. | reverse complement strand
TAAAAGAGCGGCAATTTAAACAGTTTACATTAGAATGAAAAAAGCAATCTATCGTGGAAGGCTGTGTAATGTAATCAGCTTTCTGATTCAGAAAAATAATATTGATATAATTATTTGGGGAAGTGCAACCGGACACAACTTAACGAGATACCATGATACACCATGGCTCTAATCGATTTCTTAAAAAAGAAATGAGAATCCAAACCATAACACAAATAGAATAAATCCAAGCCATGCCGAAATAATTCTATTTTTTCGTGTAGGCCCGCCCTTTCGGAGGCGAAAGGTATATGCTAATAAAACCCCAAATGGGCCGATAAAAGTCGCTAATACAAACCAAAGCGCATCAAATTTAAACTTCTCATTTTGCACATCGTAATATTGTGCAATTGATAGATTGGGATTGCTTTTTAATTCATGCTTAAGCCTGCGTTGAATAATCTTAAAATATATTCTTTGAGGAAGATTGAGTTTTTTACCTGTAATTTCTGTAAACTGCCGGGGAGACAATTTTACAAACACAGAAGCCTTAAGATAATCAATTGTTGGAGCTACAGCATTTTCCCCGGATTCCACTGATCTCGTAACAGAAATGGCGAATCCATTTGAACTAAAAAGAAAAACGAAAATGAATAGTCCTATGTACCAGCCAATTTTATTTTTCATGTTCTGCAAGAGGTTAATTTGAGATTTATTTTTTCTGCCTTACAAATGTAATTTTTAATTTGAAGGCCCCAAATAAAAAGAGGCCGCAACATCGCGACCTCTTAAACTTTATAATTGAAACTCTTTACTTCACTTCTTCAAACTCAGCATCTGTCACATTATCACCAGCATTGGCTTCTGCGCCTTCAGGCTGTGGATCTGAATGTCCGTTTCCGGCGCCATTTCCATTACCAGGTTGTTCCTGTGTTGCCTTATACATTTCTTCACTCGCTGCAGTCCATGCATTATTCATTTCAGTAACAGCAGCATCAATTGTAGCTACATCCTGGTTCTTATGCGCTTCTTTTAATTTTTCCAAAGCAGATTCAATCGGTATTTTCTTATCAGCCGATATCTTATCACCATATTCTTTCAATTGTTTTTCAGTCTGGAATATGAGACTATCTGCCTGGTTCACCTTATCTACCTTTTCTCTTGCAACTTTATCAGTTGCTTCGTTTGCTTTAGCATCATTCTTCATTTTTTCGATATCATCTTTGCTAAGGCCGCTTCCTGCTTCAATACGGATGTTGTGCGTTTTACCAGTGCCCTTATCTTTCGCTGAAACATTAAGTATACCATTGGCATCTATATCAAATGCCACTTCAACTTGTGGTACTCCTCTTGGAGCTGGCGGAATGCCATCGAGGTTAAATGTTCCTAAGCTCTTATTTTGATTAGCCATTGGCCTTTCTCCCTGCAACACATGAATCTGGACACCCGGCTGGTTATCACTCGCTGTAGAGAAAGTTTCCATTTTCTTGGTCGGAATTGTAGTATTGCTTTCAATAAGCCTTGTCATTACACCACCCATTGTTTCAATACCAAGAGATAACGGTGTAACGTCGAGCAACAAAACATCTTTTACTTCACCGGTTAATACACCACCCTGTATTGCTGCACCAATTGCGACTACTTCGTCAGGATTCACTCCTTTGTTTGGTTTTCTGCCAAAGAATTTTTCTACCATTTCCTGAACTTTAGGAATACGGGTAGAACCACCTACCAGAATTACCTCGTTGATATCTGCTACTGTCATGTTTGCATCTTTTATAGCTGCTTCACATGGCTTAAGACATCTTGCAAAAAGATCATCAGCCAATTTCTCAAATTGTGCACGGGTAAGTTTTTTTACTAAGTGCTTTGGTACACCATCCACTGCGGTAACGTAAGGAAGGTTTATTTCAGTTTCGCTGGAAGAAGACAATTCAATCTTAGCTTTTTCCGCAGCTTCTTTCAAACGTTGCCATGCCATCGGGTCTTTATGAAGATCAATAGCCTCATCTTTTTTAAATTCAGCAGCCAACCAATCCATGATAACTTTATCGAAGTCATCACCACCAAGGTGCGTATCACCATTAGTAGATTTTACTTCAAACACGCCATCACCTAACTCAAGGATGGAAATATCGAACGTACCACCGCCAAGGTCAAACACAGCAATTTTCTGATCTATACTTTTCTTATCAAGACCGTAAGCAAGCGCTGCGGCAGTAGGTTCGTTTATTATACGACGAACATTAAGACCAGCGATTTCACCAGCTTCTTTTGTAGCTTGTCTTTGTGAGTCATTAAAATAAGCCGGAACGGTAATTACAGCTTCATTTATTTCCTGGCCTAAATAATCTTCAGCGGTTTTTTTCATTTTCTGAAGGATCATGGCAGAAATTTCCTGCGGTGTATAAGGTCGTCCGTCAATATCGATTCTGACTGTATTGTTATCTCCCTTTATTGTTTTATAGCTCCAATGACCTGCTTCATTCGTCACTTCATCCCACTTGTGCCCCATAAATCTTTTTACACTCATGATCGTATTGTGAGGATTGGTGATTGCCTGACGTTTTGCAGGATCACCCACTTTTCTTTCACCATTTTTAAGGAAAGCCACTACCGAAGGCGTAGTACGGCGTCCCTCATCGTTAGCAATTACGACGGGCTCGTTACCCTCCATAACCGCTACACAACTGTTAGTTGTACCGAGGTCAATACCTATAATTTTTGCCATAATAATTTGATTTTTTAATTGTTGATAAGATTATGACAATGTTTATGCCAACGCTCAATAAAGTGCAAAATTGGCAGGTCCTATTTTATGCCCCTTAGAATGTTATGTTTTATGCAGAAATAAAAGCTTACTTATTCTTCTATCCCACCAATAGAATCAGCCATTTTGAAAGTAAAATGCTTTTGAGAAAGGTAACTAAATGTGACAACAAGCGCAGTTGCAAAAAGGCGGGCAATCGTTGGATAAAAGTGCATGTATTCTACTAATACCTTCAATATGGCATAGTTCAAAAAAAGATTAACACCTACTATAAGTATGTAGCGCAATAACTGCACACGTCCACGGAGCTGCGATGAATTAAACACTACGTATTTTGATAACAAAAAACCTACAGGAAAACTTATACAGAATGCCATCAACAGTGCCGCTATATGCGGTTTGAATACAATAAAACCCAGGTCAAGATTCTGCTTGTTAAGGATATAATTATAACTGATGAAATAGATGAAGAGATCGAGAAGCACATTGCTCCCGCCGCAAACCGCATAGCGAAAAGTCTGCAATGGCATAAACCGCCTGAAAGCCGGGTAAAAATAGTCGATGAAATTGATCAGTCTTTGACGCATTCTTATTTGCGTAAACATAAAAAATAAAATTCCCAATCAGCAACTGACCGGGAATTTTATTTATGACAAATTTTGACGAATCTATTGGAATACATAACGAAGTCCTATACCGAGAGAGAGATTTGATCCGGTACTGGGTGCCAGGTAAAAGAAAGGATCAAACCCAAGGCTTACGTCTATAGGGGCGTCTGCGAATTTATAATCCAGGCCACCGGTGAGGCGAAGAGCAAAGGAAGTTTCGCTATTCTTACGGGTACCAAAACCCAGCAAGCCACCGCCACCCACGAAATATTGAAGACCTTCTGCGCCAGCAACCGGTGCCTGGTATTCGTAGAGGCCTTCGATACCAACGCCGCCACTAAAAAATAAAAGTGACCCTTCGAGAGCAGTATGCTCCGCTGTGGAATGCCTGATGTTAAGTCCACCAATGGAACCGTCACCTGTGTAAAATTTTGCACCAAATGCCGTGCTGTATTCCTGGGCATTTGCACCTAATGCCGCTATGCAGGTTAAAGCAAAAAATATTAAGATCTTCTTCTTCATAAAATTAATTTAAGGGTGTAGTATATTTTTAAAAACAAAAATATTTAATTGTGTGCAAGGTATCAACGGGAAGTGTAAATTGAATTTCCGGCAATCCACAAATTCTGTTATAAATTGTTAAATTCTTTTTGAAGCACTTTAGTTATAGAGTTCTAAATGGAGGTTTTTTATCCGTTCATCAGCAAGGTATTCATCGTAACTGCATAACCTGTCGATTATACCATTAGGCGTAATCTCAATTATACGATTGGCAACGGTTTCCATAAACTGGTGGTCGTGTGTAGTGAGTAGAACAATTCCTGGAAAGGTGATCATTCCATCATTAAAAGCAGTAATACTTTCCAGGTCGAGATGATTGGTTGGTTCGTCCAATGTTACCACATTAGGATTTTGCAGCATCATCCTGCTCACCATGCATCTTACTTTTTCGCCCCCGCTCAATACCGAGGTTTTCTTTTTAATCTCATCACCACTGAAAAGCATTTTACCCAAAAAGCCTCTTAAGAAATCTTCATCAACATCCGTGTAGTGACCTGGTACGTATTGACGCAACCAATCAAGTAGTGTGAGGTTATCGTTAAAAAATTCTGTATTGTCATTGGGCAAATAGGCGGTTGTAATGGTCGTTCCCCATTCAAATTTTCCGCTGTCCGGTTTCATCCTATTATTTATGATCTCAAAAAAAGAAGTCAGGGCCACGGGATCTTTGCTCAGGAATGCAATTTTCTGTCCTTTCACCACATCAAAATTTACATTGCTGAAAAGTGTGCGCCCGTCAACTTTTTTACCGAGTTTTTGCACATTTAAAATTTGATTACCCGGGTCTCTTTCAGGTTTAAATATGATGCCGGGATATTTTCGATTGCTGGCAGTAATATCTTCAAAAACCAATTTATCCAATGCCTTCTTTCGGGATGTTGCCTGTTTACTTTTAGATGCGTTGGCGCTAAAGCGGGCAATGAATTCGAGCAGGTCTTTTTTCTTTTCGTCTGTTTTTTTATTTTTATCCGTAGCCTGTCTTGCGGCGAGCTGGCTGCTCTCGTACCAGAACGTATAGTTACCTGTGTAGATCTTTATCTTTTGCTTGTCAACGTCTGCAACATGGGTACATACTGCGTCAAGAAAGTGACGGTCATGGCTCACTACCAGCACGATATTTTCATAGTCTGCCAAAAAATTCTCCAGCCATGAAATAGTTTCTACGTCAAGGTTGTTAGTAGGCTCGTCCAATAATAAAATGTCAGGATTACCAAAGAGCGCCTGCGCCAGCAATACCCTTACCTTGATATTGGCGCCTATGTCTTTCATCAATGATTGATGGGTATTTTCCTCGACTCCCAGTTCATTTAATAAAGTAGCTGCATCACTTTCGGCAGTGTAACCGCCCATTTCGCCAAACTCGGCCTCCAATTCGCCTGCCTTCATACCATCAGCCTCGCTAAAATCTTCTTTTAAATAAATAGCGTCTTTTTCATTCATTACATCCCACATTCTTTTGTGGCCCATAAGAACTGTATTCAGAACAGTTATTTCGTCAAACTCAAACTGATCCTGGCGCAATACGGCCATACGTTCACCGGGTGTTGTGCTTACGGAGCCTTTATTAGGCTCTATTTCACCACTGATTATTTTTATTAGTGTTGACTTACCGGCGCCATTTGCCCCGATAATTCCATAGCAATTTCCTTTTGTAAAATTCAGATTTACTTCATCGAATAAAACCCTTTTGCCATATGCCAGGGTTACATTATTTACACTTATCATGCTGCTCCTTTTTTTGAAGGCGCAAAAGTAAGAAGAAACAAGGAAGATAAGCGAAACAAAGAAGCAAGTCGTGAGAAGTAAGATATGAGAGGTGAACCTTAAACGTATAATGAAATTCTCATAATGTCGGATGCTACTTGATACTTATTACTTGCTACTTGTTTCCTGGATCTATCGTCTTTAAATTAATCCTGTCAGGGTAATCAGTAATGATGCCATCGACGCCCATGTCATAAAGTTGTTTGGCGGCCGGTAAATCATCAACGGTCCATGGAATCACCTTTATATGTCGCTGATGAAGCGTATCTATTATTCCTTTCGTGAGTAAAGAATATTCCGGGCTCACGATATTTGGCTTGAAACCATACAGCTTACCATATCCTTTCAATGGTATAGGCTGATTTTCCAATAGCAGCGACAATTTCATTGCAGGATATTTCTGACTTACAATTTTTAGACTTCTTGGATCGAATGACTGTATAATTACCCTGCTTTTAATTCCTTTTTTCTCTATAATATCCATGAGCAGGTCAGCAAATTTTTCAGGTTCCGGGTGAAATATATTGTCAGTGGTACTTGTGGATTTTATTTCGATGTTGTACATCACCTTTGGGTGATTTGTTTTATTTAAATAAGATTCAACCGAATCAATCAGAGCAGACAATAATGGCTTCTCCACTTTCATTTTCTGCTGAGAAGGAAAGCGTGGGTAAGCTCTCGATCCTACATCAAACTTTTCCACGGAGTCGTAGGTCATCTTATAAATATTGTAATTCTCCTCCTCGCTCTCGCGTATAGAATCGCCGGAAGGCAGCGTAGTAATCTCATGATTGAAGAATGGCTCGTGACTTACAACTACTTTGTCATCGGCAGTTATCACTACATCCATTTCCAGGGTATTTACATTCAGGTCAATGGCTTTAAGCATAGCGGGAATAGTATTCTCCGGCATTAACCCCCGGCAGCCACGATGCCCTTCGAGATCAAATTTTTTAGGAGTTGTTTCTTCGCAGGACATAAATAAAATTGCTAAAAGGCAAATTAAGAGCAGTTTCATAACGTCAATATTCCTGCTAAAATAATTGCTTCAAAAACGAATGATTATCGGAAAAGGGAAAATTAATATTTACTTATTATGAACTTTTCCTTTTATAATGAATAAGCCAGTTTGGTTGCCAGCTTACACCACTATCTTTCGTTGATTCCCATCGCCAGTCGAATGCGCCAGGAGTTATATTGTAAAAAACCATTCTTGAAACAATCTCTTTACCGTTTGGGAGCTTGCGTGGCTCCGCAGTAAGCGTCATCATATCCTTTTCAAATGCGCCGGTCAGTGCTATATAACCACCCTGGTTATCTACCCATGTTTGCTGCCATATTTTTAATTGTGGATTGTAAACGCTCCAACTGCTTCCGGAATATTTCATCGCCGGGTCATAAAAGTTTTCATTCACGGTGCAGCCATCCATAATCTTTACTATGTGATTTGTACCATGGCTGGTATCGTTCCAGGTGAGTTCCCAATCGCCCACCCAAAAATCAAATTGCGAGGCTTCCGGGTAAGAGCATGGTTTTTGATTATTTCCATTTTGTGCATGAGCAACGGAACAAATGATAGACAGCAGGATGAAAACTGTTTTCCTTTTCATGATAAAGTTTATTGATAAATGTACAAAAGCAGGAGGTTAATCAGTAACCCACCATACAGTCATATTACCGTTTGCATCATTCAGGAGGAGTTGATTTCTGCTTGCTTAAAAATTTATTAGGCAACTAAGGTTAATTTTGCAACTTATTTTTAGATATGTCTTTTACAAATACGATACAGGCTGCGGCGATCAAATCTCTCGAAGAATTATACGGCACTACTTTTTCTGCAAATGATTTCCAGGTAAATGAAACAAAGCCGGAATTTACCGGTGATTATACCGTCGTGTTGTTCTCACTTTTAAAGCCTTTGAAAGAATCACCTGATGCGCTCGGAAAGAAATTAGGAGATGCGCTTGTAAAAAATAATGGCGGGTTATTTTCTAATTATAATGTGATAAAAGGTTTTTTAAATCTTAGCCTTTCTGATGCTACACTTTTTAATCTACTGGAAGAAAATTATAAAGATGTATGCTTTGGCAAGAAGCCTTTGAATCATAAAAAAGTGATGGTAGAATATTCATCGCCCAATACAAATAAGCCGCTGCATCTTGGTCATTTGAGAAACATCTTTATCGGGTGGAGTGTTTCTGAAATTTTAAAAGCAAATGGAAACGATGTATATAAATCCAGCATCGTGAACGACCGTGGCATTCATATTTGTAAAAGCATGATCGCCTGGGAGCAATTTGCGAATGGTGATACGCCGGAGTCAACTCACAAAAAAGGGGATCATTTTGTAGGCGACTATTACGTAAAGTTCAATGATGAATATAAAAAAGAAGTGAAAGAACTTATAAGTGAAGGAACGATTGAAGCCGTAGCAGAGAAAGAAGCGCCCATCATGAAGCAAACACAGCAAATGTTGCAGGATTGGGAGCAAGGCAAACCAGCAGTGATAGAGCTTTGGAATAAAATGAATGGATGGGTATATAAAGGTTTTGATGAAACCTATAAAAGGCTGGGAGCAGATTTTGATCAAACTTTTTATGAAAGCCAAACCTATTTACTCGGAAAAGAATTTGTAAGGCAAGGACTGGAAGATGGTTCATTTTTTAGGAAAGAAGACGGTAGTGTTTGGATCGATCTTTCTGCAGCCAGCCTTGATGACAAGCTGCTACTCCGTGGAGACGGTACATCCGTATACATTACGCAGGATATCGGGCTGGTAAAACAAAAATTCGAGGAATACAATCTTGATGAAAGCATCTATGTAATAGGCGATGAACAGATCCATCACATGAAAGTGCTAAAGGAGATTTGCAGGAAGTTGGGGATGACCTTTGCCGATAAGATATTTCACTTAAGCTACGGCATGGTTGAGTTGACAACGGGAAAAATGAAGAGCCGTGAAGGCACCGTGGTAGATGCCGATGATTTAGTGGATGAAATGGTAGATACCGCAAAACGGCATACCGAAGAGTTGGGGAAAGTAAAAGATTTTACTGAGGAAGAATTGAAAGAATTATATGAAACGCTTGGTTTAGGTGCAATGAAATTTTACCTCTTGCGGGTAGACCCAAAAAAGCGCATGATCTTTAACCCCGAAGAAAGTATAGACTTTCATGGGTTCACAGGGCCTTTTGTGCAGTACACTTACGCAAGAATAAAATCTATCCTGCGCAAGCTGGCAGGTGATTCGGATGAACAATCAATGACGGCCAGTTCTAGAAACATAGCTGGCGAAAATGTGCTCCCACTTGAACGGCAATTAATTATTTTTCTTGAAAAATATTCTAATGTCTTATCGCAGGGGGCCGACGAACTTAATCCTTCAGTGATTGCCAACTATGTTTTTCATCTTGCAAAAACATATAATTCATTTTATACAGAACACTCTGTTGCCAATGCAGAAAGCGAAGAAAAAAAGGCATTGCGTGTACAGCTTTCCGTGATGACTGCAACAATCATTAAAAGCGCGATGCAACTGTTGGGGATTAAAGTTCCTGAGAGGATGTAAGTTTTTGCTGTTGCTCGCAATCTACATTTACACGTCACTTATAGCATCATGCAACAAGTTGCCGGAAGCGACGTTTATCATGCGCAGTTATACTCTAATGTCTCAGCAGGTAAGCTTAAGTACTTTTGAACACATAAAGATGTATATTTGCTCAGAATTATAGCCTCCTACTTAGCAGACTGGATAATCTTCCGTACTCGTACAAGCT
>JBDTVF010000123.1:0-9671 GCA_040007325.1 Ginsengibacter sp. | reverse complement strand
AAAAAATACCTTACCTGCGGAGGAATCTGGGTGTAGTATTCCAGGATTTTCAATTGCTCACTGATCGTAACGTAAACGAGAACCTGAAGTTTGTTTTAAAAGCTACAGGCTGGAAAGATGACAAATTGATGGATGAAAAAATTGCCGATGTGCTTGATAAGGTGGGTCTAAAAACAAAAGGCTTTAAGATGCCATTTGAACTGAGTGGTGGTGAGCAACAGAGAGTAGATATAGCGAGGGCGCTTTTAAATTCACCACGCCTCATACTTGCCGATGAACCAACAGGTAACCTCGATCCTGAAACCTCTGATGAGATTATGCAGCTGCTCTTTAATATCTGTCGTGATTATGGAACTACAATTATAATGGCAACGCATGATTATCCTGTTATCAATAAATTTCCTGCACGTACTATAAAAACAGAAAGAGGTAAAGTGTGGGATAACGCTAGCATATCCATGCTATAAGTTTTTGCGCATTTTTGTTATTGTCAAAAATCTCATTCAATAAAATCTTTCTTTCTTCAATTTTTACCTGAGTAAAAGGTTTATTGAAAAGATCACTGATGCTTTCAACAAACTCACCGGGAGCATTGGCAATTTCACAAAGACTTGGCAAGTCTGAACTATCCGCCGCAGCCTTATTCGTAATCACAAATTTTCCATTGAATAAAGCATTAAGCAATTTTATTTTTACGCCCGTTTTATTAAATGATGGCAGTACGTGAATATGCGCTTTCGCAATGAGGTCTTGCATTTCTGCAGCCGAAGGATTTGCCACCAGGCAAACATTTTTATTTCTCTCTGCAAGTCTTTGCAGATACTTTGTCGGATTTTTCCCGGCTATTACAAATGGTAGGTCGAGCTTATCAAATACATTTTTTAGCAGCCACAATACAGCCTTTTCATTTTCCGGAACAGATAAGTTTCCATGGTATAAACAGAATTTGCCATGGCCCTCTTCGGACTTCACTTCATTATATGGTAAGAATACAGGCAGGTAATGAATATTCTCTGCATTGAATTTTTCAATGTAATCCTCTTTATCTTTTTCACTCACCGTCAGCAGGAGCGCTTTATTTGCGATCTTTTTTTCAAACCTTTTTAATAGAGAACTTTCAGCCAGGTAGTATATTTTTCTAAAAATATTTTTGGTAGCATGTGCAAGTTCGCTGTAATATTTGTACTCTACATTATGCAGTCTCACAATTACTTTCCGGTCTTTAAGCTTATCCGCCGCCAGGAAATAAGTGCAGTGAATTCCTTCCAATATTATGGGCAGCTTATCTTTCATCAGATTGTTCAATAACTCAATATTAGCCCTCGAACTTACTAAGTAGGGTAGCCGGAGTTTCATTCCTTTTAATCCTCGTGTTCTCTGATAGTAGGTGACAGACTTGCAATATTGATTTAATTCGGGCTGCACCCCTCGCCCGTATTCGAAGCAATGAAGATGAATTAAAACGCCTTGAGTAAACAGCGCTTTTATTTTATAGAAAAGATCATACACGCCACCGTAATCAGGGGGATAGGGGACGTCTAGGCACACAATATGGATTTCTTTAGCAGTGATAATATATTAAGATTTAATTGAGCTGATATGTGGCAATATGTTATTCAGTTGATGACTCTTAATGTGATATTTTATTGTAAAATTCTAAAAGCTTTTTCTCTTCATTTTGCCAATTATAAACTTCCCTTGCTTGCATACAATTTTGTTGTAACCGGGAATATAGATCTTTATTTTCCAACAGAAGATTTAGCTGAGTCGCGATGTTATGCGGTGACAGGTCGTCAATTAATATGGCGATCTCGTATTCATTATTGATCTCTTCGTAGGCAGGATAGTTCACACACAATTGTGGAATGCAGGCTTGCATGTAATCAAAAAAGCGATTGGCAAGAGAATAATAATTGCTTAAGGCTTTGTCGTCGAATAACGTAATACCGACAGCCGCCTGCTGTGTCAGGCTTTTCAAAAGTTCGGGTTCCATTTTCCCCTTAAAAATAATTTTGTCACTAAGTGAGTTTGCAATAACTAATTGTTTTGCCTGTTCAAAAAAATTGCCGTTACCTGCTATTACAAGAGGCGCGTTTACGTTTTTCATAGCAGGTATAAGCGTTTCAAAACTTCTTCCTTCATTTACAGCGCCCTGGTATAAAATGAATGGTGCTTCTTTGGCCTTAAGTTCAAAATTTTGTTTAATCGCGATACTCCGGATAATGGCATAATCCAGGTTATACATTTTTTTAAATTCCCTTGCAATTGGTTTATTTACAGTATATCCATTTATAAATTTAGGCACAGCGAATTCCTCTATCTTTTTCCAGGTTCTGTAGATGTTAGGGCGTGTAATAATTTCTTTCATTTCACAAAAAAGCTCGTGCGCATCATATACTCTCAATGTGTTTTTTATTTTGGAACAAAAGAGTACCGGTAAAATGGTGTCAAGATCGATTGCACATAGGCAATCTGCTCTTTTAAATAAGAGATAAAAAAACAGGCGGATATTATACTCCAGGTAAAAAAATTTCCCTGTTAAGAAGAAGCATGAAAGTCGTTTTTGGACGAAAGGCATTTTTCCCAGCGCCACCGACGATGGTAGTTTGCGACCCACAAGAGTAATATTATGGCCGTTAGTTGCAAGCGACGAGCAGATTCTTATCATTCGCTGGTCGTAAGTAAGGTCGTTAGTAACAGTTAGGTAAATGGTCATTGATCAGTGCGCAATTGTAAATGTAATGATTTCCGTTTCTAATAGGGAAGCTTGCACTTTGCTACCCTCTTTATAAAATGTACCTTGTTCTTATAATTTAATTGCATGGAATCAACCCTCGATGAATTTGACCAGGAGCCGGCTATGAGGCCAACCCTCCTTACTGTGTTATGTATATTGACTTTTATTGGGAGCGGTTGGGCTATAGCAACAGACATTTGGGCATACACTACTGCGCAACAGTCTGCGAGGATGATTTCTTATATGGGACATCGAACCGTCACGGACTCCGTTAATCACAAAGATTCTTTGGCATATAAAATCGGGGAAAAGAAAAAGTCTGCATTTGGAGAAAAGATGATGGTATCTGTAAGTAAAATGTTTAATGAAGAGACTATTAAATACAATGCAATAGGGGCAATAATTTCAGCCATTTTCACCTTGGTTGGTGCCATACTCATGTGGAAACTTAATAAAATCGGTTTCTATATTTATATAGCCGGGGTGTTGATAGGCCTTATTATTCCTTTTTATCTATATGGCAATAATATTATAGCCGTGGGAATATCTGCCTTTTCCGGATTTTTTGGTTTGGTATTTATAGCGCTGTACGCTCTCAACTTACGTTCGTTTAGAAAAATAAACTGACCGAAAAGGCGAAGCCAGATAATAAGTTTATTTTCAGAGTGGCCTGAAACTCCACGGGCAATAATTAAAATATAATTATTACCTTCGCAGCCAATTAATAAAATTTAAGTAATAAGATGTCTTATTTAACAGCTGAAAAGAAGTCAAAAGCGTTTGCTGAATTTGGCGGAAAACCAGAAAACACAGGTTCAATAGAAGCACAAGTTGCTTTACTCACAGAGAATATTAATCATATATCTGATCATTTAAAGAATAACAAAAAAGATTTCAGCACTCAACGTGGCTTAATGCAGATGGTTGGTAAAAGAAAAAGCCTCCTTACTTATCTTAGCAAGCACGACCTTACTGGTTACCGTGCGTTGATTGAAAAGTTAGGACTCCGTAAATAATTGCATTAAAATGATATTGTTAGCTATTCCCAACTGATTCGTACGGTTGGGAATACTTTTTTACAACTAATACCAATATATAATATGACCCCAAACCCCATTTCAGTAACTTTTGACATTGGCGGAGGCCGCATGGTGACGATCGAAACCGGAAAACTTGCCCGCCAGGCTGATGGAGCTGTAACAGTGCGCTTAGGCGATTGCGTGATTTTAGCTACCGTGGTTGCAAACAAAGAAGCAAAAGAAGGGCAGTCGTTCTTCCCCCTTATCGTCGACTACCAGGAAAAATTTGCATCTGCCGGACGCATTCCCGGTTCATTTTTCAAGCGGGAGGCCCGGCTGAATGATTACGAAATACTCACCTCCAGACTTATAGACCGTGCTTTAAGACCACTGTTCCCGGAAGACTATTTATGCGATGTGCAAGTGCTTGTTTCTCTTATATCAAGCGATCCCGAGATTATGCCTGACGCGATGGCCTGCCTTGCTGCGTCTGCGGCTCTTGCGGTTTCTGATATTCCCATCCAGGAAATAATTTCAGAAGTAAGAGTTGGCAAAGTGAATGGAGAAATGGTGATA
Organism: Ginsengibacter sp.; assembly: GCA_040007325.1. Lineage (GTDB taxonomy): Bacteria > Bacteroidota > Bacteroidia > Chitinophagales > Chitinophagaceae > Ginsengibacter. The sequence goes on along the minus strand of JBDTVF010000123.1, from coordinate 5,339 downwards.
AACCCGAGCAGGTCGCAGCTTGCTGAAGCAGACATGGAGTTTATAATTGCTGCAACCAGCAAAAATATAATGATGGTGGAAGGCAAAGCCCATGAATGCCAGGAAGAGGATCTCATACAAGCAATTGAACTGGCTCATAATGCAATTCGCTTACAGGTCAAGGCACAGGAAGAGCTTCGTGAAAAAGCTGGTGCTCCTGCAAAACGTGATTATACAAAGCCGTATCGTAATGAAGAGCTTAATCAAAAGATAATAGGATTTGCAAAAGATAAGATGCACCAGATTTCGTCAGCTGCTACGGCAAAATACGAAAGGTCTGATGCTTTCAGCAAATTGGTTGACCAGATAAAAGAATTTCTCGGTGAAGAAATTCCTGATGAAGATAAGGCTCTTATTAAGCATTACTACGGCGAACTTCAATATAATGTAGTTCGTGATATGATATTAAACGATCGTAAGAGGCTCGATGGCCGCGGCGTTGAAGACATCAGGTCGTTAAGTATGGAAGTTAATTATTTGCCATCCCCACATGGGTCTGCCTTATTCACAAGAGGTGAGACGCAATCATTAACAACTGTGACGCTTGGCACTCCTCTCGATGAACTGCTTATAGAAAGCGCTGCAACAAGTGACTATTCAAAATTCATTTTGCATTATAATTTTCCTCCATTCTCTACAGGTGAAGTGAAAATGATGAGAGGTGTAGGCCGAAGGGAAGTAGGGCACGGAAACCTTGCTATGAGATCATTAAGAGAAATAATGCCTGGCAGTGAATATCCATACACAGTTAGAATAGTAAGTGATATTCTTGAGAGCAATGGCTCATCATCAATGGCGACAGTATGTGCAGGATCTCTCGCCTTAATGGACGCCGGCGTTCCGTTTAAAAAACACGTAAGCGGAATTGCGATGGGGCTTATATCAAAAGAAGGACAATTCGCAATCCTTTCGGATATTCTTGGAGATGAAGATCATCTTGGTGATATGGATTTTAAAGTTACCGGTACAAGAGAAGGTATTTGCGGAGTGCAAATGGATATTAAGGTTGATGGACTTAGTATGGATGTCATGAGAAAAGCACTTGACCAGGCTAAGCGAGGCAGGTTGCATATTCTTGAGGCGATGTATAATTGTCTTCCTGAGCATAGAAGCGATGTTAAGCCACATGCGCCACGTATGGAAAAGCTTATTATTGACTCTGAATTTATTGGTGCGGTGATCGGCCCTGGTGGAAAGATCATACAGGAAATTCAAAAGACAACTGGTGCCACAGTAAACATTACTGAAGTTGGTAAAACAGGGGAGGTAAGTATCTTCTCAGCAAATAAAGACAGCCTTGACCAGGCCGTTTCATGGATTAAGAGCATTGTGGCAGTGCCAGATGTAGGAGATGTATATGAAGGAACGGTTAAAGGAATAAAAGAATTCGGAGCATTTATTGAATTCTTACCTGGTAAGCAAGGTTTGCTTCACATTTCGGAAATAATGTGGAAAAGACTTGAAAGCATGGAAGGGGTTTTAAACGAAGGTGACAAAGTAAAAGTGAAGCTAATAGGCGTTGATCCTAAAACTGGCAAGTTCAAATTGAGTCGTAAGGCTTTAATACCTAAGCCTGAACCGAATGCACCGCAGCAACGCTCTGACAAAAACTAAAATAATACAATCAATAATTGTAAGCTTGTAGGATTCTGCAAGCTTTTTTTTATGGAAACATTTATCAAAATTGACATCTTTAGTATTACCCCGGAAAGATCAGAAATATTGATCGCGGAACTTTCTGAATTAAATTTTTATGCATTCGAGGAAAATAAAAATTTATTAACAGCGTATATTAGGGAGGATGTCTTTGACAATGTAGCGTTTGAAAGTTCTTTAAAAAATAGGGAAGAGTATAAACTTGAAACCATCAGATCGCAGAACTGGAACGAAAAATGGGAAAGCGACTTACAGCCCGTGTTGATCGGTAAGTTTGCGGGCATAAGGGCTTCATTTCACGAATCGCTGGAACAAGTAGATCATGAAATCATTATTACGCCGAAAATGAGTTTTGGTACTGGCCATCATGCAACAACAGCTTTGATGATCGAACAAATGTCTGAAATAGATTTTTTCGGGAAAAATGTTTTAGACTTTGGAACTGGTACCGGAGTACTGGCGATTTTAGCTGAAAAACTTGGTGCAAATAAAATTCTCGCAATTGACAATGATGAATGGAGTATTACAAATGCACTGGAAAACCTCCAGGCTAATGCTTGTAAAAAAATAAAGATTCAAAAGAAGGAGAGCATTTGCGACGATGTGGGGCAGGATGTGATTCTTGCAAATATCAACTTGAACGTGCTTCTTCAGCATGCTGTAAACATTGCATCGATAACTAATGAAGAAGGATTCGTTCTCCTTAGCGGATTTCTCGAAAATGATAAAGATCAACTTGTACAAGAGTTTGAAAAATATGGATTTACGAAAAAAAATGTCAGAAAAAAAAATGAATGGACATCCATATTATTTAAGAAAATTATAAATGCATAGCATGAATTTTACGTTATATTTGTCACTCCCCGACAGCAAAGTTAGATTATGAAAGAACTTCTTTTAATAATAACAGCATACCTCATCGGATCCATTCCTACTGCATTAATCATCAGCAAATCTTTTTTTGATATAGATATTCGGGATTACGGCAGCGGAAATATGGGCGCCACCAATACATTTAGAATTCTCGGGTCAAAATTTGGTAGCATCGTGATGGTCGGAGATATGCTAAAAGGTGTTTTCGCCGTTGCTCTTTATAACCTTCTACCATATTATCTTACTAATGAACTCGATCGCACCAATCTAATGATTGGATTAGGTTTGGCAGCTGTGATAGGGCATATTTATCCAATATGGGCTCAATTCCGGGGTGGTAAAGGTGTAGCGACTTTATTTGGAATGTTGCTCGCAATGCAGCCAATAGTTGCAGTAAGCTGCGTTGGCGTTTTCCTTTTAGTTTTATTTTTAACAAGGTACGTTTCTTTAAGTTCAATTCTTGCTGGTGTTGCCTTGCCTATTTGCGTACTATGGATCTATAATGAGAAAGAAGTTTTTTATAGAGTTTTTGCCGTTGCGGTTGCTGCGTTGATCGTTTTAACGCATCAAAAAAATATCGGCCGCCTCCTTAATGGAAGCGAAAGCCGGGTGCCTATTCTTAAATACCGCGACCGCAAAAAGTCACGCAGAAAATTGCAATAATTTTTTCAATTTTTTGTCTCCCCCCTTAATTTCTGAAAGGAACTTTTACATCTTCTTCACATAACGGTGATTAAACTTGGTACGCCAATTGTTTATCATAGTATCTGATTAACATTTCTCAATTAAAGTACTATCGTCATGAAGAATTTATTTATACTCATTATAAGTTTTGGCTTTTTTATTTCCGGATGCACTAAAAACGCTATCACTGGGCGTAATCAATTATCGTTAGTCTCTGAATCAAGCTTGCAGCAGGAAGCTGTCTCTCAGTATCAATCATTTTTGTCTCAAAATAAAGTTGTAAGCAGCTCTTCAAGTAAGGACGCGGAAATGGTAAAACGTGTTGGAAGCCGAATCGCAGCGGCAATTACAAAATTTTATAGTCAAAAGGGTTTGTCCAGCGAATTATCCGGATATAATTGGGAATTTAATCTTATTGAAAATAAAGAGGTGAATGCATGGTGTATGCCTGGAGGTAAAGTTGTAGTGTACACAGGACTTTTACCTGTTGCTCAAAATGAAGCAGCACTTGCTATAGTAATGGGTCATGAGATTACCCATGCTGTTGCACATCATGGCCAGGAAAGAATGAGCCAGGCATTGCTTGCCCAAGGAATTGGTCTGACAGGAGATATTTTTACGTCTGGCAATGCTCAGGCAAATAATGTCTTTAAAAGTATATATGCACCAGGTGCGCAAATCGGAGTTCTCTTACCAAATTCAAGAAACCAGGAATATGAGGCCGACCATTTGGGTTTGATATTTGCCGCGATGGCTGGTTATAACCCAAGAGAGGCAGTTCCGTTTTGGGAAAGAATGGCGGCTTTAAACAGTGGCTCAGCAACACCGGAAATACTAAGTGATCACCCGTTGGATTCGAAGAGAATACAAAAAATTCAAAGTTATATGCCTGAGGCATTGAAATATTATCAACCTGTGAATTCGAAATAACACATATAAGATATGTAAAAATGGCCCCTGGATTCACATTCAGGGGCTTTTTATTAAAGTCAAAATAGGTTTTACGTTATATTTATCGTAGTTTTGCACCTGTCTTGCCGCATTCTTATTACAACTTCCTCCAACCCAATGATGACAAGAGTGCGGTCTTTTATGGACTTATTTTTTAATCTTAAAATATTGCTTCGCTTATGTCTCAAACCTTGTTTGAAAAACTGCAATTAGAGGATGAAAAAAATCTCTTGATTCAAGGTCTCCCCTCAACAATTGAAAAACAGTTTTCGAAACTTTCATTTTCCAAAAATGTTACTCCGCTTCTAAAAACAAGAAAGATTGACTTTGCACTTGTGTTTGCGTTGAATTCAAAACAGCTGCACAAGATTCTGTCGGAAGTTTGTCCCGCATTGCACTCCGAGAGCAAATTATGGGTAGCTTTTCCAAAAGCCACTTCAAAAATAACCAGCGATCTTAACCGGGATTGTACATGGGAGTATTTAACCGCACAAGGTTTTGAATCTGGCGAAAAGGTAGGACTTGACTACGTTTGGAGCGCACTTCGCTTTACTAAAGGCGAATGTTGCGATGGTGTTGAAGCAACTGCCAGAAATAGTGTTAAAATAAAAGCAGCAGCTGGCAGAAAGATTGTTGAGACCGCGGATTATTGATCTTTCCGAATATAATTTTATGGGGATGTTAGTTGACAAAAAAATCGCTAATGTCCCTTTTATTTTAAAATCACCATTCCCATCTCGTTGGTAATTTTAATTTCCATATTTTTTAGATGGTTATGGGTTTGAATCAACAGAATCTGTCTTTCCGGAGACGTTGCATGTTCCAGTTCTTTCTCATTAAGGCTAATGAGTTTTTTTATTTTTTTTAGTTCCAGGTAATTTAAGGTAGAAATGATCTCTCGCTTATAATTATCCTCGCGGGTAGGTACAGGCATTTCGTAATTTTTCATCCATCCAGGGCTGATATCATAGGGGAATTCGACAAGCTTAAGCACCGTTTTGCTTAATTCCGCATCCTCGCTGTAGAGGAAATTTTTTATACCTGGTTGTAACTTTTCTTCATACCATATTCGATATGTATTCACTATTTTCTGCAACGATGAGTTTCCGATCATTTCGTCATCTATTACATCATAC
>JBDTVF010000122.1:0-9685 GCA_040007325.1 Ginsengibacter sp. | reverse complement strand
ACCGCGTTAAGCGCCCCAAGTGTACTGAACATTATAAGGATAGAAATGAAGACAACACCACTGTGACCGATGATTCTTTCGGCTACGGCAGAAGCAGCGATATTATTCTCATCAACTGCCGCAAGTTCTTCCAGGTTTAAGGTTCGCATATATGCGTAATTGACCAGTACATACAAAAGCATGACGATTGAAACGCCGGAGATAATTGCAATGGGAATATTTTTTTTCGGATTTTTTATTTCTCCTGTTACGTACGACAGATCGGCCCATCCATCATAAGCCCAAAAAGCACTTAATAAAGCTCCAAAGAAAGCTGTGTAAATCCCTGTATTCGAAAAGCCTGAATTCGCAAATTGAGCTGGCGTATCATGTGTGCCGTTTGAAAAAAATAACCCCAACGCAATAAGAAAAAGTATACCAGCGACCTTTATCCATGTGAGTATAGTATTGAGAGAGGCACCATTTTTTGTGCCCCGGTAATTTACCCAGGTAAGTAATAAAACTGTAGCAATCGCAAGCAGCTTTATACCAGAGCTGGCAAATGGATAAATAAAATTTCCAATAGAAATGTGGCTTAGACCAGCCAGGGGATCGTATAGCGGAATAATGCCGTTAAGCGATTGGGCAAAAATAAAAGACAGTGCAGCAACCGATGCACTGCCGATGATTGTAAAAGCAGTCCACCCAAATAAGAAGCTGACAAAATCTCCGAACATCATGCGCAGGTATTCATATATGCCGCCAGAATCAGTGGTGAGATCCGAAAGCCCGGCGATCATAAATGCGCCGAACATGGTAATGATGCCCGCAACAATCCATGCTGCAATAAGATAGTTGCTGCTGAGACCGGAGGCAGCCATAGGCGCTATTTTCTTAAACACCCCAGAGCCAATCATGATGCCTGCAACCAATAAAATACTTGTTAATAATCCAAGCACCCTCCGGAGCGGAATTTTCGCTTTATCAATTGTATGGGCTATTTGTTCCGTCTCCATATTTTTTTATGTCACTCTCATTAACAACGTGGCAGTATTAGGAAAAATCTTAAGTTTAATAACAATAAATATTATTGTGAAAGCTTCCAATCCGGTAAACGTCCCGGCGTGTAGGGTGCCTTGTTAGTTTCCAGTATTCGATCGAGTTTGTTTACTTCCGCGTCAATTGCTCTTACTTCCTGCAATACTGGCGCGAACTCTTTAGCAGCCTCAGTATAAGAATTGATGAATGTGTTCGTAGCGCCCGCGGTGGTAGTGAGCATTCCGTCCATTATTGCGCCCACCCTGCTGCTGATAGATGGTGGCGCATCAAATTCCCTTTTTGTCAGGGCTACATCTCCATTGAGTTTTACCCCTACATCAACTAACCTGTTATTTAATTCTGTAATCGTTTCAAGTACATTTTCTTTAATAGATGGTGTTTTTATAATTGCCTCTTTCATATACTTCAGCTTATTCACTAGTTCGGTTCGATATTCATTCGTGCCGTCAACTGCCCTGCTAAGCTCAGCTGCTTTTTTCCCAAACTCATATAAAGTCTTTTTATCGGCCGCACCCATAGAAGCCATATTCAAAGCTTCAATAAAAAATGGTTGTGGCGGCACAAGTTGCGTGTAAGAACCCATTTCGTATTTACCTAGCGACACAGTATAGTTGCCGGGCAAAACAAATATGCCCCGCGGCGCCGAGCTGAAAGGATTTTCTTCATTGAAAGGCACAAACGTTATAGCATCGGAAGGATCGGTCCGGAAATCCCATGTGATCCGGTGAATGCCTTTTTTGGGTGGCGCTGTCAAATGCCTCACCGCATTTCCATGCTCATCGTAAATAGTAAATAGCAGGTAGGGGTCGCTTTCTTTATCTTCAATGCGAAGCGTATCGATAGTTGGATAAAAAGGAGGTATGTTATTTTTTATTTTTTCTTTTTCAGCCTCTAGTCTTTTTTCTTTGAGTGTTTTTATATCCTCTTTAAGATAATAGGTAAATACAGAACCGGGAACCGGATTAGGCGCATTCCAATAACTTTCACCCTGGAAACTTTTTCCTCTTAGCCCAAGTGGATAAGATTGAACAAACATCCATTCTTTTCTTGCTGGTGAAATGAATGCCGCTTTATCAAGGTCGGCAGCTGCAAGTGTTCTTAAAGGCGTGTAATCATCCAGCACATAATATCCGCGACCAAACGTTGCCACCACAAGGTCATTGTCACGCTTCTGAATTTCCATATCTTTTATGGCTATCGGCGGCAAACCTCCTTTTAACTGAATCCATTTAGCACCTCTGTCAATGGAGAAATAAACCCCGAACTCTGTGCCTGCAAATAACAGGTTGGCATTTTTTGGGTCTTCAGCAACACAATATACCGTTCCGCGTTCAGGCAAATTATTTTGAATGGCAGTCCAGGTTTTACCGCCATTAGTTGTTTTAAAAAGATATGGCTTAAAGTTGCCATACCGGTGATGATTGATCGCAGCATAGGCGACATTCTTATCGTGCGATGATGCAATAATCTCGTTAATGTATGTACGATCGGGCACACCTGGAATGTTGTCGATCTTAGTCCAGTTCTTTCCACCGTCAGTCGTCACATGAATAAGACCATCATCAGTACCCGCATATAAAATGTTTTCATCCAATGGCGATTCGGCAATAGTTGTCACCTGGCCATAGTGATCCGTTGACCCATTCTTAGCCACCGCATCCACGCTCCAAACTTTACCCATTACCGTTAGCTTGTTTCTGTCAATACCTCGCGACAGATCCGGGCTTATTTCTTTCCACGTATTGCCCTGGTCATCCGTCCTGAAAACTTTATTTGAAGCAAAATATAAACGCTTATGATCATGCTGTGAAATAAGCAAGGGTGCATCCCAATTCCATCTGTAAGGCTCTTCCCCGGCAGCCTCAATTGGCCTGATGCTTAAACTTTCCCCACTCTTTCTGTCGTACCTCACTATGCCCCCATACTGAGATTCCGCATAAATAATATTGGAATCAACGTAGTCTGCCTGGCTTTCAAAACCATCGCCGCCATTGGTTACAAACCAATCGCTGTTTACAATGCCATTACCGCTTATCGTGCGTGAAGGGCCACCGAGACTAAAATTGTCTTGTGTGCCGCCGTACACATAATAGAAAGGAAAACTGTTATCAAGAGATACTTTGTAGAACTGTGTTACCGGAATGTTTGCTTTAAAATTCCAGTTCTTTGCCCTGTCGTAACTTTCATATAAGCCACCATCACAACCCACGAGCAAATGCTGTGTATTAGCCGGATCAATCCATATAACGTGATTGTCTACATGCTTACTTTTCTCTCCGAGATTGCGAAATGTTTTGCCTCCATCCTCACTTATTTTAGCATAGGTGTCCATGGCGAAAATGGTATTTTCATCTTTAGGATCGCAAAAGATTTCCTGGTAATAATTTCCTGAAGTAAAATAACTGCTCTTCTTCTCCCAGCTTGCGCCCCGGTCAGTAGATGCATACAAACCTCCTTTATCTTCGGAAGCTTCAACCATGGCAAAAATATGATCCGGATTTACCGGGCTTATAGCTAAAGCGATCCGCCCGAGATCAATATTTTCCGGTAACCCTTTCATTATTTTATTCCAGGTAGCTCCGGAATCTATGCTTTTGTATATCGCACTTTCCGGGCCGCCGCCGATGTAAGTAAATACCTGCCGTTGTCTTTGATGTGCTGCGGCATAAAGAACCTTGCTATCCCGGGGATCCATGTGAATTTCATTGAACCCGGTATTCCCGCTTACTGATAATACCTGCTTCCATGATTTGCCGCCATCCGTTGTTTTATAAATTCCTCTTTCGCCACCACTACTCCAAACCGGGCCGTAAGCGGCCACAAATACAATGTCAGAATTATTGGGATCTATTACGATCATCCCTATATGCTCAGATTTTTTCAGCCCAACATTTGTCCAGCTTTTGCCGCCATCTTCACTTTTATAAACTCCATCACCATACCCAACTACACGCTGGTTATTATTTTCACCACTACCTACCCAAACTACTTTTGAATTGTTGGGGTCTATAGTTACGCATCCAATAGAGAAAGAAACTTGTCCATCGAATATTGGAGAAAAAGTAATACCGGCATTTTCAGTTTTCCAAACGCCTCCCGAGGCGGATGCAACGTAATATTCAGAAGTGTTGGACGGGTTTACAGCGAGATCCACAATGCGGCCGGACGTAAGAGCCGGACCAATGCTACGGAATGCGAGACCGCTGAATGTTGCAGATTGCATAGGGTCTTTATCAGAAACTTTTTCGTCTTCAGAAGTCTTCTTTTTCTGCGCATTTAATTCCGGGATAATAAGCAGCAAATTGGCAAATAGAAATGCAACTAAATACTTCATAATTAGTTTTGGTTGATATTGATTTTTAAATGTAAGACATACTCTCGTATTTAATGAAATAATAGATGAATGGGAAGGGGGGCGATAAGATGAAACATCAACACATCCTGCCGTAACTTCGTTGTATGAAGTAATAGTTTTAAACAAAAAAGGTGGCAAAGACATTATGCAAAACAAAGACATCGCCGATATAAGAAAAGATTATAAACTCAAATCGCTGCTTGAGAATGATGTTGACAAAGACCCGCTGAAACAATTTCAAAAATGGTGGAAAGAATCGATAGATGCTGATATAGCGGAGCCAAACGCTATGACATTAGCTACATGTGATGAGCACGGCAAACCGTCAGCAAGAATTGTTCTATTAAAAGATCTTCATCAGGATGGTTTCGTATTCTTTACTAATTATGAAAGCAGGAAAGGAAAGCAAATTGAAATGAACCCATCTGTTGCACTGGTATTTTTATGGAAAGAATTAGAGCGGCAAGTGCGAATAGAAGGCTCAGTAAAAAAGATAAGTGCGCAGGAAAGTGATGAATATTTTGCAAGCCGTCCGTCTAAGAGCCGCATTGGCGCATGGAGCTCACCTCAAAGCCAGGTGATCGACGACCGGGAAATACTTGAGAAAAATGTAGTTTATTACAACGATAAATTTGGCGAAGAAAACATACCAAGGCCGGATAATTGGGGCGGCTATATCGTGCAACCACAGCTGGTGGAGTTCTGGCAAGGCAGACGGAGCAGGCTGCATGACCGCCTGCAATACACCATCGATAAAAATAATAAGTGGACGATAGAAAGACTTGCCCCGTAATGTTTCTTATTTTTTTGCTACTACTTTTTCAGGAGCCTTAGATGTTGTTTTCTTTGTGTCTGCAGGCCGGCTTTTACCGAATGAGCCTTTGAAGATTTTTCCTTTCTTAGTTTTTTTATCACCTCGTCCCATATTGAAATTTTTTATTTAGTTATTAGGTTAAGTAAATGAAATTTTGTTAAGTGTATTCATAAAAAAAGCAAGATACATAAATGCACCTTGCTTCTAGAAGATTTTACGAAAATCAGATTTTCGAAGACAATTCTTTTCCTGCTTTAAATTTAGCTACTTTCTTAGCTTTAATTTTAATTACAGCGCCAGTTTGAGGATTGCGGCCATTACGAGCAGCTCTTTTACTTACGGAAAAAGTACCAAAGCCCACAAGTGTAACTTTACCACCACCTTTTAAAGTTTTGGTAACTGCTTCCACGAATGAATCAAGGGTAGCGTTTGCCTGTGTTTTTGTAACTCCTGCATCATCAGCCATTTTGGCGATTAGTTCTGCTTTGTTCATAATAATTTATTTGATTTTTTAACTGCAACAAATATAGAGGCTTTTTTATTGCAACAAAATTTTTTAGGATTTTTTTATTCGCATTTTTTCGCTAAAATCCGCGATTGGCAAGGATTTAAGCAAATTTGTTTGACATAAATGAACTTCATTAGACTTTATCAACAACCATTAGATTCAATACTGGCAAGGGTTCCACACTTTAGCGGTGTGGTAATTTGTTTATAAAAATATATACTTAATGAATGAAAATCATCCTAAATTATTTTGAAATATTATTCACAATTATTGCACAGATTCAAGCAGGGACTGAAATACAATGAATTTATCGCCCCATTTATCAGCCATCATTTTTTCAAAGTTTTTAGACTGATTAGCTGTGTAATCATCACATGATCTTCTATCATTTGAATAAAATTGAATGATAAAAGTTTTGCCTTCGCGCTCATCCTGGTCAAGCAACTTAAAGAAACGATGATCATAAAATAAACCTGTGTTTATAGTTTCGGTAATAAAAGTTTCTCTTATCCACTTTGACCATTCATCTTCTATGTCATTGTCGATCTTGATTGTCGTGTTATATATAAACATAGGCTACAATTTTATATCCATATACACAGGGCAATGATCACTATGCTTTACTTCGGGAAAAATTCGTACATCTTTTATACGGCTTTTCAAATTGGAAGTAACATTGATATAATCTATGCGCCAGCCTTTATTCTCAAGTCGTGTACTGGGGCGCATTACACTCCACCAGGTATACTGATGTGGTTCTCCATTAAGATGACGAAAACCATCTATAAAATCATTAGCAAGCAATTTATCAAACCATGCCCTTTCCTCAGGCAAGAAGCCGGTAGTGTTTTTATTTGACTTAGGATTGTGAATGTCGATCTCTTTATGAGCAATATTGTGATCGCCACATAAGATGATCTTCTTCCTGGTCTTCCGGAGTTTATTCAAATAATCTAAAAACTCATCAAGCCAGATATATTTATAAGATTGTCTGTGTTCCCCACTCGTGCCCGATGGAAAATAGGCATTGATCAAAGTGACATCATTAAAATCTGCACGAAGCACTCTTCCTTCAAAGTCGCTTTGTACATTACTGTGGCCATACTCAACATTGTCGGGAAGAAGTTTTGAAAGTATTGCGACACCACTATATCCTTTTTTTTGTGCTGAAAAAATATAAGACCTGTACCCCGCAGATGCAATGGACGCGGTATCCACATCTTCCCTATTTGCCTTTACTTCCTGCAGGCAAATGACATCGGCGGGATCAGTATTCAGCCAATCAATAAACCCTTTTCTTATTGCAGCTCTTATGCCGTTTACGTTATAAGTAATAATGCGCATGATGTAAAATTGTATCTATGCATAGTTACAAAAAAACCAATACATTCAACCCGCAAATGAATGATATAAAAGACTTTGAAAGTTTTTATTCGGCTCGTATTGAGCCGTTTCTAGCGAGACTTAATGCGCAAAGTAATGATGCCAGTAAATGGAGCACTGCAGGTATTGCTTCGGTATTACTGGCAGTTGTTTGCTTCTTTATGGATGCACCGCTTGTAGCGTTTTTATTATTAATGTTTACAGGCTTTACAGTGCATAAATATTCTGCAAAAAAGAATGTGTTAAGAAATAATTTTAAAACATCAGTTATCAACGAAATCGTTAGTTACTTAAATCCAGGCGCAGTTTATAGCCCTTCAAAAAGAATGTCTACTAATGACTACAAAACGAGCGGCCTGTTCAATCACGTTTACAATTACATATTCGGCGAGGATCATATTACCGGTATTTATAAAGGTGTAAAGTTTTACTCATCGGAATTACAAACAAGTTACAATGCAAAAGGTACAAACGGTAGATCCGTCAATATTTTTGAAGGCCTCTTTTTCGCTGCACCCCTTAACGAAATATTTACAAAGGCGACTTACGTGTGGCCATCAGAAGATAATCAATTATCTCTTAGCCTGGCTGACGAATATTTTGAAAGATATATGGCATTGCCCAAAGTGTATCGTATCAATTCAGATCACGCGGCATTTAATAAGAACTTTGTTGCTTATACTACATCACCTTCAGAGGCCCGTTCAATTTTAGATGATGAAATGATCGAAAGAATAGTACGGTTCAAAACGCAAATTAAGAGAGATGTAAGGTTTTCATTTGTGAGTGGCATCTGCTATGTGGCAATAGAAATAGATGAGAATCTGCTTGAGCCATCGGTGGCGGACCCCGGTAATAAAGAAAACATAAAAGAATATTTTTTTAGTGTGCTGTTGATATTAAGCATTATCAACCAGCTAAATTTGCCACGGTTTAGATAATATTGCTAGCCATAATCCTTCTTTAAGGCGAATGCCTTTTTATTTTTGAGATAGCAATCGTAGGCCGTATCCCCTTAAATGTAAAAATCATTTATCATTTTACTTTCCTGTTGCTGCGAATTGAATTGCCCTCTCCAGCACTTCGTCTTTGCCTTCTTTAATTCCTTTAATCGTTGGTGAAATTTTTACATCAGGCACAATGCCAATACCCTGTGTTGGCCTGCCATCCGGATAATGTATGCCATGGCCTGAAAAAGCTGTTTGAATTCCTCCCGGTATGCTTATACCTGTTACATCGCCGTCTGCGCCTGCTGTCTGACTGCCCATGATGATGGTGTTTTTATGCGCAGCCTGTATTACCATGCAACTATATTCTGCCTGGCTTTGTGTGGTTTCATTTACGAGGATAATGATTCTTCCATTATAAATAAATTTCGGCGTAACAGGTATTTCCCACAGCGAAGATTGAATGGTTTCAGTATTAGGATCCGGCGAATCTGCAATCATCGTACTGCCTGTGGCACCCGCTACCGGTTTAGCAGAAAGGTAATTAATAAGCGTCCATACCGTACCACGCGGATAGCTGCGGTTATCAATAACTATTGTCTTCATATCCCTAAAGTCATTCATCATAGAATCAATTTGAGAAACTTCTATTTTTCCGAAGTCAACATAGCCGGTATTACTATTTAATTTTTTCCAACTTCTGGTTTCGCCAGGTATGCCGGTACTATTATTATATGCATACTTTCCAGCCGTTCTTTTCAGGTGCAAAGTTTTTACAACACCGTTATGCAAATAAGTAATTTTTACGTTGCTGCTATCCGGCCCTGCAAGTACATTTGATGTCACATCCCGCTGAAGCGCAGCATCGTTTGATGACCCGATGTATTGCCCAATTCGTTTTCTTAATTTATTTATTTCAACGTCATCTACTTTCAATATTTCATCGCCTGTAGAGATTACATTTTTTAAAGAGTTATTAAATGTCTTATAAACGACCGTTTTATTTTGAATATACTTTAGTTGTATTTCAGGAATATTTTGATACTGTTTTCGCCAGACCTTACTTCCAAGAAAGCCGTGCCCATCATGTATCTCAGTGATCAGCTTTGCAACAGCCAATGTATATTCCATTGAGTCTTTTGCTTCTAAAATTTTGGGAACATATTCATACAAAACACTGTCCCATTTTTTCACAATCCTGTCCTTATTCGGGCAGAAATAATTAATGGCGCTCCAATATCGCATCAATCCCAAAAGGCGCAACGGCGCTGACGGATAAGCTGTGCTGTCATAGCTTTCAACTTTGGTTGCTACGGCCATATCCTTTTCAGACTGGGGACATAATGTTTTATTTCCTTTACCGGCCCGTAATAAATTTATAGATGTTTGTAAGAGAGAATCTGCACCGTAAACCGTGGCATCCGGCATAAATTTCCTGCAACCATTAGGGTAACTTACTTCCGACGTACTTATGTTTACGTTCATACCGTCAGCAAGTTCTATTTTATAGGTATAGGTTGGTTCGAAACCGGGCAGGTTGCCATCAGCTACTATCTTTCCAATACCTTCCTGTTGAACCCCTATTATTGCATCACTTATATTTTTATTAAACCGATTTATCAAAATGCAAATAGGTTTAT
>JBDTVF010000121.1:0-9858 GCA_040007325.1 Ginsengibacter sp. | reverse complement strand
AAACATCGTTGCAGGTAGAATTTTGCAGGCAGAACAAAATCTGTATTTTTAATTATTACTCAAAACAATTGTTCCCGATAATAATTCCAGATGCAGTTTGATAAAGCCTGTTCGTTTTTGATTAATAAGCTTGAGGCAGAATTACCAAAATATCTTACCTATCACGATGTAACACATACGAAAGATGTGATTGAGCATGTAACTGAGCTGGCCACTACGGAAGGTGTGGAAGAACCTGATCTCACAATGCTTAAGACAGCTGCGCTCTTTCATGAATGTGGCATGCTTGAAACATACAAAGGTCACGAGGATATATCTTGCAAAATGGCTAAAAAGTGGCTGCCGGATTTTGAATATACTAATGATGAGATTGAAAAAATTTGCAGCTTGATTATGGCTACTAAAATGCCGCAGGCACCCGTCAATTTGCTTCAGCAGATAATTTGCGATGCTGACCTTTATTACCTTGGGACAGACAGTTATGTAACTAAGGCCAACAAGCTTTACAAAGAATTACATGAAGCAGGCATTATAAAAGACAGGGCCCGGTGGCAAACCATAGAGGTTGAATTTCTACAATCTCAACATTACTTTACGGAGAGCGCTAACAAAAAACTCAATACCAGACTGAAACAAAACGTACAAGGTTTGAAAAATAACAAACACATTTCTAAAAACCAATTGATAGGCTTTTCCACAAAGGGCTGGTTAGCCGATCTTATATTTATGATAACTGGCGCATTTCTGGCTGCGTTCGCGCTTAAAGGATTCCTGGTGCCTAATAATTTTTTTGATGGTGGTGTTACCGGTATTTCTCTTTTGATACATGAGATATACTATCTCAACCTGACTTATGTAATTATCATCGCCAATATTCCATTCATCATCATGTGTATTTATGCAGTGAATTTAAAATATGCACTGAAAACATTGCTATGCATCATTCTCCTCGGTGTTTGCCTTTTAATTCCTTTTTACCAGATGACGCAGGATAAATTGCTGATATCAATTTTTGGAGGTTTCTTTCTTGGAATAGGTACCGGTCTGGCAATGAGGGCAGGCTGCGCAATAGATGGTATTGAAGTGCTCGCATTATATACCTGGAAAAAAACAAGCTTCACCATCACAGAAATAATCCTGGCAATTAACATTGTCATCTTTTCCATCGCTGCATTTAAGTTTGGGATTGACACGGCTTTATACTCGGTGCTTACCTATTTCACTGTTTCGAAAACTATTGACTATGTAGTAGAAGGCCTGGAAGCATATATTGGAGTTACCATCATTTCAGGCAAAAGTGAGATCATTAAAGACAGGCTGGTAAATGAGATGGGACGGGGTATTACGGTTTATAAAGGAGAACGCGGTTACTTACCAGGGCAGTTTGAAATGCACCAGGATGTCGATATTATTTTCACTGTGGTAACAAGGCTTGAATTAAGAAAATTAAAAAATCTTGTGCATGAAATAGACGGAAGAGCTTTCATTTTTGCAAGTATGATAAGAGAAGCTTCCGGCGGTATCATTAAACGCAGACATGTGCACTAAAGAATTTTTTTGTAAGTAATTGTTTTCTGCTTTTCCTTTATTCAATCCATTAAGATTTTAAATCAAATATTTGCTGAGATGCTTTTCTTGCGGGAAACCACGAAGCAGTGAATGAAATGATCAGCGCTGTTGCAATTACCAGCAGAAAATCGGTCAGTACAAGTTTTACAGGAAAATAGTCGATAAGAAAAGAGGCTCCTTCGAGTTTTATAATCTTGAATTTCACTTGTAGAAAGCAAAGTATTAATGCCAGGATAATGCCGGTGCCTGCGCCTGCTATCGCAAGCAGAATGCCTTCACTCAGGAATATTTTTTTAATGAGATTTCTATCTGCACCCAGGGCTTGTAATACGCTTATGTCCTTACGTTTTTCCAATACTAGCATCGTCAACGCACCAATCATATTAAAGGCAGCTATTATAAGAATAAGAGTAAGTACCGCATATATCACCCATTTTTCCAGTCGCATAGAATTATAAAGGCTGGTGTTTTGCTCATACTTTGTAACAACTTTATAATTTGCTCCAAGCTTCTGCTGGAGGCCTTTTGTGAACTCATCTGAGTTATTTGGATCTGTTAATGATATTTCGAGTGCACTGTATTCGTCGGCCCCATAATTCATTTGCTGCTTTACAAAATCGAGATTAGTAATAACATATTTATTATCGAAGTCTTGTTGAATGGCGAAGCTTCCAGAAGTATTTGCATTGCCTTCACTCAAAGTTGCCAATGGATTGGAGCTTCCGGTCTCTGATTTTTTCGGAAGAAAAACTGTTACGGGAAAAAGATTTTTATCAGACTCAACACCTACTGCATACTCAATACCGGAGCCCATTACAAGTTTTGGTGTGTCTACCGTTCCTATATCATAAACACCATGATACATGTTTTGCGGCACGCCTGAAACTTTTGAGTAGCCATCATCCACCCCTTTTAATAATACCACTGTTTGCTGTTCTCCATTCTGCAGCAATGCCTTTTCTTCTACGTCAAGCGAAGTGCCCTTCACGCCAGGCATGTTTCTTATCGCTAAGATTTGCGAAGCAGATAATGTGATAGTTTTTCCTTTTGGAGGTAACACTTTTACATCAGAATAGAAATTGGAATACAACGACTGAACCAGCCCTTCAAAACCATTAAATACGCTTAACACCAGTACCTGGCACATGGTAGAAAACGCAATAACGCCAGCGGTTACCCACGAAATAATGTTAATTGCGTTGGTGCTTTTTTTTGCCCTAAAATATCTCCATGCAAATTTTAAATACAAGACTGAATGGTTGATGAGAAATTAATTCACTGGTCTATTCCGCAAAAAAGATATTAGTGAAAATCTAAAAAATCGTTCACCCGGCACGGTAACCCAATTTAAGAATCACCTTTTTCTTTCTTAATATTATCGAGCAATTCTTCGATCTTAAAAACATAATCGAGTGTATCATCGATATAAAATGTAAGCTGCGGTATACTTCTTAACTGGTGGCGCATGCTGTTCCCAAGTTCTCCGCGTATTTCACTGCTCCTGTCTTTAAATTTTTCCAATACAGCGTCGCTATCTTTTACCTGGAACATACTTAAGTAAATTCTTGCTTCATAAAGATCAGGGGTGATTTTTACCGAGGAAATTGATACCATTCCGCCTTCCTGCATATTAAGACCCATGCGGAGAAAAATTTCATTAAGCACCTTCGAAATCTCCGCTGCCACCTGCTTTTGTCTTTTTCCTTCAGTCATATAATTGAATGTTGATCTTTGTAAAATTAGTTACTTTGCCTTTATTAAAAGTTATTTGCATTTCAACAGCTTAGATGAAGAGTTTACGAGTTATTTTTCGATATGTTTCCAACTATCCCAGGTTAATCTTTGCTTACTTCGGCTTTAATGTTCTTTCGAACCTGTTTTCTGTTATCTCGCTCGGGCTATTAAGTCCTTTTCTCCTTCTTATTTTTAAAAAGAATGATTCACTTGTGCCGGTTTCTGATGCAACTGGATTTTTTTCTAAACTGAACCCTGTCAACTTTTTAAAAATATGGCTATACGAAACGATCAAATTGCCAAATGGTGATATAAAGGCGCTTGGAATTATCTGCTTATTAGTACTTGGGGCAATTATTCTTAAAAATATTTTTCTATACCTGTCGGTCTATTTTATTACACCGATCAGAAATGGAGTGATAAATGACATGCGCAGCCGCATGCTGAAAAAAATTCTTGTATTGCCTATAGGTTATTTTAATGATCAGAAGAAAGGTGATATCATGAGCCGCATGACTAATGATCTTGTGGATGTTGAAACATCTGTAATGAATTTGCTGGAAACGCTGTTCAGGGAGCCGGTTACGATTCTTTTCTTTTTTCTTTACATGGTTATCCTAAGTCCGCAGCTTACGCTTTTCCTGGTTTTATTTTTACCGGTATCGGGCTTTATCATAGGAAGAATAGGTAGATCGCTCAAAAAGCAAAGTACTGCCGTGCAGGAAAAGCTGGGGGCTATACTGTCTACTATTGACGAGACTCTTGGGGGTATTCGCATCATTAAGGCATTTAATGCTGAGAAGAAACAATACGACAAATTAACCGCTCAAAATGCTGAGTTGTTTATTATTAAGAACAAGGCGAATGTAAAACGTGACTCCGCATCCCCGGTGAGTGAAGTGCTCGGGGTTTTTGCCATTGTATGCGTTTTGTGGTTTGGCGGCAGGTTGGTTTTAGGCAATTCATTCCTAAATCCAGGTGACTTTATTACCTACATTATCATTTTTTCACAACTCATACAACCATTAAAAAATCTTTCATCCGCCTCCTATAACATCAGGAAAGGTTCTGCGAGTATTGAGCGGATAGAGCATCTCATAGAACAAGACGTTTCTATAAAAGAAATAGAGCATCCCATAGAAATGGCAGAATTCAAAAGCGACATCGAGTTTAAAGACGTGTCGTTTTTCTATGAGGATAAAATGATATTGGAGGACATCAACCTTACAATAAAAAAAGGGAAAAGCGTGGCGATAGTTGGATCATCAGGTGCAGGCAAGAGCACGCTGGTAGATCTTGTCCCTCGCTTTCACGATGCAACCAAAGGAGAAGTGCTGTTGGACGGCGTCGATATAAAAAACTATTCGTTGGCATCCATCCGCAACAACATGGGAATTGTAACACAGGAAGCAATTTTATTCAATGATACTATCGCCAATAATATTGCTTTGGGTAAAGATGATGCAAGCCCTGACGAAATTGAGCAAGCATCAAAAGTTGCAAACGCCCATAATTTTATTATACAAAAAGAGAACGGCTACGAAACGAATATTGGTGAACGGGGTAATAAACTAAGTGGCGGCGAAAAACAGAGGGCCACTATTGCAAGAGCCGTTTTAAAAAATCCCCCGATATTGATATTAGATGAAGCAACATCCTCACTCGACACCGAAAGTGAGCGGCTGGTACAAGATGCCATTAACAACCTTATGAGCAATCGCACGAGTATTGTTATAGCGCACAGGCTAAGTACCATTCGACACGCCGATGAGATTATCGTTTTGCAAAAAGGAAAAATTGTGGAACGAGGCAATCATGATGACCTCATGACGAAAGGTGGCTTCTATAAAAAACTAGTGGTTATGCAGGAAGTCAAATAATCAGGAACCGGTCTTCTCTTCGATCAGGCCAATGCAGTTGCCAAAAGGATCCCCGATAGTAGCTACTTTGACTCCTGCACCTACGTCGGTAACAGGCACAATGATCTTTGCATTTTCTGCAAGAAAATTTTTGACGCATTCCTCTATATTATCTACCAGCCAATAGGCGACAGATTGTGTGCCACCTTTCACCTCATCCATTACAGGATCGAGGCCAAGTTCACAGCCGTAGATACTAAATCCTACATAATAGCTCTCATCAAAATACGGCTGAACACCAGTGACTTTTGTATACCATGCTTTTGCCTTTTGCAAATCATTTACATGGTAAATAACTGTTCTTAATTTTCTAAGCATATCTGAATGTAAAAATTTTTTACAAAAAAAAAGAGCCAATTAGTAGCTCTCTTAAAAAAACTTTTCTAATTCTTTTATTTGGAGATTCCCATTTTTGCTTCAATTGATAAAGTGGCATGTGGTACTGCCCTTAAACGAGCTTTATCAATCAGTTTTCCTGTAACCCGGCAAATGCCATAAGTTTTGTTTTCAATACGCATCATAGCCTTTTCCAGGTGATCAATAAAAGTGATCTGGCGGCTTGCCATTTGACTCAATTGTTCTCTTTCCATACTGAGGCTACCATCTTCCATGGTCATGTACCTGTTATCCGTATCGTCGCCACCCATTTCATCTTTGCGAGTTATAAGGCCTTGTAAATAGCCTAATTCTTTTTTTGCTGTTTCCAGTTTTCTCTTGATAAGATCTCTAAATTCTGTCAACTCATTGTCACTATATCTCATGCTTGGTCCGTTATTTTCTTCTGGTACCTGGTCGAGTACCGATTTTACAAATTGTGGTTCATATTTACGCGCTTTCTCTGTTGAGGTCTTTGGCATTACAAAAGGTTTCGAAGATTCTTTTTTCTCTTTAGTTTTCTCAGAGCTTTTTGCAACTGCACTTTTAAGCTTTTGCTTATGATCAGCCCCTGTTGCGTCAGGTTGCTTTTTTGAAGCAGTCGCAACTATTGATTTTTTAGCCGGTGCTGATGCTACAGGAGCCTTTTTATCTTTCACAGCAGGTTTAGTTGCCGTACTCTTTTTTGGTGTAGCCAATTTTTTGGGTGCTGCATTTTTAGCCACCAGTTTAGCAGTTTTTTTAGCCGGCGCGGATTTAGTGATAGGTTTAGCTGTTTTTTTAGCGGCGGCCTTTGGAGCCGCAACTTTCTTTTTAGCAGGTGCTGTCTTTGCAGCTGCAACTTTACTTATCGTAGTTTTCTTGGCTACAGTTTTCTTAGGTGCAGCTTTTTTAGCAGCACTTTTTGCAGAACTAGCTGCGGCTTTCTTTACAGGAGCCATATTTTTTTTAGCAGCCGCCGGCTTCTTTGAAGCCGGTGCAGGCTTTTTTTTCTGTTGAGCCATACTAATTTTCCTTTTTTGTTACGTTCACTGTTAAAGAGTCATTATTAACTTCAATTGGGGTGCCATCCTCAATTTCCCTGACAAATTCGAGCTTATCTGCTAAAATTTCGGCGCAAATATAGTTATTAAATTCAGTAATCGCAGTCCTTGCGCCATCCTCGTCTGCCACTTTTACAACTATCTTGTCCGTTAGCTCAAAATTTCTTTCTTTCCTGATATTTTGAATACGATTCACAAATTCCCTCGCAAAACCTTCCTGCTTTAATTTATCGGAGAGTTCTATGTCCAGAGCAATCGTAAGGATTCCTTTTACTGCTATCTCAAACCCTGGTATTTCATTGGTCGATACTTCAACATCTTCCTGGGAAATATACACAGCTTGCGCATCACCAGGGTTTAGCAAGAAAGGTTCGTCCCTTATTTGACCTATCTCCGCGTCCGTCAAATTTTGAATTCTTTCCGCAGCCCATTTCATCTTTTGCCCCAACTTTTTTCCAAGTGTTTTAAAATTGGCTTTTGCCTTCTTCTTAATAAAATTGTTGTCAGCCGGTATGATCTCTATTTCTTTAATGTTAGTTTCAGATTTTATGATCTCCTCAATCTTGCGGATGTTCGATTCCACGTTCGAATTATTAGCCGGTATGATTACCTTTTGCAACGGCTGTCTTACTTTGATATTTATTTTTTTACGCAGGGAAAGAATCAACGAGGAAACATCCTGGGCCAATTGCATCCTTTCTTCAAGTGCTTTGTCAATAAGCTTATCATCTTGTTTTGGAAATAATGTGTGATGAACCGACTTAAGCTTCGAAAGACCTGTGACGTTGTTCAAATTGATAAAAAGCCAATCTGCAAAAAATGGTGCTATTGGGGCAATAAGCTGGCTAATAACCTGCAGGCATTCATACAGAGTCTGGTAGGCACATATCTTGTCTTTTTCGTACTCGCCTTTCCAAAACCTGCGGCGGCAAAGACGCACATACCAGTTACTTAATTCGCCATCAACGAAATTTTCTACTAATCTTCCTGCCTGTGTAGGTTCATAGTCATCGAAGCTTTTAGTGACATCTGCTATTAAAGAATTAAGTGCTGAAATGATCCACTGATCCATTTCGGGACGCTCGTTTACCGGGATGTATTTTTCTTCAAAGGTGAAGCCATCTACATTTGCATACAAGGCAAAAAACTGGTAGGTATTATATAGAGTGCCGAAAAATTTTCGCTGCACTTCCTTGATGCCTTCAATGTCAAATTTGAGGCTGTCCCATGGGGAAGCGTTCGTAATTAAATACCACCGTGTAGCATCAGGTCCAAAGATGTCTAAAGTCTCGAACGGGTCAACCACATTCCCAATCCGCTTACTCATTTTGTTGCCGTTCTTATCGAGCACCAAGCCATTACTTACTACTGTTTTATAGGCAATACTATCAAATAAAAGCGCAGCCAGCACGTGCAAAGTATAGAACCATCCACGGGTTTGATCTACACCTTCGGCAATAAAATCTGCGGGAAAATTTTTCTGAAACTGTTCTTTATTTTCAAAAGGAAAATGCCATTGTGCATAAGGCATCGCGCCGCTGTCAAACCAAACGTCAATAAGATCGGGCATCCGTCTCATTGGCTTGCCATCCGCTGATACTAATATGATATCGTCAACAAATGGTTTATGTAAATCGGAAGTAAGTTCTTCTATAAAATCATCTGTAGAAAAACCTCCCTCTCTATTTTTTGGATCCTTTTGAATACCTGCGTTAATTGAATCTTTTATTTCAGATTTCAATTCATCGATCGACCCAATGCACTTTTCCTCTTCGCCATCCACAGTACGCCAAATCGGTAAAGGTGTTCCCCAAAAGCGACTTCGGCTTAGGTTCCAGTCCACCATATTTTCCAGCCAGTTGCCAAAACGACCAGTACCAGTTGAGGCAGGCTTCCAGTTAATAGTATTATTCAACTCGATCATTCTTTCTTTGGCGGCAGTGGTTCTAATAAACCATGCATCGAGTGGATAATAAATTATTGGTTTGTCTGTACGCCAGCAATGAGGATAATTATGCTCATACTTTTCTACCTTAAAGGCGCGGTTGTCTTTTTTTAGATTAACAGAAATGTCCACATTTACGTCTTCGTACCTCGGATCATCCTTATAGTTCTTTACAAACCTTCCACTGAATTCTCCCACTCCTTCAATAAATTTTCCTTCTTTATCTACAAGTGTTAGTATGCCAAGGCTATTTTTTTTACCAGCTTTAAAGTCATCGGCACCGAAGGCCGGCGCAGTATGAACAATACCGGAACCGTCTTCGGTGGTTACAAAATCACCTGTCACCACCTTGAAGGGTTGAGCTCCGGGTGTTATTTCATTTATTTTTTCAAAAGAATTGGCTTCAGATGGGAGGAGTTGTTCGTAAGTCAAACCGGCTAAAGCAGAACCTTTAACCTCCATCAACACCTTAAATGGTAACTGTTTCTTTTTTACAAGAACATCAAATGCGGATTTTAATGAACTATTATTTTCAATAAGATCAGTATCTGAACCTTTATCGAGCCAGTTTACCAGGTCCGAATACAGTTCTGCGTTATTACCTTCTATCCATTCATCCAGGTGCTCCGGAAAATATTTGTGCAAAAGATTTTTTGCAAGGATCACGGCACACGGTTTTCCACTATATGGGTTAAAAGTTCTGACAAGTAAATAGTCAATATTGGGACCTACGGTAAGGCCAAGATTTGAAGGAAGTGTCCATGGCGTTGTTGTCCAAGCAAGAAAAAATAATTCTTGAGTTTGCGCTGCCTCAAATAACTTCTGTGATTTCTTATCATTAGTTGCTTTGAACATCGCGACAACACTTGTATCCTTCACATCCTTGTAAGTGCCCGGCTGATTTAATTCGTGAGAGCTTAAACCGGTACCGGCTGCAGGCGAGTAGGGCTGAATACTTACGTCTTCATATAAAAGGCCTTTGTTGTAAAGCTCTTTGAGGCACCACCAAAGTGTCTCGATATAATTACTTTCAAAAGTGATGTACGGATGATCAAGATCTACCCAATAACCCATTTTCTGTGTAAGCGAGTCCCACTTATCCTTAAATTTTAATACTTCGCGGCGGCACGTTTCATTGTACTCCTCTACAGAAATCTTTTTTCCGATATCTTCTTTAGTAATGCCCAATAACTTTTCTACTCCAAGTTCTACCGGCAGGCCATGGGTATCCCATCCACCTTTTCGCTGTACCTGGAAACCCTGCATAGTTTTA